>JBGPYQ010000027.1:0-22582 GCA_041493345.1 Gammaproteobacteria bacterium | reverse complement strand
GCCGTCGCGGAAGCCATCGCGGCGGTGCGCGAAGGCAGTCCGCTGGCGCGCGCGCTCGGCGCGGCGAAAGTGTTCCCGCCGATTCTCGTGCACCTCGCCGCAAGCGGCGAGGCGACCGGCGACCTCGCCGCGATGCTCGAGCGTGCGGCGAAGAACCTCTCTCGCGAAGTCGAGCGCCGCGCGCTCATGCTCACCACGCTGCTCGAGCCGCTATTGATCCTCGCCATGGGCGCGGTGGTACTCGGCATCGTGCTCGCGGTGCTGATGCCCATCATCGAGATCAATCAGCTGGTGCGCTGACCCACGCGCGCGGATGAGCGAGATGAAACGCCGAATCCTGACCACGCACGCCGGGAGCCTGCCGCGCGCGGACGAACTGAAGCGCTTGATCTTCGCCAGGGCAAGCGGCCAGGCGCATGACAGGGACGCGCTCGCAAGAAGTCTGCGCGCGGGCGTCGCCGAGGTCGTGCGCAAGCAGCTCGAGTGCGGCATCGACAGCGTCAACGACGGCGAGCTGGGCAAGACCAATTTCACCAACTATTGCCGCGAGCGCCTCGGCGGCTTCGAGACGCGCGAATACAAGCCCGGCGAAGGTCCGGCGCCGCTCAGCGTCACCAGCCGGGACAGCAGGGAATTTCCGCAGTATTTCGCCAGCGGCAAGGGCGGCTTGTCCGGGGGCAAGCTCACCCTGACGCAGGTGTTCTCGGTCGCGCCGCTCAAGTACGTCGGCCACGCGGCGCTCAAGGAAGATCTCGACAACTTCCGCTCGGCGCTCCAGGGCGTGAAAGTCGCGGAGGCCTTCCTTCCGGCGAACACGCCCGGGACGATCGAGCACTGGCTGCGCAACGAGTACTACCAGAGCGACGAGGCGTTTCTCGAGGCGATCGCCGAGGCGATGCGCGAGGAGTACAAGGCCATCACCGACGCCGGGTTCCTCCTGCAGATCGACGATCCCGACCTGCCCGACGGCTGGCAGATGTATCCCGAAATGAGCGTCAGGGACTACCGCAAGTACGCCATGCTCCGGGTCGATGCGCTGAACCACGCGCTGCGCGGCATCCCGGAGGAAAAAATCCGGCTGCACGTCTGCTGGGGCAGCTTCCACGGACCGCACCGCAACGACATTCCCCTGCGCGACATCATCGACATCATCTTTCGCGTGCGCGCGGGCAGCTACTCGATCGAGGCCTCCAACCCCTGCCACGAGCACGAGTGGCGCGTGTTCGAGGACGTCAAGCTGCCCGAGGGCGCGGTGCTCATTCCCGGTGTCGTCGGCCACTGCTGCGATTTCATCGAGCATCCGGAGCTGGTGGCCGAGCGCCTGGTGAAATACGCGAAACTCGTCGGCCGCGAAAACGTCATGGCCGGGACCGACTGCGGCCTGGGGCCGAGAGTCGGGAGCCCGGAGATCGCCTGGGCGAAACTCACGGCGATGGCCGAGGGCGCGCGCCTCGCGACCAGGCAGCTCTGGAAAAGCGCGGGGAAAAAACCGGCCGCGCGGGCGGCGAGGAAATAAAAGACGGCGCGGCTTTGAACTTTCTCCGGGTGGGGTGTTTCATCACGTGTTCCTGACCCGATCAGCGCGGGCGGCACGTCGAATCGCAACTGCTCAATGGGTGTTAACAGGCCCTAGTCGTCTCCACAGGCCCCCTCCTGCGCCGCGACCACGCCCGCGCGGGATGCCGATGAAACGGGCAGTTGCTGGCGCGGGTCGCTCAACAGTGCCGCGAGATACGGTCGCAGCAGCGTCTCGGCCTGCGTACGCGCCGCGGCCTGCACCGCGGGGCCGCCTTCGGTCAGGGGCCAGGACAGCTCGGGCAGCTTCGGCTCGATCACGATCACTGCCGTGCCGCAATGGCAGGGACAACGGTGAAACGTGAGGGGCGCGTCGGAGAGATACCATGGCCGGCGCCTGAACAGCAGCCGCCCGAGTATGTCGAGGAATGCCCAAGGCCGCCCCTGCAGCCGCATAAGCTCTTCCGGTCCCGCGTAGCGCGTCGCCACGTGATGAATGATGAGCGCATCGAGATGGTGCTTGCAGCAGATCGCATCCATAGGCGCCAGGTCGATAAGAGCGCCGTCACAGTACCAGTCGCCGTCTATCTCGACCGGTCGATAGTGCAGCGGTATCGCCGCGCTCGCAACCATGCGCGGCGCGAGCTCCCCCGAGGAAAACATGACCTTGCGCCCGCGCCCGAGGCTCACCGCAACCGCGTGGAACGGATAGCGGCACGCCTCGAATCGCGGCACGGCCAACCGGCTGCGACAGAATTCCACGGCCGCCTCTGTTCCGGACAGGCCGATGAAGCCGCGGCCGCGGCGCACTGCGAGCTGCCATGCCAGCCGCGGCCATGGGTCCGGCGTCCAGAAACGCGCGGGATCTAGGTGCGCGAGCGTTTCCGACCAGGCGTGGAGATCGGCGCCGCTCGCCGCGATGCCGCCCACCACGGCGCCTGCGCTGCATCCGGCGCAAGCGCTGACAGGAATGCCCATCTCTTCGAGCGCGAGCAGAAAACCGGTGTGCGCGTACACGCCGCGGGCGCCGCCCGAACTCAACACCACGCCGATACGAGAAGTCATCATTCGGGTCCATCGCTATGCGTTCGGCGGTTCGGCATCGGTCTCTGCAGCAAAGTGATAGGAAATTCGGTTCATCCGGGTTTTGCGTGGGTACTTCTGGCGGCCGGCATATATGCAACCGTGTGTCATGTTGCCAATACCCCTGATGCTTTGATTTGCTAAGTCATCCGTCCTAGCGATATCTCGAATCGCACGATGCCGTCTTGGGCGGAGACGGAAATTGTGCCGCCGTGCGCTTCAACAATCGATTTGGTGATGGCGAGCCCGAGTCCGGCGCCCTCGCTGCTGCGCTGGCGCGAAGAATCGACCCGGTAAAAACGGTCGAACAGGCGGGGTACCTGCTCCGGTGGTATGCGTTCGCCGGGGTTCTCGACGGCGATGCAGGCGCCATCCTTCCCCAAGTCGCGGATCTCGACCTTGATGGAACCGCCGCGCGCAGTGTGACGGATCGCGTTCGAGAGCAGATTGCTGATTGCGCGGCGGATCATGAGCCGGTCCCCGACAACCGCGCCACTGCCGCTGCGAGACAGGCGAACACCTTGTTCCTCGGCCAGTGCGTCGTAAAACTCCAGCAATTCGTCGATTTCCGTCGCCAGATCGATGCCCTCTCTATGAGGCACAATCAGGCCGTTGTCCGCCTTTGCGAGGAAAAGCATGTCCGCGATCATGCGGGCCAGCCGCTCGTATTCCTCCAGGTTGGAGTGAAGGATTTCGCGGTACTCCTCCGCGGACCTGGCCTTCGACAGCGCGACCTGCGTCTGGGTCATCAGATTGCTCACCGGCGTGCGCAGTTCGTGGGCAAGGTCGGAGGAGAAATTCGACAGGCGCCGGAACGAGTCCTCCAGCCGGTCGAGCATGGCGTTAAATGAGGTGGCGAGGTCGGTGAGTTCCGCCGGAACGGAATCATGCGGCAGGCGGTCGGCGAGGCGGCTGGCCGAAATGCCTTTTGCCACCTGAGCGATGACGCGCACCGGAGCGAGACCACGCCGGGCGGCGAACCAGCCCAACAGGCCCGTGAGCAAAATGCCGAAGGCGACCGACATCCACAGGGTTTTGCGGAATGCGCTCATGAACTCGCGGTGATGAGAAATGTCGAGGCCGACGGCGACGGTGAACGGTCCTGCATCCACCGCACCGGAGATCATCGTCACGACGACGCCGCGATAGGCATGACCTGCGCTTTCCCATACCACGAGTTTGGAACGCTCCGCCCTCGATGCTGACGAACGCACTGCCATGAGGTCTTCCGGGAAATTGGCGCCGGAGGTGGCGAACGAAAGATGGCCATCGGGCGCAACGATCGAGAGAGACAGTCCATGGTGTCCGACCAGGGCATCGTTGAGATGCTGCGGGAGCGCATCGAAGTCCGATGGCACCCTCGTCATGAAAAGGGCGTGGCCGACGAGTTCCAGCTTGCCGTTCATGTCGGCAAGGTCCTGCTCCTCGAAATGGGTCTCCACCGACGCGCCGACCAGCATGCCCAGCGCAACCAGCACCGCGGTCGATGCCGCGGCAAAGAGCAGCGTGAGACGGAAGGTGATGGAATTGCGCCACATCAGACGCGCTCCGGCACTTCGAGCACGTAGCCCATGCCGCGCACGGTCCTGATCAGCTTGGGTTCGAAGGCGTCGTCCATCTTCGAGCGCAACCGGCGCACGGCCACGTCGATGACGTTGGTGTCGCTGTCGAAGTTCATGTCCCAGACCTGGGAAGCGATCAACGAGCGCGGCAGCACTTCACCCTGATGCCGCAGCAGAAGTTCCAGCAAGGCAAACTCCTTCGCCGTCAAGTCGATCCTCTTGCCGGAGCGCTTGACGCGGCGGCGCAGCAGGTCGAGTTCCAGGTCGGCTGCCCGCAAAACCTCGGCTTCCTTGGTTTTGCCGCGCCGCAGCAGCGTCCGCACTCGGGCGAGAAACTCGGAAAAGGCAAACGGCTTCACCAGGTAGTCGTCGGCGCCCGATTCCAGCCCCTTGACGCGGTCCTCCACGTGGTCGCGGGCGGTGAGGAAGAGCACCGGCATTTCCTTTCCGGCGCGACGTATTTCCTGCAGCACCCGACAGCCGTCCAGCCCGGGCAGCATCACGTCCAGCACAACGATGTCGTACGCCTCGGTCAGCGCCAGGTGCATGCCATCCAATCCGTCGCGCGCGAGATCGGCCACAAATCCCGACTCGGTGAGGCCCTGCTTCAAGTAATCGCCTGTCTTGGTTTCGTCCTCGATGATCAGGACTTTCATGTTGCCCCTCGCGGCAAAGCTCGTGCTTTTCCATTGTGCATGATCAAGAGCGGCCGCTTCCAAAGATTACAAATATGTAATCGCGCCGTCAGCTTCCGGATTGTCGCCCGGTAACATTATGGCAGTCGCAGAAGACGAAGGTGTTTCGCCTCACGTATGGTGGTGTGTCGTGAGTGCGCCCGCGACCCCGAACCCGGGAATTCCGGTGTGTCCAACGAACGGCGGCGCGTACGAAAATGTAATCCCGGTGTCAGCGCCCTGTCCCGTGCCGGCGCCCACAATGGCATCACTGTCAGACGTTGACGGGTCGGGTGCGACAGTTGCACTTAGCGAAACGCCTGCCACAGTCGACGACGTATCTGATGGTTTTATCAAACCCTTAAAGGAGTTTTATCATGAACACCAAGCGCAAAGTTTTCACCTCTGTCCTGCTGTCCGCCCTGATCGGTGCGGGCGCAGGCGTTGCCGGCGCGGCGGATCACTCCGCGTTGGTCAAACAGGGCTTTTACGGCACTCAGGCGCAAGGCAGGCCGGATTCCACGGTCCGGATCAGCAGCGAGACAAAGTTCATTACCGTCCCTCATCTCACAACGGCCAAGATCGAGAACGACAGGGGCCAGAACTTCGTCTGGCAATTTGACACGGCGATGGCAATGTCGAGCTTTCCTCTCAAGACGATTGCACCCAGCGGCTTCGACGCCGGCAGCACCTGGGTCAGTGTCACGCATCCGCAGTCACATACCGCCCGGTGATCAGCGGGACGCGAATTCTTCCGTCTACGTCAACCGGCGCCTGGGGTGCCGGTTGGCGAGAGGCGGAATACTGGTTTCGGCATAACGTTCCATCAATTCGGAGAAAGACCATGAGCAAGACATCTCAGTTATTCACGCTGGGCGCTTACGGCGCTCTGCTGGGTTTCACGTTATTGCTGGGCGCACCTGCGTTCGGAGCGGATCCCGCCGTGGCGAAGATTGCGGCCGCAAAGACCAAGGCGGACCACGAGGAACTGGCCGCCCTCTACGAGAGGGAAGCGAAAGAGGCCGCGGCAAAATCGGAAGATCACTCGCAGCGCGCCGAGAAATACAGGAAAACTCCGGGCTTCGGACCTGGCAGGGACCTGGCAAGGCACTGCGACTACATTGCGGATAAATACAAAGAAACGGCCGGTGAGAGCCAGACGATGGCGAAGATGCATCGCGATCTCGCTGCGAGCGCGATGCGGTGATGCAGGCTGTCCACTGTCGCGGGGACGCCGCCGGACCCGCCTGTGCCCGCACTCGAATAGTGCGGTGAATGTTCCGAGGCCGGGCGTAAGGGCGCATGCGCCGGGTTGATCTACGTCAAACCCGGCGGACCCCGGAAAGGTAAAGTCAACAAAGTCTCGATCAGGTATCCTATGTTCATGTCTCTCCGTCGCCCATTCATTCGATCGCGAACGCGGCGCCCCAAGCGCGGCGGAGCGACGTTGCTGATCGCCGCGTGGACATTGATTTGGCTGTCCCAGGCCTGGGCCGGATGCTGCGATCTGCGCGGTGGTCAGTTCCATCGCTCGCCGCACTCCGCCGCGGCAATAGATGCAGTCGCGCTCTCGGAGCACGCCGGGTGCAATGATCCGCAGGAAACACGTTGCCCGCCGGTGTTCGATGAGGCAGTCCCGCTGGTGAGCGCGCAGCCCGCCGCATTCGGTGGCGCCGACCTTGGCCAATCGGCGCCTTTGCCGACTGCGTCGCCGATGCTCATCGCGCAACACCGCCCCTGGCATGACCGCATACCCGATTCGCCCGGGCCGCCGGGCCGCGAGTATTTGCGTTTGCAGCGCCTCCTGATTTAGCCCTTCTCCCGCGTCGCTCGCCGCGACGCTTCTCGCACCCGCCCGTGCGGGCGCGTGTCGTATTTTCCTGTCGTCCAGGATCTACGCTGGCTGCAGGGACAACATCCGATTATTGAAACGAGCAGTTCGATGAAGGGACGGATCATGACACTCGACGGAGGATTCTTCCATGGATAAGCGGCAATTCATCAGACGCCGGCAGTTGCTGTCGGCACTTGCGGCGGCGCCGCTCTCGCTGCTGCTTCCCGGGGCGGCGCACGGCGCGACGCAGGTCACGGTCCACAAGCTGTCGACCTGCGGCTGTTGCGAACTGTGGGTCGAGCACTTGCGCGCGGCGGGATTCGAGGTAACAACGCGTAGCGTCAACGATCTCGATCCGGTGAGGACCAGACTGGGCGTACCCGGGAATCTCGCGTCCTGCCATACCGCCGTCGTTGACCGTTATGCAATCGAGGGCCATGTGCCTGCGGCAGAGATCCGACGACTGTTGCGCGAACGGCCGGAAGTCGCCGGGCTCGCAGTGCCGGGCATGGTGCTCGGGTCGCCCGGCATGGAGGGACGGCGACGCGATCCGTATGAAGTACTCGCCTTCGATCGCAGCGGCGCGACAAGGGTGTATGCGCGCTATCGGTGAATTGATCCCGCTGTTGGCCTCGCGTCAAGTTGGTGGAGTTGCGAAGGAGAACGCCATGGAAAGAATGTATCTCTGGAAAACCGCAAGCGCGCTTGCGTTAACCTTGTTGATTACCTGCAGCGTCTCTGCCGCAATGGCCCAGTCCGAGGCGGCCGCATCGCCGGAGCGCTCGCCGCCGGTGGCGACATTGCAGCAACTGATAGGCGAAGCTCTGCGAAACAATCCCGAAATCACCGCGGCCGGGCATGAAAGGGACGCCGCGGGTCATCGAATCTCGCCGGCGGGCGCGCTCGATGATCCGATGCTCGAGGCGGGGATCGTCAATGCTCCGATCCAGCCGTTGCGGCTCAATAGCGAGGACATGACCATGAAGATGCTGGGCATC
Source organism: Gammaproteobacteria bacterium (assembly GCA_041493345.1). Lineage (GTDB taxonomy): Bacteria > Pseudomonadota > Gammaproteobacteria > Burkholderiales > SG8-39 > VBDM01. Next base: position 14,916 of record JBGPYQ010000027.1, on the reverse strand, counting down.
TCGCAGAAGCTGCCCTATCCCGGCAAGCGAGGCCTGCGCCAGGATATTGCGGCAAAGGGTGCCGAGTCGGTCGCCTACGGATATCGGGAGACGGTCAACCGGGTGATCCGGGACGTCAAGATCGCCTATTACGACCTGACGTTGATTGATCGGACGCTCGAAGCTGTCGAGCGGAACAGGCTTCTGGTGGAGCAACTGCTGCGGATCGCGGAGGGGCGCTCTGCGGTCGGGCAGGGGGCGCAGGCCGATGTGCTGAAAGCCCAAACGCAGCTTACCAAAATGACAGAGGAACTCCTGCGCATGGGCCGCGAACGGCGTGCGATGGAGGCTGATCTGGCGCGCGCGCTGGGTCGCGGTACGGAGGCGTCTCCGATCAAGCCCGAGATGCCGCGCCTGGAGGCAGTTTCGCTGAAGCTCGAGGAGCTGCGCGACGCCGCGCTTCTGCAACGTCCGCAGCTTCTCGGCCTGAAGGCTTTGATCGACAAGAACCAGAAAGCCTTGGACCTTGCGAGAAAGGAATACTACCCGGACTTTGACGTGCGCCTTTCCTACGGACAAAGGGATAGGACACCGGACGGGATGCCGCGCTCGGACATGGTTAGCCTTACGGTCGCTATCAACCTGCCCGTGTGGCAAAAAAAGAAGCTTGACCCGATGGTGGCCGAAGCGCAGGCGATGCGCGAACAGGCGATCAGCATGTACCAGGCGCAGCAGAACGAGCTCATCGCCAGGTTGCGACAACAGGTAGCGATCGCCGAGCAGAGTCGCGAATCCGCGAGGCTCTATGAAACCGGCATCCTGCCGCAGGCGCGACTCGCCCTGGAATCGTCGCTCGCCGCGTACCGGGTGGGCCGGGTGGATTTCCCGATGCTGCTCGACAGCCAGATGGCGGTGCTCAACTATGAAGTTAACCGTGCCGCGGCGGTCGTGACGTTCAACAAGGCGCTGGCGGAAATAGACCAGCTCACCGGTAAATCCATTGTGGAGACGCGATGAGCACCCGCTCAACAACAGGAGATCAACAGTGAAACGGCTTCTTGTGTTCGCAGCCTTGTCCGTTCTGCTCGGCGTTGCCGCCGGCGCCGGGTACTGGCTGGGCATGAGCAAGCGGCCTGCACCTGCGGCCGCGCAATTGCCCACGGTCCAGCCCAAGCCAAAGATTCTCTATTACCGCAATCCCATGGGACTGGCCGACACCTCGCCGGTGCCGAAGAAGGATTCCATGGGGATGGACTACATCCCGGTGTACGAAGGCGACGAGCCTGCGGGTCCGGCGCTCAAGATCAGCCTCGACCGCGTGCAGAAGCTCGGCGTGAAGACCGAGCCCGCGGCGGTTCGCGAAATTTCCCGCGTTGTTCGCGCTGTCGGGACGGTGCAGGTAAACGAGCGCCTGCAGCGCACCGTGTCGCCGAAGTTCGAGGGCTGGATCCAGCGGCTGCTGGTGGCGACAACGGGCGAGAGCGTGCGCCGCGGCCAGCCGCTCATGGAGGTCTACAGCCCGGACCTGATCACGGCGCAGCAGGACTACCTTATTGCGTGGAAGGGCGTTCAGTCCCTGAAGGATGCGAGTCCCGACATACAGGCGAGCATGAAGAGTCTGGTCGATAACAGCCTGCAGCGGCTGCGCAACTGGGACATTTCCGACGAGGAGCTCGCACGCCTGCAACAGGAAGGCAAGGTGAACAACGCCATCACCCTGCGCTCTCCGGTCGATGGAATCGTGCTCGAGAAACCCGCGGTGCAGGGCATGCGCTTCATGCCGGGGGAAAAGCTGTATCGCATCGCAGACCTGTCCTCGCTGTGGCTGCTGGCCGAGGTGTTCGAACAGGACCTGGCCTGGATCCGCCCCGGCCAGGACGCGAGCATCAAAGTGAATGCCTATCCGGACAAGTTGTTCGCGGGCAAGGTCGCGTTCGTCTATCCGACGATAACGGCCGAAACACGTACCGCGAAGGTCCGCATCGAGCTGCAGAACCCGGGCCGCGTGCTCAAGCCGGATATGTACGCAAGCGTCACGCTTGCCGCCAGGCAGCGGGGGGAGCGGCGTCTGACCGTTTCCGATTCCGCGGTGATCGACAGCGGCACGCGACAGATCGTGCTGGTGCGGCGCGGCGAAGGGCTGTTCGAACCGCGCGAGGTGAAGCTCGGTCAGCGGGGCGAGGGCTACGTCGAGGTGCTAGAAGGCCTGAAGGAAGGTGAAAACGTCGTCGTCAGCGCCAACTTCCTGATCGACGCCGAGAGCAACCTCAAGGCTGCGGTGAGCGGATTCGGGCATTCCGCCCACGATGGAGGCACCCCCAAGCAGGATGCAACGACCGCGGGCGGAAATGCCGGGGGTATCGCGAAATCGGCAGATGCGGCCGCCAAGGCACATGCCGCCGAAGGAAAAGTGGTGAGCGCGTACCCGAAGACGGGGTCGGTCCTCATCACGCACGGGCCGGTGGCGAGCCTCGAGTGGGGCGGCATGACCATGGAGTTCAAGGTGGCCGATCCTGCGCTGTTTGCGGCAATGAAGGCCGGCGCGAGAATTCGCTTCGAGTTCGTCGAGCGGCCGCCCGGCGAATGGACCGTGGTTCGCGCCACGCCGCTCGCTGATGGACGTGAAGCAGGCGATTCGTCAGTCAGCCACGACTCACACCGGGGACGCTGATCATGCTTGGGCGCATCATCGACTGGTCGGCGCGGAACCGATTCCTCGTAATTCTCGCCACCGTGTTTATCGTCGCGGGCGGCATCTACGCGATCCTGAAAACCCCGTTGGATGCCCTGCCAGATCTTTCCGACGTCCAGGTCATCATCTATACCGAAGCGCCGGGACAGGCGCCCCAGGTCGTGGAGGACCAGATCTCCTACCCGCTCACTACGGCCATGCTGTCGGTTCCGAAATCGAAAGTCGTGCGCGGTTTCTCTTTTTTCGGCGCCTCCTTCGTCTATGTCATATTCGAGGACGGCACCGACATCTACTGGGCGCGCTCGCGGGTGCTGGAATATCTCAACTTCGCCGCCGGCCGGCTGCCGAAAGGAGTGACGCCCCAGATTGGGCCCGACGCCACCGGCGTCGGCTGGGTCTATCAATACGCGGTATTGGCCAAGAACAAAACTCTGGCGGAACTCAGAACCATCCAGGACTGGTACCTGCGCTACCAGCTGACCAAGGCGCACGGCGTGGCCGAGGTGGCCTCGATCGGCGGCTACGTTCAGGTGTACCAGGTCACCGTTGACCCGATCAAACTGCGCGCTTACGGAATCCCGCTCAACAAGGTGACGCAGGTGATTCGCGAATCCAATCGCGACGTAGGCGGGCGCGTGGTCGAAATGGCCGAGACCGAGTACATGGTGCGCGGCAAGGGCTATCTGCGCGGAAAGGGCGACCTGGAAACTCTCGTTGTGAAGAGCGAAAAGGGGACGCCCGTGCTCATTCGCGACATCGCCCGCGTGGAGCTCGGCCCCGACGAACGCCGCGGCCTGACCGAACTCAACGGCGAAGGAGAGGTGGTTTCGGGCATCGCCATGGCTCGCTATGGCCAGAACGCGCTCGAGGTCATCCACAATCTGAAGGCCAAGATCGGCGAGGTCGCGGCCGGCCTTCCTGAAGGAGTGACAATCGAGACGGTGTACGACCGCTCCGATCTCATCCACCGCGCCATTGAAACGCTCAAGCGCACGCTCCTCGAAGAAAGCGCCATCGTCGCCCTCATCTGCATCGTTTTCCTGCTGCACGTCAGAAGCGCCCTGGTGGCGATCATCATGCTGCCGGTGGGGGTGCTGATCGCGTTCATCGCCATGCGTGCGCTCGGCATGAACTCCAACCTGATGAGCCTGGGCGGCATCGCGATTGCCGTCGGCGCCATGGTGGACGCCGCCATCGTCATGATCGAAAACGCCCACAAGCACCTGGAGCGGTTGAAGGAAGGGGAATCTCGCGTCGAGGCCATGATCGCCGCCTGCAAGCAGGTGGGGCCGGCGCTGTTCTTTTGTCTGCTCATCATCACCGTTTCCTTCCTGCCGGTGTTCACGCTGGAGGCCCAGGAGGGCCGGCTGTTCTCGCCGCTCGCCTACACCAAGACCTTTGCCATGGCCGGAGCCGCGTTTCTGTCGATCACGCTGGTGCCGGTCTTGATGATGGTGTTTATACGCGGGCGCATCCCCGCCGAGCACAAGAATCCGATCGTGCGCTTCATGATCTGGGCCTACCGGCCGGTTTTCAACGTCGTCATGCGCTGGAAAAAATTAACCATTCTTGCGGCGATTGTCGTTCTGGGCGTGTCGATCATTCCCGCCGACCGGTTGGGAACGGAATTCATGCCGACGCTCAACGAAGGTACGCTTTTGTACATGCCGGCGTCGCTCCCGGGCATGTCGATTACCAAGGCGGCGGAGGTATTGCAAACCCAGGACAAAATCATCAAGAGCTTCCCGGAAGTGGCTTCGGTTTTCGGCAAGGCGGGCCGCGCCAATACCGCTACCGATCCGGCGCCGACGGAGATGTTCGAGACGGTGATCAACTTGAAGCCTGAGTCGGAATGGCGGCCCGGCATGACCATCGACAAGCTGATCGCCGAGCTGGACAAGGCGCTGCAGTTTCCTGGCGTGTCCAACGCCTGGACCATGCCGATCAAGGCGCGTCTCGACATGCTCTCGACCGGCATCCGCACGCCCATCGGCATCAAGGTCTTCGGCAAGGACCTCATCGAAATGGAGAAACTGGCCAAGGAAATCGAGGTGGTGGTAAAACAGGTGCCAGGCACCACCAGTGCGTTCGCCGAGCGCATCACCGGCGGCTTCTACTTCAACATCGTGCCGGACCGGGAGGCGCTGGCGCGCTATGGGCTGACGGTGGGCGAAGTGCAGGACGTTATCGCGACAGCCTTGGGCGGTGAGATGGTAACGACCACGGTCGAGGGCCGCGAGCGTTTTGGCGTCATCGTCCGCTACCCGCGGGAACTGCGCTCCGATCCGCAGCAGATCGCGCGCGAGGTGCTGGTGCCGACCATGGGCGGAGCGATGGTTCCCCTAGGTCAGGTGGCGAAGGTGGAGCTCGCCAAGGGCGCCGCCGGAATCCGCACCGAGAACGCCCTGCTCTCCGCCTATATCTTCGTGGACATCCGCAATCGGGACATCGGCTCCTATGTGGCCGACGCCCGCAAGGCGGTGGCGGACAACGTGAAGTTTCCGCCCGGCTACTACGTCACCTGGAGCGGCCAGTTCGAGTACATGGAGCGGGCCATCGAGAGATTGAAGGTCGTAGTGCCGCTGACGCTGCTCATCATCTTCCTGCTGCTGTACCTGAATTTCGAACGCCTCACGGAAACCCTGATCGTCATGCTCTCGGTCCCCTTTGCGCTCGTGGGTGGCGTGTGGCTGATGTGGCTCCTCGACTACAACATGAGCGTAGCCGTGGCGGTGGGTTTCATCGCCCTCGCGGGCGTGGCAGCGGAAACCGGCGTGGTGATGCTCATCTATCTCGACCAGGCCTGGACCGCAATAAAGAACAAGCGGGCGATCGAGGGTCGTGACGCGACTCTCGATGATCTCTACGGCGCGGTGACGGAGGGCGCCCTGATGCGCGTGCGACCCCTGATGATGACGGTGTTCGCGATCATTGCCGGCCTGCTTCCCATCATGTGGGGCAGCGGCACCGGTTCCGAGGTGATGCGCCGCATCGCCACGCCGATGGTCGGCGGCATGATCTCGGCGACGCTGCTGACATTGTTCGTGATCCCGGCGATCTACGCGCTGGTGAAGGAGGTCGGTATCAGGCATGGCCGGCGCCAATGGTGGGCGGAATAATGACTGCACCGATTCTTTCGATGTTCGTCATTCCGGCTGCCTACCTGCTCTTGAATCGCCGAGCGCGTGGCGGGTTCGAGCGGGCCGGCCTATGGAAGGGGCTGCGCGATGAAACGGTTTGAAATTGATCGCCCCAGTGGTCCCAGAATTTTAGTTCAACCGTTAGCCGAAGAAAGGAGAAGTGAAATGAAACATCTTGTTGCGCTGTCAATCGTTCTCGCACTGTCCATAGCGCCAATATCCGAGAGCCTCGCCCAGTCCGGCGGGATGAAAGGCATGGACATGAAAGACATGGACAAAGGCATGGACATGAAGGGAACGCAGTCCGATAAGAAGGCACAAGACAAAGTCCACAAAGGCAAGGGAACGGTGACGAAGATCGATTCCGCCGGTGGCAAGGTGACGATTGCGCACGGACCGATTCAAAGCATGAAGTGGCCAGAGATGACCATGACCTTTGCCGTCAAGGACAAAACGCTGCTCGGAAAATTTTCGCCCGACAAGAAAGTGGAATTCGAATTCGTGCAGCAGGGGCGTGAATACATTATTACATCGGCCAAGTAGTATACCCAGAACTCAACAATACGTACGTGCCGATTATGCAAAGAAAGCAGTCCGCCATGAAAATTTGCAGAATGTTCATGGGTGCTTTGGCGATAGTGAATCCGGCACGGCTCGCGCCGGCCGAGGCAGGGATTTACGAGGCGGGCATGAAGATGGACGCCGTCCGGGCGAAGTAAGGGCGACGGAAGCCTGAATTCGCCCGTGGTTTGATATACCTCATGCCGGGCGTATCGCAGGCCCGTATTGTGTAGTCTGTGGACGATCTTAACGCATGCGCGGTTCCGGGATCCGGCTTAACAATGGAAAAAGGAGTCACCCCATGAAACGATCAGTGTTGATTGTATTGGCCGTCGCTGTTTTCGCAGTTCCGTTCGCCTATGCCGTGGACGAACATCATCCTGAAAAGGCAGCGTCTCCTGCCAAAGCGGCGCAGGGAGCGAAGGCGCCGCGCCCCGCCGCGACACCGCAAGCGGATGAAAAATCAATGGCGCAGATGCAGGAGCACATGAAGAAAATGCAGGACATCATGGCGCGCCTGCAGAAAACCACCGATCCGGGCGAACGGAAAAAACTCATGGACGAGCACACGAAGGCGATGCAGGAAGGCATGCAGATAATGCGCGGCATGGGCGGAGGGAAGATGCAGGGTATGGGAGGCGGGATGATGGGCCAGGCGCCGAAAGATGGCGCAGCGAAGCCCGGCATGGGCCGCGCTGCGCCGATGTCACCGGAGATGATGGAGCACCGCATGGACATGATGCAGATGATGATGGAGCAGATGATGCAGCACCAGAAGGCGCTAGCAGGCGCTCCCAAATAGGCGACCACAACGAACCCGGCGCCGATCCAGATGCGGAACACGGCAGAGAGTTGTATAGCAAGACCCTTGCTCGGACGCGCTTTGCTCTGGGCGGGGCTGTCGCTTGCATTGAATCTCGTGTGGGAAATCGCGCAACTGCCCCTTTACACGATCGCTCAGGATTCCAGCGTCGCACGTATTGCGTACGCGGTTCTGCACTGCACGCTGGGAGACGCGATCATCGCCGCGGCGGGTTTCATCCTCGCCGGATTCGTTTTCCAGGACGCCGACTGGCCTTCTTCCCGTCCATGGTCGGGCGGGGCGGTCGCGATATTCTTCGGGCTCGCCTACACGGCGTACAGCGAGTGGTACAACGTTTACCATGCCGGCGCCTGGGCTTACTCGGCGCACATGCCGCTCATCTTCGGGATCGGGCTTGCACCGCTGCTTCAGTGGGTGATTGTTCCGATTGCGACGCTGTTGATAGTTCGTGCTCGTCCCGATCGTCGAAAAAGCAGCGCACACGTAAGTTAGGCATTGGAGAAAATATTGATGGATACGCCGCGCCACGAACATTCGCATCACGATCACGGACATCACGGACAGCCCGCACATGGAAGTGCAGCCGCTCATCCCGGGGCTGCGGTAAAGCCCGGCGCGATCTACACCTGCCCCATGCACCCCGAGATCCAGCAGGCAGGTCCGGGGAGCTGCCCGAAATGCGGCATGGCGCTCGTGCCTTTGATTCCGGCCAAGGCGACGGCGGCCGAATACACCTGCCCGATGCATCCGGAAATCCGCAGCCCCAAGCCGGGCAACTGTCCCAAGTGCGGCATGGCGCTCGTGCCCGTTGCGGGAGCAAAGGAAGACGACTCGGAACTGCGCAACATGACGCGCCGTTTTTGGGTCAGCGCCGTTCTCACGGCGCCGCTCGCCGTCATCGCGATGGCGCCGTATTTCGGTATCAAGGATCCTTTCGGAATTGCAGCGCACGTGCGGATGTACGTGGAGCTCGCGCTCGGCACGCCGGTCGTGCTGTGGGGTGGCTGGCCTTTCTTCCGCAAGTTTGCGCTTTCGGTGAAGAACCGGAGCCCGAACATGTACACGCTGATCGGGCTGGGAGTGGCGCTCGCCTGGATCTTCAGCATTGCGGCGGTATTCGCGCCCGGTCTTTTCCCGCAGGAATTTCGGGAGGACAGCGGGCAGGTCGGCGCCTACTTCGAGGCGGCCGCGGTCATCGTCACCCTGGTGCTGCTGGGCGAGGTCATGCAGTTGCGCGCGCTGGGCCAGACGAGCCGCGCAATCCGCGAGCTGCTGGCGCTCGCGCCGAACACGGCGATTCGCATCGAAGCCGACGGGCGCGAAGTCGAAGTGCCTCTTGCCGAGGTGCAGGTGGGCGACAAGCTGCGCGTGCGTCCCGGAGAGAAGGTGCCCGTGGATGGGACCTGCGTGGAGGGCTCGTCGAACGTGGACGAATCCATGGTCACGGGCGAACCCGTTCCAGTGTCCAAGAAGCCGGGGGACAGGGTGACCGGCGCGACGATCAACGGCAAAGGCACGCTCGTCATCCGGGCCGAGCGCGTCGGCGCCGATACCCTGCTCTCGCAGATCGTGCACATGGTGGCGCAGGCGCAGCGCACGCGCGCGCCTGTGCAGCGCCTCGCCGATCTGGTCGCGTCCTACTTCGTCGAAACGGTCATCGCGATCGCGGTTCTGACCGCGCTCGTGTGGTGGTTCTTCGGCCCCGAGCCGAGGCTTGCCTACGCGGTCGTCAACGCGGTGGCGGTGCTCATCATCGCTTGCCCTTGCGCGGTGGGCCTGGCGACGCCGATCTCGATCACGGTCGCGATGGGGCAGGGCGCGATCAACGGGATCCTGTTCCGCAATGCCGAGGCCGTGGAGAAGCTGCGCGAGATCGACACGCTGGTCGTCGACAAGACCGGCACGCTCACGCTCGGCCGGCCGCAGCTCGTCGACCTGATCGTCGAGCCGGGAATCGCGGAGAACGAGGCGCTTACCCTCGTTGCGAGTCTCGAGCGCGCGAGCGAACACCCGCTCGCGCAGGCCATCGTCAAGGGCGCGGAAGACCGTGGTCTGCGCCTCTCTCCGGTGGAGAAATTCGAGTCCGTTACCGGCCAGGGCGTGCGAGGAGACATCGGCGGCCGGAAGGTCGCGGTCGGCAGCCGGCGATTCATGGAATCGCAGGGCGACGTGCCTGTCTCGCTCGCCGATAAGGCCGATGCGCTGAGGACGCAGGGCAAGACCGCGCTCTATGCCGCGGTAGACGGGCGCACGGTCGCTGTGGTCGCCGTTGCCGATCCGATCAAGGAAACGACCCCGGAAGCGATCAAGACGCTGCAATCCGAAGGCGTGCGCGTGGTGATGCTCTCGGGCGATTCGCGCAAGACCGCGGAAGCGGTCGGCCGGCAGCTCGGCATCGACGAAGTCATCGCCGAGGTGCTGCCCGAGCAGAAGGTCGACGCCATCAAAACACTGCAGGCGCAAGGTCGCGCCGTGGCGATGGCGGGCGACGGCATCAACGACGCGCCGGCGCTCGCGCAGGCGAACGTGGGCATCGCGATGGGCACCGGCACGGACGTCGCGATCGAGAGCGGCAGCGTGACCCTCGTCAAAGGCGACTTGCGCGGCATCGTCAAGGCGATCCGCCTCTCGCGCGCCACCATGCGCAACGTGAAGCAGAACCTGTTCTTCGCCTTCGTCTACAACGCATTCGGCATCCCGATCGCGGCGGGCGTGCTCTATCCCTATTTTGGTTTGCTCCTGTCGCCGATCTTCGCCGGCGCCGCCATGGCGATGAGCTCGGTATCCGTGGTCACCAACGCGCTGCGGCTCCGGCGCGCGAAGCTCTGATGCGCGAATACCACTACGTCTGGCTGATCTGGTCGGGCGCGTTCCTGATTCACTGGGCGGTGCTGTTTGCGCTTCGGCCGGATTTTCGCGGCGTCATGTGGCGCACGAGCGCGCTCACGGCGCTTCTCGGCCTGACCGAGCCGATCTATGTCCCCGAGTACTGGAACCCGCCTACACTGTTCGACCTGGCGCAGCGCACGGGCTTCGACGTCGAGAGCCTGATCTTCTGTTTCGCGATCGGTGGCATCGGCGCGGTACTTTACAACGCGCTTGCGGGAGAACGGCTGGCGCCGATAGACGCGGCCGAGCGCCGACATCACCGGCATCGCTTTCATCGCCTGGCTCTCTTGTTGCCTTACGTGCTGTTCGTGCCGCTCTATTTCCTGCCCTGGAACCCGATCTATCCGTCGATCCTGTGCCTGGTGATCGGCGCGGTCGCCGCGGTGATTTGCCGGCCCGATCTCAAGTGGAAGACGTTCATCGGCGGCTTCCTTTTTCTTGCGCTCTACGCGGTCTTCATGCTCGGGTTTCGGTGGTTCGCGCCCGGTTATATCGAGCAGGTGTGGAACCTGCCGGTGCTGAGCGGAATACTGATTTATGGAATTCCGCTCGAGGAACTGCTATTCGGATTTACCTTCGGGTTGTACTGGACCGGCGTGTATGAGCACTTCACCTGGAACAAGAGCGTGTTCCATGCCGGTGGTAATGAAGCTGAAGCGTCCCGCTGACGGGGCACGAAAGGAGCAATGACATGGATCATGACCACGGGCAAGACAGCAAGCGGTCGAATTCGATAGGCAAATACGTGCTAATCGGCTTCGTGCTGGTTGCGGCGTTTTTCCTTATTACCGAGCATCGTGCACACGTGTTCGGAATCCTTCCTTATTTGCTGCTCGCGGCGTGCCCGCTGATGCATTTCTTTGGACACGGGCACGGAGGGCATGGCGGTCACGGCGGACAAGAAAGCAAGCCTGAACCAGGTGCGACGAAAACTCCCGAGCCTTCCGAACATCAGCACCATTGAACCGCAACGTACGAGGTCAATCATGAACGATACAAGTTCCCCACCCGCTTATGGACTCTGGTCGCTGGTGATCATCAATTCGCTCGTGTTCATCATCTTCGCCTTCAGTTTCGCGAAACCGCAGAGCCCGCGCGACTGGCGCTCGTTCGGCGCGTTTTCCGCGTTTCTGGTCGCCTTGTTTGCTGAAATGTACGGCTATCCGCTGACGATCTATCTGCTCTCGGGTTGGCTCACGAGCAAGTTCCCCGGAGTCGATTTTCTTTCCCACGACGCCGGGCATCTGCTCGAGGTCATGTTCGGGTGGAAGGCAAACCCCCATTTCGGACCGTTCCACTTCCTGAGCTTCATCTTCATCGGAGCCGGCTTTTGGATGCTCTCCGCGTCGTGGAGGGTTCTCTACCACGCACAGCGCACACACCGTCTGGCGACCGCAGGGGCGTACGCGCGTATCCGGCATCCTCAATACGTGGCGTTCGTAACCATTATGTTCGGGTTCCTGCTGCAGTGGCCGACGCTCTTGACGCTCGTCATGTTCCCCATCCTCGTCTACATGTACTTGCGTTTGGCAAGGAGGGAGGAACGGGACGCGCTTGCCGAGTTCGGTGATGAGTACCGGCGTTACATGGGCAAGGTGCCGGCGTTCTTTCCGAAACTGGGCGGCGAGCCGGCGCACGGTACCGGATCGTAGGATCAGGTCCAAGGGCCGTCGCCAACTACCAGCGCTTCAAACAATCAGACGCTGGCGTGATGAATGCAACGGCCACCGAAAGCAGAGAAACTCAGGCTCGCACGGCCTGGAAATCAGGAAACTGGAGTCTTCAGTTCCTTGGAGCGACCGGAACCGTCACCGGATCCAAGTATCTGCTCCGCGCCGGCGATTGCGAAATCCTCGTCGACTGCGGCCTGTTCCAGGGGTTCAAGCAGCTGCGGCTGCGGAACTGGGCGCCCCTTCCGATCAAGCCGGCAACGGTATCGGCGGTTGTTCTTTCCCATGCCCATCTTGACCATAGCGGCTACTTTCCGCTTTTGGTGCGGAACGGCTTCACCGGCAGGATTCACTGCACAGAGGCGACGTACGAACTGTGCCGCATCCTGCTGCCCGATGCCGGGAGGTTGCAGGAGGAAGAAGCGGAATACGCCAATCGCCGCGGATTTTCAAGACACAAGCCCGCGCTGCCGCTCTACACCGAAGAGGACGCGAAGCACTCGCTGACGCACTTCGCCCCGGTCGAATTCGACAGGGAGATCGAGCTTGGCGGCCTGCGCCTGAGACTGGCTCCCGCCGGCCACATCCTCGGCGCGGCTATCATCTCGCTCAACGACGGCGCGCGCACCATGGTGTTCTCCGGAGACCTCGGACGTCCGAACGACCCGATCATGGTGGCGCCGTCGGTAATCCGCCGTGCGGATTACCTCATACTCGAATCGACCTACGGAAACCGCCGCCACGATCCCGAGGATCCGCGCGAAAAGCTCGGGCGGGTGATCAGGAGGACTGCGGCGCGCGGCGGCGTCGTGGTCATCCCGTCCTTCGCCGTGGGACGTGCGCAGTCGCTGCTTTATCACATCCACCAGCTCAAATCGGAAGGTGCGATTCCCGCCGACCTGCCCGTATACCTCAACAGTCCCATGGCGGTGGATGCGACCCGGATCTACCACAAGCATCGCGCCGAGCATCGATTGACGCCGGAGCAGTGCGAGGCGATGTGCAGTGCGGCAGTCATCGTCAACACGGCAGAAGAATCCAAGCGCTTGAACGAAAAGCGCGGCCCGATGGTTGTAATCGCGGCGAGCGGCATGGCCACCGGCGGCCGCGTAGTGCATCACTTGAAGGCCTTTGCGCCGGATTCGCGCAACACCATTCTGTTCTTGGGCTTCCAGGCGGGCGGCACGCGCGGCGCCACGATCGTCGCCGGAGCGGATTCCGTGAAGATCCACGGCGCCTACGTTCCCATCCGCGCGGAGGTCGCAGTCATCGAGAATTTCTCGGCGCACGCCGACTACGCTGAAATCCTCGACTGGCTGAAGGGCTTCGAGCAGGCCCCGCGCGAGACTTTCATCACGCATGGTGAGCCGGCAGCGGCCGACGCGCTGCGGCACCGAGTGGAGGAAAGTCTCGGCTGGAGTTGCCGGGTGCCCGACTACCTGGAGTCGGCAAGCCTCGAATGAAGACTCATTCCGCAACGTCGGCAAAGAGCGCGCGGCACCGGCATTCGCTCACGCTGCGCTACCTCGGCATCGACACCTATCAGCACCACGTCGTGTTCATGCGCAGCGACTGCCATATCTGCCGCTCGGAGGGCTTCAGTACGCAATCGCGCGTACAGGTGAGGCTTCGCGGTCGCTCCATCATCGCGACGGTGAACGTGGTACACAGCGACCTGTTTTCGGAGGGTGAAGGCAGTCTTTCGGAGTCGGCGTGGCGCGCCCTGGGCGCAAAGCCCGGCGACGAGATCATGCTTTCGCACGCGGCGCCTGTCGAGTCGCTCAGCCATGTGCGCGCAAAGGTCTATGGCAAGCCGCTTGACGACCTCGCCATGCTCGAAATCGTGCGCGACATCAAGGAAGGCCGCTATTCCGATCTGCAGCTTTCGGCTTTCATCACCGCCTGCGCGGGAAACCGCCTGGCGCTTTCCGAGACCTTGGCGCTGACGCGCGCGATGGTTGCGGTGGGCGAGCGCCTGCAATGGCCGGCGGCTCAGGTGATGGACAAGCATTGTGTCGGCGGTCTGCCCGGAAACCGCACCACGCCGATCATCGTTTCGATCGTGGCCGCATTCGGACTCACGATCCCGAAGACCTCGTCGCGCGCGATCACCTCGCCTGCCGGGACCGCCGACACCATGGAAACGCTCGCGCCCGTTGAATTGAGTATCAAGGCGATGCGGAAAGTCGTCGAACGCGAGGGCGGTTGCATCGTCTGGGGTGGGGCGGCCGGATTGAGTCCCGCGGACGAAGCGCTGGTGCGGGTCGAGCGCCCGCTCGAGCTCGACAGCGAGGGGCAGCTCGTCGCGTCGGTGCTGTCGAAAAAAGCCGCCGCGGGATCGACGCACGTCGTCGTCGACATGCCGGTCGGCCCGACCGCGAAAGTGCGCTCGAAGGAAGCGGCGGAATTCCTGAGCGGCCGGCTGGAAGAAGTGGGTGGCGCGATCGGACTCAATGTCCGCGTCGCGATCACCGACGGGACCCAGCCGGTCGGAAGGGGAATCGGTCCGGCGCTCGAGGCTCGCGACGTGCTGGCGGTCCTGCGCGGCGAGGCCGATGCGCCGCAGGACCTTCGCGAGCGCGCGCTGATGCTCTCAGGGCTCATTCTGGAACTGTCGCACGGCGTCCCGCGCGGCGTGGGCAGGCAGCAAGCCGAGCTTCTCCTGGACGACGGCCGGGCGTGGAGCAAGTTCCAGGCGATCTGCAAGGCACAGGGCGGAATGCGCAAGCCGTCCCGTGCGCGCCACACTCATCCTGTCGTCGCTCCGCGCGCCGGGCGCGTGGGGGTCGTCGATAACCGGCGCCTTGCCCGCGTCGCGAAGCTTGCCGGCGCCCCGAAGGCTCCCGCTGCGGGCGTGGAATTCCTCGCCCCCCTCGGGTGCGCGGTGGAAAGAGGCCAGCCGCTCTTTGTCGTGCATGCCGAAGCGGCCGGCGAACTCGAGTACGCTATGGATTACGTGCGCTCGCAGCGCAACATCGTTTCGGTCTCGGAGTCGACGTGACTACGATCGTGTATTCCTTTCCGGGACACGAGGATCTTGGGCGCGTGATTTCGGCTCGACTGGGCGCGACGGGAGGGCACCTCGAACTGAGGCGCTTTCCCGACGGCGAAAGCTACGTGCGGCTCGATGCGCCCGTGGCCGGGGAAAGCGTGGTCCTGGTT
>JBGPYQ010000061.1:0-15289 GCA_041493345.1 Gammaproteobacteria bacterium | reverse complement strand
CTCGAGTTCGGCGTCGGCGTGTTCGTCGGTCTCGCCGGGATCCTGGTGTGCGCGATGCTGGGTGGCATGCGGGCGGTGACCTGGACCCAGGTGGCCCAGTACATCGTCCTCATCATTGCCTATCTGACGCCCGTCGTATGGCTGGGCGTGAAACATACCGGCATCCCGATTCCGCAGATCGCCTATGGCTATACGCTGCAGAAGCTTGCCGATGTGGAGAAGAAGATCACCAACGATCCGAAAGAGCAGGAGGTGCGCAAGATATTCGCCGATCGCGCTGCAGCGGGCAAGGCCGCGCTCGCGGATCCGGACAAGTCCTATGCAGAAGGCAAGGCCAAGGGCGAGGAGAACCTGGCAAGCCTGAAGACTGCGAATGCGCCTGCGGACAAGATCGCGGAGGCCGAGAAAGCCGTTGCGGCTTATCCCGGCAACGTGAACGCCGCCAAGGTTCAGTGGACCCGGGAAACGGGCCTTGCCGCGCGGGCGGCTCCGCCCCGCCCGCACGCCGAGGCATTCGTTGGCAAGGATGAAGCGGCGCAGAACACCGCGCGCCTCAACTTCATCGGCATCGTGTTCTGCATGATGTTCGGCACGGCCGCATTGCCTCACATCCTGATGCGTTACTACACGACGCCCAGCGTGCAGCAAGCGCGCGTTTCGGTGTTCTGGTCGCTGTTCTTCATCTTCCTGCTATATTTCACGGCGCCATGCCTGGCGGTGCTCGCGAAATACGACATGTTCACTCACCTGGTGGGCAGCTCGTTCGCCTCGCTACCGGCGTGGGCGGCGGCATGGGCGAAGGTGGATCCGTCGCTCCTCAACATCACCGACATCAACCACGACGGGATCGTGCAATGGGCCGAAGTGGTGATCGGCACCGACCTGATCGTACTGGCGACGCCCGAGATTGCAGGCCTGCCCTACGTCGTATCGGGGCTGGTCGCGGCCGGCGGCCTGGCGGCGGCGCTCTCGACCGCGGACGGGTTGCTGCTGACCATTGCCAACGCACTGGCGCACGACTTCTACTACAAGATGATCGACCCGGCTGCGAGCACGAACAAGCGCGTGACGCTCTCCAAGGTTCTGCTGGTGGTGATGGCGATTCTCGCGGCCTATGTCACGTCGCTCAAACCGGGAGACATCCTGTTCCTGGTGGGTGCGGCATTCTCGCTGGGGGCTTCGGCGTTCTTCCCGCCACTGGTGATGGGCATTTTCTGGAAGCGCGCCAACAAGTGGGGGGCGATCTTGGGCATGTTGGCGGGTCTGGGAATCTGCGTTTACTACATGCTGCGTACCTACCCATTCTTCACCAACATGGGCGTGCCGAAGATGGACCTGTGGTTCGGGTTGAGCCCGGTTTCGGCGGGTATGTTCGGCCTGCCGCTGGGGATGCTCACCATCTTCATCGTCAGTATGCTGACTGCGCCGCCATCCAAGGAGGTACAGGAACTGGTCGAGCACGTGCGCTACCCGAACCTGGTGGGCGATACCTTGGTCAGCGAAGGCAGATAGCCTCAGGCCGCTGATTTGGACAAGGCCCGCTTCGGCGGGCTTTGTTTTTGCGAGGACATTCTTTTCCGCAGGGAGATTGGAGATGAAAGCAAATTTGGTTGCCGCCGCCTGCGGCATGGTGCTGGCCCTGACCGCCTGCTCCGGCAGCTTTACCGGGACGGCGCGTGGCCTGTTCACCGGTTACGTGACGGACAAGACGGAGGAGGAGGTCATCGCCAAAGTGGGCAAGCCCGAATCCGTCGACACCAGCAAACCGAACACGCCGCGATGGATCTACAAGAAGAAGACCTTCGACCCGGACAATCGGAGCCTGGTCGATGACGAGACCATCCTGATCTTCCAGAAGGATGCCAGCGGGAAATTCAAGGTCACCCAGGTGATTTTCGGTTGACCACGTCGCTGGCGGAGGGATCGGTCAGACCACGAGGTCCTTGACCAGGTGGGCGAGATCGCTGCGTCCGGCATCGAGGATCAGCCGGCGCGTCATTTTCGGGTCGAAGCGAAGGACGTGCATGACCACTTCGTTCACCTTTTCCGGTTTGCGCAGCGTGTGGTAGGCCATGCCCAGGTGGTACCAGGCGTGGGGATTCATGGGCTGCAGCATGGCGGCCTCGTGCAGTGCCTTTGCCGCCTCCTCATGCCTCCCCAGGGCCGCGTGCGAAAGCCCCAGGCCGTACCAGGCGCGGTCGATCTTGGGATTCAGGCGGGTCGCTTCGCGGAAAGCTTCGATCGCTTTTTCGAACTGGCGGCGCTTGTCATAGGTGTAGCCCAGGTTGAAATGCGCGACCGCGTTTCCGGGATCGGCGTGCAGCACCGCCCTGAAGTAGGGCTCCGCCTCGGCATAGCGTTCAAGCCCTGCCAGGACGTATGCGACCCGGTTCGAGCACCGGTGGAAATCAGGTTTTACCCGGAGCGCTGCCTGGTAGGCGTTGATCGATTCCTGCGCACGCCCCAACGCTTCAAGCAGGCGGCCGCGGATGTAATATCGCCAGTGTTCCATCGGTTCATTCCCGAGTCGATCTTATGTACGAGATTATAGTAGTTCTGAAGGCGCTGACCGAGGTGGCGGGCGTAGCCATGATCGGCCAGGGCCTGCTTTACGCGCTTACGGGCGCCAAACGCGACCAGAATCCGGTCTACGGCATCTTCAAGACGATCACCTCGCCCGTAATGAAGGTGACGCGTTGGATCACGCCACGTGTCGTTCTCGACCAGCACCTCGGCCTGGTCGCGTTTTTCTTATTGATCATCCTCTGGTTCGGACTGACGGTCATGAAGATCGGGATCGTCCTCGAGAACACGCCGCCCGCGTCCTGAGCTCAGTTGCTTCGAGGTTGGAAAAAATCCGCGAACCGCGGAGCAATGGCCAAGCGGCTGAACGCGCACGCTTGGAACGCGTGTGTGCGTTAACAGCGCAATGTGAGTTCGAATCCCACTCTCTTCGCCACCAACGCGTCCCTCATGTCTCGCTTAGCCGGTGTCGATGAGGCACCATTCGTTGTCGCACTTGCGGCAGCGAACTTGCGAGGGCGAGATCAGCTTGAAGCGGGCGTAGGCGCCGCAGGCACCGCAGGTGGCGTGCTCGCCGAGCCGCTCGGCCTCGGCCAGGATCTTCTGGTACCGCACCAAGCCGTAGATTCCGATCGCCACCGCGGCCAGGACGACGGTGACGTAGACGAGCAGCCGCATGATCGAGCCGCGGAAGCTCAGCTCCTCCATGCAGGCCGCGATCGCGATCATGCAGAAGAACCCGGTGACAAACCAGGCGTGCCCCTCTATCAGGCGGCGCTCGTACCAGCGCGCGAAGCCAAGGCGGCGGATGCTGTCGGCGGGTTCCATGTAACGATGATGATGCGCGAGTCCGCTGCAAATCTCAAGGAGCGAGGACCGCCAAGGCCGGAGCATCAAATTTCCTGTACTGGCTGCAACTTGAGCAGCTCCACTACATACAGAATATTGTGAAAGCCGGGGCCAGCGCATGATCGCACTGTGCATGCTCAGTGGCGTGCTGTTCCGCGTCGAAGCTCCAGGACCGTTTGCGGCTCCTGCGCCTATCAATCCCGCGATGCGGGCTACCCCGGGCAGAATCTATACTCCCGGTGAAAGGAAAGGCCGAGGCCGCCGGATATCGGTGTTCTCAGGTCCGTGGCGCGGACAGGAAAGGGTTATATGGGCGAAGTGTCGAATGTAATGACGGCGGCAACAATTGAGAGCCTGCGCCGCCATGTGCCGTTCGACCGGATGGACGCGGAATCTCTCGCGTTTCTCGTGAGCCGGCTCAAGCTCGCCTATTTTGCCAAGGGCGAAAAGATCACCGCGCCGGAGTACGGAACGGCGCGCACCCTGTACATTATCCAGCGCGGCCGGGTGCACGGCGAAAGCGCCAGCGAGGCCCTGCCCGTACGGGAGACGGTGGAGTATTACGTCGGCGAAAGCTTTCCCCTTGCCTCGGTGTACGGCAAGCGGCCCACAAATTATGTTTTCACGGCGATCGAGGACACGTTCTGCTACGAAACCGGTGCCGACGCGATTGCCGAACTGGCAAGCCGCAGCCCGCCGTTCCGCGAGTTCTGCGATGGCCGCGCAAGCGCCATGCTGCAGCAGTCCTATGCGCTGCTGCAGGCCTATTATGCGCAACAGTCGGCGGGGCAGCAGCCGATGAACGTTTCCCTGCGGGACCTGGTGCGCAGGGCACCGGTGAGCTGCACGCCGGGCGACAGCCTGCGCAGCGCCCTGCAGGCGATGCAGCAAGCCAAGGTCGGCTCCATCGTGGTAGTCGACAAGGGTGGCGCGCCGGTCGGCATTTTCACCGAGCGCGACCTGCTCAAGCGCACGGTCGCCGGCGGCCTCGATCCGGCGCAAGCGATCGAGACCTGCATGACACCCGATCCCAGGTGCCTGCCCGCGACGGCAAGCGCCGCCGAGGCCGCGGTGCTCATGGTAGGGATGGGGATTCGGCATGTGCTGGTGGTGGAGGAGCGCAGGCTGCTCGGCGTGATATCGGAGCGCGACCTGTTCGCGCTGCAGCGCACGAGCATGCGCAACATCATCGATGCGATCGAGATCGCGGAGAATGGACAAAGTCTCAGGCAGGCGGCGGCGGACATCCACAAGCTGGCGGGCAACATGATCGCCCAGGGCGTGGGTGCGGAGCAATTGACGCAACTCATCGCCACGCTGAACGACAAGCTCGGCTGCAGGATACTCGAGCTCGAGGCGCGCAGGCACGAGCTGGGCGGGATGAGTTTCTGCTGGATCGCGCTCGGCAGCGAGGGGCGGCTGGAGCAGACGCTGTCCACCGACCAGGATAACGGCATTCTGTTCTCGAACGCCTTGCCCGCCGCACAGGCGCGCGAACGTCTGCTGCCTTTCGCGCGCGCGGTCAACGAGGCGCTCGATGCCTGCGGCTTTCCGCTGTGCAAGGGCAATATCATGGCGAGCAACCCGGAGTGGTGCCTCAGCGTCAAGGAGTGGCAGCAGAAATTCGACAACTGGATCCGCAATCCGCAACCGCAGGCGCTGCTCAACTCGACGGTCTTTTATGACTTCCGCGCGTTGTGGGGCCGCGAGGAACTGGCGCATCAGTTGCGCGCCTGGCTGATCGCCCAGGTAAAGGACAACCAGCGCTTTTTGCGGGCGATGGCGGAGAATGCGCTCGAGTCGCGCCCGCCGCTGGGGTTTTTCGCCGGATTCGTGACCTCCAGCAAGGACGGCGCGCCACACACCCTCGACCTCAAGATTCACGGCACGCGCCCATTCGTCGACGCGGCGCGGATCTACGCGCTCGCAAGCGGTCTGGAGCAGACCAATACCGCGGCACGTCTGCGCCTGTCTGGGGAAAGGACCGGTGCCCGGCGCGAAGAGATCGAGGCGATGGTGGAGGCGTTCCAGTTCATTTTGCTGTTCCGGCTGCGGCACCAGCATGTTGAATCCGGACCCGGCGCAGCCCCCAATCGGATCAATCCCGACGCGCTCAACGAGCTCGATCGCCGCATTCTCAAGGAAGCGTTCCGGCAGGCACGCAAGCTTCAGGACCGGCTGTCGCTCGATTACCAGCTATGAGCCTGTTGAAAAAATGGGACACACCCCTTCTTGAGTCTCCGGAGTCGGGGCGCGTTTCGGAACAGGGAGCCGTGCTGACTTCAAACCATTTGAGCTGCGCCAAGCCTATTTTGAAACGCGCTTCATGAGTTTCATCGAGAGGATGTTCGGCAAGGCGGCGCGGCTGCCGCCGGAGCAACAACGGCGCCTCGATGCCTGGCGGGCCCTCGACGAGCCGGACCCGGGCAGCGCGCACTCGCTGCTGCGCTTGGTTGTGGTGGACGTGGAGTCGAGCGGCTTGGACGTCCATGGCGACAGGCTTGTCGCCATTGGCGCCATTGCCATCTCCGATTCGCGCATTGTGTACGAAGAAACATTCCATGCGGTGCTGCGTCAGGACAGGGCGAGCAGTGTCGACAATATTCTTCTGCACGGCATCGGCGGCAGTGCGCAAACCGGGGGCGAAGATCCCGCCGAAGTGCTGCTGCGCTTTCTCGAATTCATCGGCAAGTCGCCACTGATCGGGTTTCACACGCCGTTTGACGAGACCATGATCAGAAAGGCGACGCGAAAGTATCTGGGCGAGGAGTTCAAACGCATCTGGCTCGACCTCGCATGGCTGGCGCCGGCGCTCGAACCCGAGCACGCTGAAAAGCTGAAAAATCTGGACGACTGGATGGGCGCTTTCCATATCGTGAATCTCCGCCGTCACGATGCGCTCAGCGATGCCCTGGCGACCGGACAGGTGTTCCAGATACTGCAGCGCCGTGCCGCGGCGAAGGGCATGCGCAGTGCGTGCGACCTGATCGAAGCGGCGCGCTCGCAGGAGTGGCTGGGGACGCGACGGCGATGAGACCGGATCGGGAAAGCCCGGGCGATTCGCGCCGCGTTCAGCTTGAGAGCCGCGACGAAAACCCCGTATAATCCGCCCGTTGTCCGCGCCTGTGGGTCGCTTTTCGGCGCGAGCTTCCTGTCGGTGCCCTCTCGGGCGTACCTGGCCGGTCAAGTGGCTCAGTCGAGCAGAGGACTGACAACGGGCGCGCCAGCGGCCCGTTGCGGCGGAGGCTGACGTCGCGGGATACGTCAAGCTCGCGCAAGCGGGTGGCCGAAGCCAAAATCCTTGTGTCAGCGGTGTGTGCAGGAAAATGGCCAAGTAGCTCAGTTGGTAGAGCAGCGGACTGAAAATCCGTGTGTCGGCGGTTCAATTCCGTCCTTGGCCACCATCGATTTCGACGAGGCGATGCCGAGCAAAATCATCCCGGTGGAATCTCCTTGGCCACCATCGTGCTCCGGAGCTTTATTCACCTGCACGGCCGTCGCCGCGCTCAGGCGCTCGCGGTCCGGGCGGAACCGGTGATCGCCCAATTTCGGAAATAGGTCACCAATCCAGCCACAGCCCTTTGACGCGCTGGCTTTTGTTGACTATGCTTCCGTACCCGTTCCCCACGCCGCCGTTGTTTGTTTTGCGGGCCGGGGTCCCCAATCCACAAGGAGAAAGACTCATGAAAATGTTCAACCGATGGATCTCCCGCGTACTCGTTGTCTGCATGCTCGGCGCCGGCTTTCCGCTGCCTGCGTCCGCGGACATTGTCGCCACGGACCAGATCAGCGCTGCGACCGAACGTGAGCGCATCGCAAGCTTTCTCGATCGCACTGAAGTTCGCGCGCGAATGGAGGCGCTGGGCGTGGACGCCGACGCAGCCCGGGCCCGCGTGGACGCGCTGACCGACAATGAAGCAAAAGACCTCGCCGCGCGCATCGATCAACTTCCGGTCGGCGGCACCGACGTCCTGGTTGTCCTGCTCATTGTTTTCATAGTCCTGCTGATCACCGACATCTTGGGATTGACCAAGATTTTCCCCTTTACGAAACCAATGCGCTGAGCCCCGTGTCCCGGTTCCTCAAAACCCCCGCTGCGGCGGGGGTTTTGCTTTTAGCTGTGTTGAACCTCGCGGGATGCGTAACTGCGCAGGTCGCGGCACTGATTGAACAGTCCGATCCGTCGCTATTGCAGCGGACCGAGCTCGCTGCGGTGCCGTTTTTCCCGCAAGAGGCGTATCAGTGCGGCCCCGCAGCGCTCGCCGAGGTGCTGGTGCACGCGGGCGTGGCTGCGTCGCCCGACGCGCTGTTGAAACAGGTCTATATTCCCGGGCGCGAAGGCTCATTGCAGGCCGAGATGCTCGCCGCGGCGCGCCGTCATGGGCTGGTGGCCTACCCACTCGCGCCGCGCCTGGCGGATGTTCTGCGCGAAGTGGCTGCGGGAACGCCTGTCGTCGTCCTGCAAAATCTGGCGTTCGGCTTTGCGCCGCTCTGGCACTATGCTGTCGTCATCGGCTTCGACCTGCCGCGGGAAGAAATCGTTTTGCGCTCCGGCACCACTTTCCGTCTGGCGATGACGCTCAGCAACTTCGAGCGTACCTGGGCGAGGAGCGAGTATTGGGCGATGGTGGCGCTGCCGCCGCAGCGGCTGCCTGTCACGGCCGCCGCGGATGCCTACGTCGCCGCGGTGGTCGCGCTCGAGAGAGTCGAAGCGGCGGCTGCGCGGCAAGCCTACGCTACTGCGCTCGGGAGGTGGCCGGATCACCTGCTTGCGCGCATCGGGCTGGGAAATGCGGCGTTTGCCATGCGGGACCTCGCGGCAGCGGAGACGGCGTATCGCCTCGCCGCGCGCGATCACCCGCAGGCCGCGGATGCCTGGAACAATCTTGCCCAGGCACTGTTTGAACTCAATCGCAGGAACGAGGCGCTGAACGCCGCCGAGCGCGCCGTGCAGTTGGGCGGACCGCGGCTGGCGAAATACGAGGCTACGCTGAAAGCCATCGCCGAGTCGCGCTGATCCGTGCTCCAGGCATCGGGCTCTTCGGGTCCGGCGGAATGGTCGGGCAGGTGCGTCCGGACGGGGCAGGTCAGTCAATCTTCGCGCCGGAGGCCTGTATGACCCTGGCCCACTTTTCCGTCTCCTCGCGAATGTAACGCGCAAATTCCACCGGTCCGCCACTGAGTGGATCGATGCCTTGAGCCGAAAGCTGGGCCTTTACGTCGGCTGACACTTGCGCTTGGCCGACCGCCGCCGCAAGCCGGTTGAGGATGTCACGCGCAGTTCCGGCCGGCGCGAGCAGCCCGAACCACACGGCTGTGTCGAATCCGGTAAGCCCGGCTTCGGAGATCGTAGGAATGTCCGGCGCGACGCCGGCGCGCTGCAGGCCCGCCGACGCCAGTGCCTTCAAGGTTCCCGCCTGGATGTGCGGCAGCACGGTCGAGGCCGGGGAAAACATCACTTGGACACGACCGGCGAGCAGGTCGGTGACCGCCTGGGAACTTCCCTTATAGGGAACATGCACGAGCTTCACGCCTGCCATGGAATTGAACAGCTCGCCCGAGAGATGCGGCGAGGTGCCGTTGCCGGAAGACCCGTACAGGATCTGTCCCGGCCGGGACTTCGCCAGCGCGACCAAGTCTTTCACCGTCGCGGCACCCAGCGACGGATGCACGACCAAAATATTGGGCACCGTTCCCACCAGGGCGATCGGCGCCAGGTCTTCGGCAAAGTTGAATGACAGGCCTCTGGCGAGCGTCGCGTTGATCGTGTTGGCGACCGTGCCCATGAGGAGCGTGTAGCCGTCCGCCGGCGAGCGCACCACGGATTCAGCGGCGATGTTGCTGCCGGCCCCGGGTCTGTTCTCGACGATGAACCGCTGGCCGATATTTTCCCCGAGCTTCTTCGCCAGTACGCGGGCGGTGAGGTCGGCCGAACTGCCCGCCGGGAAGCCGACGACAATTTTGACGGGCTTGGCCGGATAGAGGGCCTGCGCCTCCGACATCGCCGGCGCGAGGCCGGACACCAGCGCAAATAGCATGAAGTTGGCGACTTTTTTCGCTCGTGCCATGAAACCTCCTCCATGATTCTTCTTAAAGCGTGTTGCGGAATTGGATACGTAGCGTGCGCCGTGCGCACGAATTGCGCCGAATCGTGCGCACGGCGCACGCTACTCGAAGGTTTATTTCGCAATGCGCTCTTAGAAGATCATGTTACCACTACGAAATTTCCCTCCAGGCCGCGTCGCGAACGCGATCGTCGCCTGCGGCGAACCAGGCCGGTTTAGTGTGCGCTACGGCACGGGGCAGGGCACCGAGACGGCTGGTTTATAATCTCGGGCCTACACGAATGCGCCGCCATGCAACTTTTCACGCTCGGCATGAACCATCAAAGCGCTCCTCTCGCCATCCGCGAGCGGGTGACGTTTCACGCCGAGCGCCTGCAGTCGGCACTCTCCGAGCTGACTCATCGCGAGCCCGTCGGGGAAGCGGCGATTCTCTCCACTTGCAATCGCACCGAGCTTTACTGCGCCCTGGGCGAGCCGCAGGCGGCGCTCCAGTGGCTGGCGGGCTATCACCACGTGCGACCGCAGGAGCTGGAACCCTATGTCTACACGCTGCCGCAGGGGGAAGCCGTGCGGCACGCTTTCCGGGTCGCATCCGGCCTCGACTCGATGGTCGTCGGCGAGCCCCAGATTCTGGGCCAGATGAAGGAAGCGGCGCGCGCGGCGGAATCAGCCGGCACGCTTGGAACGCTGCTCTCGAAGTTGTTCCAGCGCTCGTTTGCCGTGGCGAAGGAGGTGCGCAGCAATACCGGCATCGGCGCGAACGTGGTGTCGATGGCCGCCGCGGCGGTGAAGCTCGCCGAGCGTATTTTCCCCAGCCTCGCCGAGCAGAATGTGCTCCTGATCGGCGCGGGGGAGATGATCGAACTCTGTGCCACCCATTTTGCCGCGAAGCGGCCGCGCACCATGGCGGTGGCGAACCGCACGCTGGAACGCGCCGAAAACCTTGCGCGCCGCTTCAATGCAAAATCATTCGAGCTGCGCGATCTGCCCGAGCATCTGGCCGAGTACGACATCGTCGTGTCCTGCACCGCGAGTTCGCTCCCCATCATCGGCAAGGGCACGGTGGAGCGCACCATCCGCGCGCGCCGGCACCGGCCGGTGTTCATGGTCGATCTTGCCGTGCCTCGCGACATCGAGCCGGAGGTGGCGGGCATGGACGACGTCTTCCTCTATACCATCGATGATCTGGCGGCGACCGTGCGCGAGGGCATGGACGCGCGCCAGTCGGCGGTGGCGCAGGCCGAGGCCATCATCGAGTCGCAGGTCGGTTCGTTTCTGCACTGGATGAAGACGCGCGAGAGGGTGCCGCTTATCCGCCAGCTGCGCGACTCCGCCGAGGAGGCCCGCCGGCTCGAAGTCGAACGTGCGGTGCGCATGCTCGCTCGCGGAGACGATCCCAAGACGGTGCTGGATGCGCTCTCGCACAGCCTCACCAACAAGCTCTTGCATGCGCCGACCCAGGCGCTCAACCAGGGCGACGAAGGCGACGAGTCATTCAAAGCGCTCGTGGCGCGGCTGTACCATCTGCGCGCGCGCGATTAGCTGCACCGCGCGTCGGTTCGCCGATGAAACCCTCCATCACGGCAAAGCTCGATCAATTACGCCAGCGTCTCGTCGATGTCAATGCATTGTTATCGTTGGAGAGCGCCACACGGGACCTCGAACAATTCCGCAAGCTCTCGCGTGAGCACGCCGAGCTTGAGCCCGTAGTGGAGCTCTTCAACCGGTACCGCGAGACCGAGGAGGACGTTGCCGAGGCGCAGGGACTTCTCTCGGACACCGAGATGAAGGGCTACGCAGAAAGCGAGATCAGGGCGGGCCGCGAGCGACTTGTCACACTGGCGAGCGAGCTGCAGAAGCGGCTGCTGCCCAAGGATCCCAACGACGAGCGCAATATCTTCCTCGAGATCCGCGCCGGCACCGGCGGCGACGAGTCGGCGCTGTTCTCGGGAGACCTGTTTCGGATGTACGCGCGTTTCGCCGAACGCCAGCGATGGCAGGTGGAGGTGATCTCCGAATCGCCGGGAGAAGTCGGCGGGTACAAGGAGATCATCGCGCGCATCATCGGCCAGGGCGCTTATTCCAGGCTCAAATTCGAGTCCGGCGCCCATCGGGTGCAGCGCGTGCCCGCGACCGAGACCCAGGGGCGTATCCACACCTCGGCTTGCACCGTGGCGGTGCTGCCCGAGGCCGACGCCGTCGGCGAAGTGGTGCTGAATCCGGCGGAGCTGCGCATCGACACCTTCCGCGCCTCGGGCGCCGGCGGCCAGCACGTCAACAAGACCGACTCTGCAATCCGCATCACGCATCTGCCGACGGGCATCGTCGTCGAGTGCCAGGACGACCGCTCGCAGCACAAGAACAAGGCGCGCGCGCTCGCGGTGCTGGCGGCGCGCATCAAGGACAAGCAGTTGCGCGAGCAGCGGGCAAAGGAAGCCGCGACGCGCAAATCGCTCATCGGCTCGGGCGACCGATCCGGGCGCATCCGCACCTACAATTTTCCGCAGGGACGGGTCACCGACCACCGCATCAATCTCACGCTCTACAAAATCAACAACATCATGGACGGTGACCTGTCGGAATTGACTTCGGCGCTGGCGGCCGAACACCAGACCGAGCAGCTCACGGCGCTGGCGGAGGAATCACGGCTGGCATGAAGAGGTTTGCGCCCCGCTGGACATTGCACAGGGCTGCGTATGCGTCGTGATTGCGCCGATCCGGCAGTGAAAATGGGCGAAACCGCCTGCAGCAGCGTCGCCGCGACGATGCAAACGGAAGGCCTCAGCCGCATCGATGCGCGCGTACTGCTGAAGACGGCCCTGAAAGTGAACGACGCGCACATTGCCGCGCATCCCGAGCAGGGGCTCAGCCACGATGAGCGCGATCGCTTCCTTGAATGGGTGCAACGCCGGCGCGCCGGGGAGCCGATTGCTTACATCACCGGGGAACGCGAGTTCTACGGCCTTGCGTTCGAGGTTTCGCCTGCAGTCCTGATTCCGCGGCCGGAAACCGAGCTTCTCGTCGACCTGGCGCTCGAACGCATTGCGCCCGATCAACCCTGCACCGTGCTCGAGCTCGGCACCGGCAGCGGATGCGTGGCCGTCGCGATCGCGAAACAACGTCCCGGCAGCAGGATCGTCGCGACCGATGTCGCAGCGGACGCCATGGACGTCGCGCGCAGAAACGCCCGGCGGCACGCCGCGGACAACATCGAATTCGTCCCGGGAGACTGGTTTGAAGCACTGCGCGAAGAAAGCTTCGATATCATCGTCACCAATCCGCCGTATGTGGCCCAGGGCGATCCGCATCTTTCGCAAGGCGATCTGCGCTTCGAGCCTCGCGTTGCGCTCGCCGGGGGCGAGGATGGTCTGGATTGCATCCGCAAAATCGCGGCCGGAGCGCAAAGCCGGCTTCGCCCCGGCGGATGGTTGCTGATCGAGCATGGCTGCGACCAGGGAGCGCGGTGCCTCGGACTGCTGCGCGCACTGGGCTACGCGGAGGTCCGCGACTTCAGCGATCTGTCCGGGCTGCCGCGCGTGGGCGCGGCGCGGCGGCCCGGTTGACCCGACCCGAAGCGGGCGGTAAAATTCCCGAGGAGATTAATCAGGTATTCCGAGAGGCAGGCATGGACGCGCAGGAACGCATCAAGCAGCAGGTAAGCGCTCACCCGGTGGTGCTGTACATGAAGGGCACGCCGCAATTTCCGCAATGCGGCTTTTCCGCCAATGTGGTGCAGATCCTCAAGGCTTGCGGCGCGCAGGACTTGTTCACGGTCAATGTGCTCGAGGACCCGGAAATCCGGCAAGGCATCAAGGAATTCGCCAACTGGCCGACTATTCCGCAGCTTTATGTGAAAGGCGAATTCATCGGCGGTTCGGACATCATCGGCGAGATGTACCAGTCGGGCGAATTGCAGAAGCTTCTCAGCGCGCAGACCGCGTAGAAAAGCGTTTCAACGCAAAGGCGCGAAGGGCGCGAAGGGCATCAGGAAATTCTTTGCGCACATTGCGGCGTTCAAGCTTTGGTTTCCGCCAGCAACTGGTTCATCATCTGTTCCGCCCGAGCGACGTAACCGCCGCCGAACAGGTTGGCGTGATTGAGTACGTGGTACAGGTTATACAGCGTCTTTCTCCGGGCATAGCCCGCAGCTAGCGGCGCCACCTCCCGGTAGGCGTCATAGAACGCCTGCGGGAATCCACCGAACAGCTCGGTCATTGCAATGTCGGCTTCGCGGTCCCCATAGAATACGGCCGGGTCGAACAGGGCCGGTGCTCCTCCCTCGAGAAAGCCGGCGTTGCCGTTCCACAGGTCGCCATGCAGGAGCGAGGCCACCGGCTCGTGCCCGGAAAGCAGTTGCGGCAACGCTGCGGCGAGCCGTTCCCCCTTGTCGAGGAGGTGTGTTCCCAATCCGTTTTTCTTCGCCAGCTCAAGCTGCGGCAACAGCCGTGCCTCGCGCCAGAAGCCGCCCCAGGATTCCGAGGACCGGTTGCGCTGGGGCGTGGCGCCGATGTAATTGTCGCGCCGCCAGCCGTAGTGCCCGCCCCGTACCGAATGCAGGGCGGCGACCGCCCGCCCGAGGGCGGCGTGATCGCCGCTATTCACGAGTGGGAGAAACTGCATTGCAAGCCAGGAGTACTTTCCCGCGCTACCGTGGGTAACCGGCCGCGGTGCGGTTGCTCCGGCCGCGGCCAGCGCCTCAAGCCCGTCCGCTTCGGCAGCGAATGCGTCGGCGAATTCGGCATCATTGGTCTTGACGAAGAAGCGGGCGTCGTGTCCCTCTATCCTGAACGAGCGGTGTATGCAGCCGCCGGAGGCGGGCGCGATGAATTCGATCCGGAACGATGCGCCCGTTGCCGCCGAAATCGCCGCCTCGATCGAGGATCGAATTTCGCCGGCCAGCATGATTTCCCGATGTCTTCCCGATTTCCGCCGGCCAGCACCCGATTCCCTTTGACGGGTGCGGGGGCTTATGCGGCAGTGAGCCGGGTGTTGGCGAGAGTCAGGCGCTCCACCATGAGCGCCATGAACGCCCGGTCAAAGCGGTGCCGGCAGGCGTCCGAGGCCCGTTCGAGATCCTCGGTGCGTATCTTTATGATGCGCGACGGGCCCACGACCGAGACTTCTGCCGTGCGCTCGCTGCCGCTCCTGGAAAGATAGGCCATTTCGCCGAAGCACTCGCCCGGAGCGAGCACGTTAATCAGTTTTTTCCTCTTGGTGACCTTGACTTCCCCGGCAGCGAGTATGCAGAAGAAGTCGCCCTGCACGCCGTCCTCCATGATGACCAGGCCTGCCGACAGGTCTTCCCAATGGGATATGCGCAGTACCTCCCACAATTCGGCATCGGAAAAATCAGAAAAGAACGCCATGGCGCGCAATGTGCTGAATTTCTCGCTGTCGGCGACCTCCCGGCCGCGGCTTTCCATGTGCCCGCTTCGAAACGCCTCGGCCAGGTCGAACGAAAAAGCCTCCCAATTCTGGTAACGCCGTTCGAGCTCCTTCTGCATCGCCTTCTTCACGATATCGTCGATCGGCGCGGGAATCGCATCGCGGCGGGACGAAGGCGGCGCGGGCTCGACGTTGGCGATCTGATACATCATCGAGAAGTTGTTCGTTGCGGTGAACGGCAGGGTGCCTGTGAGCAGCTGGTACATGACCACGCCAAGAGAATAGATGTCGGTCTGGTGGTTGAGCGTCTGGTCCCGGATCTGCTGCGGTGACATGTAAGCCGGTGAGCCGATGCCGCTCACCTGGGTCTGCTCGGCAGTGGCCATCAATGCGGCGCCGAAGTCGGAAATCTTGATGTCGGTCACCCCCGAGAGCAGGATGTTGGCCGGCTTGATATCGCGGTGCGT
>JBGPYQ010000125.1:0-9405 GCA_041493345.1 Gammaproteobacteria bacterium | reverse complement strand
GGCTGCAGCGTGCCCCAGATGCCCTTTTCCCCGGCGAGCATGATGAATACCAGCAGGAAACCGATGAAGAGTTCCCAGTTGCCGATGAGCCTGCTGATCACGTCTTTCATGCCGGTGTAGGCGAAGGCGCCGACGATGGGCCCGTAGAGCGTGCCGGTCCCGCCGAGTATCGTGACGATCACCGGATCGGCGGCACGGGACGGGCTGGTCATTTCCGGGCTCACAAATCCCAGATAAACGGCGTACATCGCGCCGGCCAGGGCGGTCGTCGTATTGGCGATGACGAAAGCGAGCAGCCTGACGCCGTAATTGCTGTAGCCGAGAAATTTGAGCTTGTCTTCGTTGATCTTGGTTGCCAGGCAGCAGGCGCCGTAGATCGAGTCCTCGAGATACTTGTAGAACGCCCAGACGGCCAGCGCGACCAGAAGCGCGAAGATGAAGAAGTGGTTCGGCCTGGACAGGTCGAGCAACGGCGTAGAGGCTATATTGGTCAGGAACCACAGCCCGTTGTCGCCGTGCGTGATGCCCGCCAGGACCTTCTGCATGAGATAGAACACGATCACCGCCAGTGCCAGATTCACCAGCGCGAAATAGTCGCTGCGCAAGCGCACGAAAAGAGGGCCGACGATGAAAGACACGACCCCTCCCGCCAGCACGCCCAGCAGGATGCCGATATAAGGATTGGTGCCGAAATAGAAGAGATAGAACGCGGTGGCATAAGCGCCGACCGCCAGGTAAGCCGGCTGCCCGAACGATATGAAGCCGACGCGCCCCAGGAGGAAGCTGCACCCCATGGTGTAGATCGAGAAAATCACGACCTCATTGACGAAGGGCAGGGGCAGAAATACCCTGGCTGCCGCCAACAGCGAAAACGCGAGCAACAGGCCCCACCACCATCGGAACGCGTTCATCATGATCCGGAGCCGTTACAGGTAGCGTTCACAAACATCCGCCTTGATTGATTCCCGGTCTGCAAGCTCGGCCACGATGCGCCCCTCTTTTATGGCGTAGACCTTGCTCGATATCGCGCAAACCAGAGGCAGGTTCTGCTCCACGATCACCAGCGCCGTGTTCTTGCTCAATTCCGCAAAAACGCTTCTCAGGTGCGCAACGATGCTGGGAGCCAATCCTTCGGTAGGCTCGTCGATCAGCAGTACTTTCGGGCTGCCCAGCAGAGCCCTGCCGATCATAAGCATCTGGCGTTCGCCGCCGCTCAGATACCCAGCCTTGCGGTCCATGAGCACTTTCAGTTTCGGGAAATAGCCGGTGACGGGATCCCAGTTGTAATCCTGGGTGGCGTAGCTGCCGAGTTCCAGATTTTCCCTGACCGTAAGATCGGAAAACACTTTCTTGTCCTGGGGCACGTACTTGATCCCCATCTTCGCAATATCGTAGGACCGCCGGCCGACCAGATTCGTGTGGCCGGAAGTAATGGATCCGGCGAGCGGTTTCAGGAATCCGGCAATACTCTTGAGGAGCGTCGTCTTGCCGGCGCCATTGCGCCCCACGCAGGCCACCACCTGCCTCGCGCGTACGCTCAGATCAATGTCAAACAGGACCTTCGACTCGCCATACGAGACATTCAGGCCTCTGACGGTCAGTATCTCGTCGTGATTCGTCATGAACCGGCGTTCCCGGCTTCATCCGTAGCGACATCGATCTGCCAATAACTTCGTCGCACCTCGGGATTCCGCAGACATTCCTCGTATCCGCCGTCCGCGATGATCCTGCCCTCGTGCATGACGGTAAGCCGCTGGAGAAAATCTTTCACGTGTGAAATCTTGTGTTCCACGATCAGGATGGTCTGCTTGCCGACGTGCCTGGCCAGCACATCCAGAATGCCCTTGATCTCGGATTCGGCCAGCCCCGCCAGCGGTTCATCGAGCAGCAGCACCTCGGGCTCGGCCAGGACCGCCATGGCGATCTCCAGGCGCCTCTTCTCACCCAGGCTGAGGTGCTTCACCAGCCGGTCGCGCACAGGCTGGAGATCGAAGGTTTCCAGGATGGCGACGATTTTGTCTTCGTTCCGGTATTTCTTGCAGGTGTTGAGGAGCAAATGCAGCAACGACGATTTCCTGTGCGCCCTGAAAAAAGCGAGCACGAGGTTGTCGATCACGCTCAGGTTGTCGAAGGTGGAGGTAAGCTGGAAAGTGCGCATCAACCCCCTCGCCACCCGCTCCTGCGCCGTCATGCGGGTGACGTCGTCGCCTTTGTGCAGGATGGATCCTTCGTCGGGGGCGTAATACCCGGTCAGCAGGTTGAAGAAGGTGGTTTTCCCCGCCCCGTTGGATCCGATGATGCCGGCAACTTCGTGTTCGCGCAGCGAATAGTCGACCCGATCAACGGCGACCAATGCGCCGAAGCGTTTTGTGACTCCCCTGGCCTGGATGATTTCTGCGCGCGGGTCCGTGCTCACGGCCGGCCCTCCTGACCCCGCCCCGGAGAACGCAACACGCTCACCGAGGCGGAAAAACGGGAGGTTTGCCGGAGCAAGGCCGATCTTACGGTCTTAATATCCGAGAGACTTCAGCGTCGGCATCACGGACTCGCCGCCCACGGAACCCATGACCGTAAAGAGATCCCACTCATGCTTCTGCTCCCTGGGACCCTTCCCCTTCACCAGGAAGGCGGCGTGCTTGTATTCGGCGGCGTGGTCCTCGCGCCATCTGGCGGGTCCCTTGACCGAGTTGAATTGCCCTTTATTCGTCATCAGAGCCGCAGACACCTTTTTCGGATCAAAGGACTTGGCGGCTTCGAAGCCTCTGAACATCTCCATGTATGCGATATAGGCGATCGATGCATAGGCATCGGGCGGCCGGTTGTATTTGGCGCGATAGAGATCAGTGAACGCCTTGGCACTCTTTGCCACTTCCTTGTCGGCGAAGCTGTCGAGATCATAGTAAAAATAATGCATCGCGTAGACACCCTCCAGAGCTTCGGGGGGCAGACCTTTCGCGACCACGTTTGTGATGAAGGCGTTGAAAATCGTGATTTCCTTGTTGAGCCCCATCTGCTGGACCTGCTTCAGGAGCGCAACGGCATCCGCGGCAAACTGGGCGGCGATGAAAACATCCGGTTTTGCCGCGCGGACTTTCTGCAGTACGGTCGTATAGTCGCTGGTTCCCAGAGAAACCTCGTCATAGCCGACAATCTCGGCGCCGTATTCCTTGGCGGCAGCATAGACACCGTCGCGGATGTCCCAGCCGAAGCTATCGGAGCGGGCTAAAAAGAAAATACGCTTCTTGCCCAGCGTCTTGACGGCCGCCTGGCCCGCCATGTAACCCACCGTCCAGGGGCTGTATGCGGTGGCGAAAGTGGACTCTGCCAGCTTGCCTTTCTGGAAAGCTTCCTTGGACATGACGCAGACGGGAAAATAGGGCATCGGTTCCTTTGCAACCATGGCATTGATTGCGTACGCGAGCGGCGCCCAGGTCTGACCGCCCACGCCCTGGACGCCTTCTGAAACCATGTAACGGTAGCGCCGCACGCCCACGTCCTGTTTGGCTTCATCATCGGCGACAACGCCTTCCACCGTCACTTTTCCCCAGGGCATAGTGAGCCCGCCCTTTTTGTTGACGACATCCACCGCCAGCAGCGCGCCTTCCTTCTGGGTTTCAGCCACCGCCGCGAACGTTCCCGTGAGCGGCAGCAGGATGCCCACCTTTATCTTGCTGGGTTCGGCCGCGAGGGTGGCGCCAGAACCCAGAACATTGCAGAACAGGAAAATCGAAAGCAAGGTCAAAAGCTTTTTCATTCTTACCCCCTTCTGATCGAGTGTGGTGGATTCAAATCCTCGGCAACAGCTTGGATCAAGATCGCCCGCGCACGCCGCTGAACGCCACGCCGTAAAGAAACACGAATGCCCCCCTTTCGTGACTCCCCGTTCCTGACGGTTATCGTGAATGCATGGACAGACAGGAAATTCAATCCAGCCCTGATCCCTGTTCGCCGAGCCGGGGCACCGCGAGCAGGCGCGGAAGAAGTTCCGGAATGCGCATAGCCGGCCTTATGTTCATGCTTGCTTCTCCCTCCGCGGGAGAGGACCGTGATCCGAGCGGGTTTCGAGCGGGATCAGCGGTCAATTACCGAGCAATCTATTCCAACCGCGGGAGCGCGGCAAGCTCTTTCCCGCATGGGCTATGGCCCGACGACTACAGCGACCTGTATCGCATCCTGAAGTAGCGCACGCCGGATAGGCGAGCACGTGCAGATGCGGATTGAAGCTGACCAGGTCGCCGAAGGTCTGC
Source organism: Gammaproteobacteria bacterium (assembly GCA_041493345.1). Classification (GTDB taxonomy): domain Bacteria; phylum Pseudomonadota; class Gammaproteobacteria; order Burkholderiales; family SG8-39; genus VBDM01. Next base: position 5,158 of record JBGPYQ010000125.1, on the reverse strand, counting down.
ACAAACACGTTTCCGATCATAGCGCACCGCGTGGCAAGTTTTCGCTACATTGGATTTTGAACGACACACCGGAGTAATGAGCGCGTTCTTCAGCGCCGACAATCGTCTCGATATGGCGCGAAACACTAATGAAGGAGTAAACTTCGGCCATGAGGCTCAAGTTTAGCCGCGAGGTTCGGAAGGATTAGTCACATGACGATGCAAACTGCGGTTTTTTTGGGCATGGGCCTGGTCGTGCTATATGCCGCGATCACCCTGGTTCTCGCTCTACGGCCGGTGAAAAAAGCCGAGCCGACGAAAACTCGCCCCGCGCATTGACGCGCTAAAGACCCCGGCTGCTCCGAGGCGCTTGGAATCGAAACCGGACACGGCGGGTATCGCTGCGGACCGACGACTACAGCGACCTGTACCGGATCCTGAAGTAGCGCCCACCGGATAGGAAATTCAATCCAGTCTTGATTCCTGTTCGCCGAGCGGAGGCACCGGGAGCAGGCGCGGAAGAGGCTCCGGAATGCGCCTAACGGGCCTTACGTTCATGCTGGCTTCTCCCTCCCCGGGAGAGGACCGTGATCCGAGCGGGTTTCGAGCGGGAGTCTCCGTGGTTCGCGTCCATCGGCCCCGACAGCGAGGTGCATCTGGTGCCGGCAATCGGCGACGGGTAAGCTATTGCGTCCGGAAAAAAACTATGACGGGTCGAGAACGAGACGGTAGAGTAAGCACCCGTTGTCGGAACTGGAACGTCCCTGAAAAATGAGGAAACGCGCGTGAAGACTTTTGACTGGGCCGATCTGCTTCATCATCACCCGATCTTCTCCGCTTTGAACGACCAGGAAGTCCGGGGGCTGCTACAGGACGAGGTCAGCAAAGAGCGCAGTTATGCCGCTGGCACCACGATCATTCATGCAGGAGAGGTCGGAGACTCGATCCTGCTGATCGGGGCGGGCTCGCTCGAGGCGGTCCTGCCCCTGGACGGTGGCAAGCAGATCAACCTTTCGGTGATGCGCAAGGGCGAGGTCTTCGGAGAGATGGGGTTTTTCGAAGAGCGCCCGCGGTCGGCAACCGTCATCGCGCGCGAGGCGTGCATGCTCCTAGAGATCGGCGGCCGCGATCTCCGTAAGACCCTGGAAGACCACCCCGAGATCGAGGTGAAGCTGCTCCTGACCGTAAGCGAGCGCCTGCGCAATGCCAACGAGCAGCTCCTGAACCTGCACTTTCACGGCATCGACGAGAAGCTCCAGCTATTCAACGCGAAGCTCGACGTCGAGCACCGGATTGTCGATACCTCGCTCCGAGCAGCACAGACGGTCTTCGACCAAACCAAGCAGCGGGCCGACGAGGTGATCAGCAGCTTCGAGCGCACCCGGGGTCTGCTGCAGATCACGGCCACCGTCATCGGGGCCATCGTCACCTTCCTGGTGTCGGGACTCGGCTATCTCGGGTACAACGAGCTCAAGAGCATCCGGGACATGGGCAAAGAGGTCCGGGCCAGCGCGGAGTCCGTCAAGACCGACATGAAGACCGTGCAGGACGCGACGCGGGAGCTCGATAACACCCGGCGGCAGCTCGACGAGACGAAGAAGGTGATGAGCGAGTTGTTGTCTTCATCGTTCAACGATGCGGTCAGCAAACAGGAAATGGGGGAAGCCAGGGAGGTCTACGTACGGCTGCGGGGACTGCTGGGGCCGAATGAGCCAATGCCTGATGCCTTGTTGAGCTACGTCGACCTGCGTATGCAACGGCCCGGAGCACCACTGGCGGACTGGAGCCAACTCCTCGAATTGATGGCGCAGGACGCCAGAGCTGCTGACAAGCATCGCCAGGAATCCTGGGCCTACTATCTGCTGCTCGTGAACTGCCTGCTGGCCAAGCCGAATGAGCCGAATGAATTCGACGCGACTCTCACGAATTTCCGGGAAGTCGTGGCCGAGCAGAAACGCCGTGGAGTGAAGGCAGACGGAATTGACAAGGAGATGTTGGAGCGGCTTGCCAGTTTCGTCACCAGGACGGATCCGACAAAAAGCCAGTCATTCAAGAAGGTGAGAGACCTCGCCACGTCGCCCTGAACCCACGGGCTCAAGAGCACTGCCCGTCCCACCAGACTAAGCCGGTGGGCTGAACCACGTTGTCCCCGTCCCTCTTGTCGTTGAGCTGCTTGCAGTTTTGGAAGTTCAAGCCGTTCTTCTGCCAATTGCGGCTGCTCAATGCATCTCGTACCTTGCAACATCCGGCTTGCTGCTGAGCGAGCGCCTGGACGCCGCACGGAGGAACCGCCGTGGGGCCGATGATCAGTGTCAGGAATATCAAGACGCCCAAGGCTCTCTTCATAGCGTGCTCCTCATGCGGGATTAGCGGTCACACCGAGCAATTTATTCCAACTACCAAAGCGAGGCAAGCCCTATCCCGCACCCCGGCTGCTCCGAGGCGTTTAAAATCGAAAGCGGACGGCGGGTCGGGCTGTGGACCGACGACTACAGCGACCTGTATCGGATCCTGAAGTAGCTGCACCGTACCGCCTGACCGCAGGCTGCAACGTCAAATCGGATGCAATCCCAGCGTCAGTCCCAGCGGCACGAACACGATGGCGAAGGCGTTGCCGATCAGAACCAGCGACGCCACGCGCTCGGGCTCCTGCTGGTAGCGTTCGGCGAGCAGGTAGTTGAGAGCGGCCGGCGGCAGGCTCGCGAAGAGCATCAACTGCGCGAACTGCTCGGCCGGGAGGCGCAAGAGAAGCTGCGCCAGGTAAGCCCCCGCCATCCCGGCCGCCGGGCACACGACCGCGCCCAGCACGCCCAGTTGCCAGCCGCGCTTCGACAGATCGGTCAGGCGCACGCCGAGCGCGAACAGCATCATCGGCAGCGTCGCGTCGCCGAGCATCTTCAGGCCGGTCATCAGCACCGGCGGAACCTTCCACGCGAAGGCGCTGAAGACGAGTCCGAGCACGCTCGCGATGATCATCGGCGAAGTCGCGAGCGCCTTCCATTCGGCGTGGCGGCTGATGATGCGGCTTCCCAGGGTGAACTGCAGCAGCGTGCTCGCCACCAAAAGCAGCACCATCGCCGCCAGCCCCGGGCGGCCGAAGGCGAGCACCGCGAGCGGCAGGCCCATGTTGCCGCAGTTGTTGAACATCATCGGCGGAACGAAGGTGCGGGGACTGACGCGCGCCAGCCGCGCGACCGGCCAGGCGATCAGACCCGAGACGAGGATCACCGCCACGCCGCCCGCGACGAAAGCGGCGTTGCCCTCGAGCTGAAAATCCTCGCCGGCGAGCGAGGTGAATACAAGGAGCGGCCCCAGCACGTGGAGTGAGACGTGATTGAACGATGTCAGGTCGGGCTGGTTGCGGCGCCCGTAGCCGTAACCGATCGCGATAATCAGGAACACCGGCCCGATGACCGAAATGATGCGTTCGAGGATGAGCACGGTTTCCGGGCGCTGTAAGTTCCGCCGCATTATAAATGCGGCGGATCGGCCGCTTTGCAACAATCGCGTTCACTCCCTATCGCCTGGAGGAAGTCATGGCACGCGAGTCCCGCAAGAAGGGCGCGGCGCGCCCCAACATCGGCGGCGAGCACGAGACAAGTGTCAGGGCATGAACCTACTCGTACCGTGCTGACCTGACACTTGTTTCGCTGCAGCCACTATTCAGGCTTTTTGGATTCCTTCATCAGCTTGTCACGCAGCCTCGCGCCAGCGGCCGTCGGCAACGTCAGCAAGCGCGGTGCTACCGGCACCATCTCAAGCGAAATGCTCTGTTGCGGAGTATTGACCGTGTACACGCCCACCACGTCGAGCTCGTGCGATGTGGCCAGCGGGGCAGGAAAAACGATGAGAACCACAAAGCCTTCAACGAAGGGCGCGGCGCCAGCCGGGCCCAGCATGCCGCGGATGATCTTGCAGTTCACTTGCTCGGCGAAATCCGCCTGCAGGACATCGCGGCGGAACTGCGAGGGAGGAACGGGCTTCTCGCCTTCGGGCAACGCCAACACAACCTTCTTGACAAAAGTCACGCTGGGAAGCGGCGTAACCGGAAGCTGCGGGTTGTGTATATTGATGGACGTTTCGTAGATGCCCGGCCGGACTGCGGCGGCGGCGGGCGCCTGCACGTCCACCGTGCCACAAAGAAATTTCGCCGAATACTCGACAAACCGGATTTGTGTCTGAGCAAAAGCTGATACCGGCCCCAAAACCAAAAAAAACACGGCAGCAAACGCACTTCTGTGACGAATCATGGTTGGACCTCCTTAACAGATAAACAGATAGGAAATTCAATCCAGCCTTGATCCCTGTTCGCCAAGCCGAGGCACAAGGAGCAGGCGCGGAAGAAGTTCCGGAATGCGCGTAACGGCCTTATGTTCATGCTTGCTTCTCCCTCCGCGGGAGAGGACCGCGTTCCGAGCGGGTTTCGAGCGGAATCAGCGGTCAATTACTGATCAATCTATTCCAACCGCCAGAGCGCGGCAAGCTCTTTCCCGCATGGGCTGTGGACCGACGACTACAGCGACCTGTATCGCATCCTGAAGTAGGGCCTGTTGGTTTGGAGTAGAATTCCCCGGACTTTCGTCATTTCCGGCAGTCGCCTTCCATCGGAGCTTCCATGAACGATCCCAAGATTTCCGGCATCGCCGCGCTCAATCTCAAGGACCCTTCGCTCTTCCGCCAGCAGTGCTACCTGGACGGAAAATGGGCGGACGCCGACAGCGGCAAGTCGATCCCGGTCAACAACCCCGCCACCGGCGAGATTCTCGGCACGGTCCCCAACATGGGCGCGGCCGAGACGCGCCGCGCCATCGAGGCGGCGAACGCTGCGATGCCCGCGTGGCGCGCGAGGACCGCCAAGGAACGCAGCATCATCCTGCGCAAATGGTTCGACCTGATGATGGCCAACCAGGAGGACCTCGCCAGGCTACTCACCGCCGAACAGGGCAAGCCGCTCGCCGAAGCGCGCGGCGAGATCGCCTACGGCGCGTCCTTCATCGAGTGGTTCGCGGAAGAAGCCAAGCGCATTTACGGCGACACCATTCCGGGACACCAGGCGGACAAACGCATCGTCGTCATCAAGGAGCCGATCGGCGTGTGCGCCGCGATCACGCCGTGGAACTTCCCCAACGCCATGATCACGCGCAAGTCCGGCCCCGCGCTCGCGGCGGGCTGCACCATG
>JBGPYQ010000139.1:0-8664 GCA_041493345.1 Gammaproteobacteria bacterium | reverse complement strand
CGCAATACCAGCGGAAAGGTGAGCCGGCCGAGCGAATGGGTGCGCGCCCCGTCGGCGATGGTGTCCGGGTTGTGGCAGCTCTGCAGAGTCTTCGTTTTGAACGAGCGCGTGGCGTCGTCGCCGGCCTCGGGCTCGACGCCGATCACCCTGCAGCCGGGCGAGAGATGTGAAGCGGCCACCGCGCAGCCCGAGATCAGTCCCCCGCCGCTCACGGGAACGAAGAGATAGTCGAGCGGCCCCGCTTCCTCGATCAGCTCTTTCGCCGAGGTGCCCTGCCCCGCGATCACGTGCGCATGATCGAAGGGCGGAATCATGGCAAGCCCGCGCTCGCGCGCGACCCTTTCGGCAACCTCTTCGCGCACCTCCTTGTGCTTGTCGTAGAGCACGACTTCGGCGCCGTAGCCGCGCGTGGCTTCGAGCTTCACGGCAGGAGCGTCCGCCGGCACCACGATGGTGACCCGGATGCCGAGCAGCTTTCCCGCGAGCGCCACGGCCTGCGCGTGATTTCCCGAGGAGTACGCAAGGACGCCCCGCTTGCGCTCTTCGGGCGGCAGTTGCGACATGGCGTTGTAGGCGCCGCGAAACTTGAACGCGCCGATGCGCTGAAAATTCTCGCATTTGAAAAATACCTCCGCCCCGGTGCGCCCATTCACCGTGCTGGAAGTGAGCACGGGCGTGCGGTGGGCGTGGCCGGCCAGCCGCTCCGCGGCGGCGGCGACGTCGGCGTACTGGACGGAAAGCGGGCGGTCGGGCGCGTTCATCCGGGGCTGAATTCGGAGGACTCAGCCCGGAATTCTACGCCAGCGTGACCTCTTCGGCGTACACGAGCGCGCGCGTGGAGGTCTACGCACGCGTCCGTCTGTCCTTCCTTCGGTTGCTAAACCATCGCCGCCGACGGTTGCCTGCGGTACACGAAAGCAAGAAGGACACCGAAGGCGGTGTACTGTACGAAGCCCGCGAGCAACTCAACTGCCATCCAGGAAGCAACGTCCGGAACGGCATATTTCGCCGGTTCGGCCAATGCGATATAAGTTACAAGGACGCCGCCGACGAGCCATGAAAATCCTACGGCATGGCCGATGGAGCGGCGTGGCGCGGCCATGCGCGAAGACGCGCCTCGGCGCGCTGTTCACTTACGCCTTTTAACGGGCGCTGGCAGCGAGAGCACGTACTCAATGCTTACCTTCACCCAGCGTCTTAGTGTCCTCATATCCTTCAACATCGCCTTTGGCAAAATCACGTAGCCTTTCTTGATGGGAGCTTTGGGAAAATAGCGAAGCGGTTTTGCGCCCTGCTCTTTCACTAAAGTGTTTCGCGCTTCTTCAGGAAGCTTTAGAGCGAAGCCCACGGTAGTTAATGACATGCATATTCTTCCGTTTGCATAAACAGCGGCGCCGCTGAAGAAATGCTTGCACTCCAGCGTAACGTCTTTGAACCGTCCCGAAGTGGTCTCCTTTGTCAAGGCGGCTAGTTGTTCTAAATATTCCTTTGCCATAGTTCTAACGCCATCGCTCTATTTGAGTTGCTGTGGCACGGCCATGGTCGCGCGCCGCGTGCATTTGGACGAGCGCGAGGATCTCATCCACGGACCACTGATCGTCAGGGTGTACACCGCACTTGCACGCAAAACGGTTCTCGGCGGACCGAGTCCGTTTCGCGGCTCCCGGAACCCTGCTCCTTCGCAGATTAAACGGCTTGACATATTGGTAAGCCATAGCTTACAGTAAGTCATGGCTTACGCAGAAGTATTTACAGCATTGGCAGACCCAACCCGCCGGCACATATTCGAGGCGTTGCGCGAGCAGCCTAAAACCGTGGGTGAGTTGGCGGAAGGCCAGCCAGTGAGCAGGCCTGCCGTGTCGCAACACCTGAAGGTGCTTGAGTCCGCGAGGTTGGTCAGTGTTGCGCCACAAGGTAATCGTCGCTTGTATTCAATCAAGCGCGATGGGCTGGATGATCTGCGGCAGTATCTGGAGAGTTTCTGGTCAGATGCCTTGTCTGCTTATGGCGCTGAGATTGCGCGACGCATAAAAAACAAATCCAAATAGGAGAACACAATGCTTGATCCGATAATTAAAACAATCGAAGTTCCCTGCAGCCAAAAAAAGGCATTCGTGGTGTTTGTGAGCGAGATGGGCAGTTGGTGGCCGCTGGATAAGCGCTCGATGTCAATGAAAAGCGGCAAGCCTGCCAAGTCGTTGCGCATCGAACCGAAACAGGGCGGCAAGATCGTGGAGATCGGCCACGATGACACAGAGCACCTGTGGGGCACGATCAAGGCATACCATCCGCATGACTCGATCAGCATGGACTTTCACATGGGAATGCCAGCAGAATCCGCAAGCCTTGTTGAAGTGCGGTTTACCGCACTTGATAATAAACGAACACGAGTCGAACTAACCCAGAGCAATTGGGAAGCATTTGGTGAAATGGCAGAAATGATGCGTGGTGGCTACGGCAGCGGTTGGGTCATTATTTTTGAGGAGGCATACAAATCGGCTTGCGGCGGCTGACCTTAAATACCTGCAAACCTACACCAAAACCAAAAGGGAGAAAATAATGTTGAAAATGTTGAAAACGACTGGAATCCCAATGTGGGTAACAATCTTTGCACTGATCGTTTTTGTGCTGGGTTGCGCCTTGGGCTTGACGGCTATGTTTGGTCAAGGCATGAAAGGCATGGACCCATCAATGAACGTCTCTTGGGGCGGTCGTCACCTGGGCTTGGGCCTCGCGGCTGGCGTTGCTGTGTTCTTGAAAAGCCCGACTGCTTATATCGCAGCTTTCGTTGGCGGCGTGGGCCGTGACCTTGGCGACCTGATCGCACATGTTGGCAAATCAGAAACGAACATCGGCGTAATCGTTGGCATCGTTGTGTTCTTGATTGCCGGCGTTCTGGGCATCATGGCTGCGAACAAAGCACGCAACCTGTAAGCGTATAGTCGCCATCTTTCAAAGTCGGCACCTGGCCGCGCGGATTGAGCTTCAGATACTCCGGCTTTTTCAGATCCCCCTTGGAAGCTTCCAGCAAGCGTGACGTATAGCTCAACTGCTTGACCTCCAGCGTCAGCAGCACGCGCCACGCGTACGGGCTGCCGCTTACCCAATACACTTCTAAGGCAGACGGTTCGCGCGCCATTTCTCTCTCCCTCTACGCTGCCTTGGGGAGCGCTTCCTGTTGCCACGCAGGGAGCGCCTCCAGCCGGGAGTACCAGCGCTTGACGCTAGTGTACTTATCGACGGGCAGCTTCGCGGCGTGGGTGTAGGCAAGCCAGATCCCCACGGACAGATCCGCGAGAGTCAATCCCTTGCCGACGAGGTATTCGCGACCGGCAAGGTGCGTATCAAGTACGCCGGCGAAGCGGTGGAAGTTTTCCTCGGCCTTCTTCACCTCCGCGAGATCGGGCTCGCCCCGCCCCAGCGCCTGCTTGATCACATGCTCGAAGAAGTGGGTGCGGCAGGCGGGAAACCAATGGGCGAGCTCCCAGTCCTGCCAGCGACTGATATCGGCCCGCAGGCGCTCATCGTTCGGCCACGCCGCACTATTCGGCTTCTTGCCCGCAAGGTAGCGCATGATGGCGTTCGACTCCCATAGCGCGAAGTCGCCGTCGACCAGGGTCGGAATCTTGCCGTTGGGGTTGAGCTTCAGGTATTCGGGCTTCCGGTTCTCGCCTTCCGCGACTTTGACGAGCTGGATCTCGAGCGGTATCCCGAGATGCGATGCCGCGGCGAGCACCTTCGCGCAGTTCGGGGACAGGGGGTTCGAATAAAGCTTCATGGTTGATCTCCTTTGTAGCGGTCGTGGTGGCGGACCCATGCCATGCTGAATGACAATCCGTCCTCGTCCCGCCCCTTGGGCACCAGGTCGAGGTAGTGATACGCCACGTTCAGCATGTCCAGACCCCGGGCGTAGCAGGAATAGGTGTGAAATACTTCGCCCTTCGCGTTTTTGTAGAACACGCTGATCCCGGGGGCCTCTTCGCTGGGAAATTTTTTCACCTCATAGTTGTAGTACGTCGCACCCTTCGACATCTCTTCCGGTGTAAAAGAAACGTGAAAATCGTTGTTGAACTCATTCCCGAGAGAAGACACCCACTTGAATCCCCAACCCATCCGCTTCCGGAAGGCTTGAAGTCTGTCAAGCGGCGCTCTGGAGACGGCAACCAGGGTCACGTCCCGGTGGTTGAGATGAACGACGATCCCGTTGAAATTGTCCGCCCAGAACGAGCAGCTCTTGCATGCCTGCTCCCAGCTCGGACCGAACATGAAGTGGTAGACGACGAGCTGGCTTCGGCCCTCGAAGAGATCGGACAAGGTCTGCTTGCCGCCGTGGGCATCGAAGGCGTAGTTAATCTCCACCTTGACCCAGGGCAATTCCCGGCGCTCGCGGCTTAGCTCGTCGCGTAACCGTGTGAACTCCTTCTCTTTGCTCAGATATCGCTTGCGCGCGGCGAGCCACTCGTCGCGCGAGACAACGGCATTGGGATTCATCGATCGATCTCCGCAGTACGAGGTTTGATTCCGTCCCTTCTCAGGCGAACAACTTTTCGAGCCGCGCGAGGCAACCGTTCCAGCCTTGCTCGTGGTGATTGCGCGCCTCCTCGTCGAAGAACTGCTCATGCCTGAGCGTCAGTTCCGTGCCGCCGCCCGCGGCGCGCAGCTCGAAAGTGACCATCGACTCGCGCTCGGGCGTGCTTTTCCAGGCCCAGGTGTAGACGAGCTTCCTGTTCGGAACGATTTCGCGGTACACGCCGCCGACGTCATGCACCTCGCCGTCGGGAGCGTGCATGATGATGTGATAACGCCCGCCGACCTTCGGATCGACTTCGGCGAGCGGGACCTTGAAAGCCTCGCTCGGCGCCATCCACTGTTTCAGCGCCTCTGGCTGCGTGAGCGCACGCCAGACTTTCTCCGGGGCGGCTTTGAACTTGCGGACGATCGTGAGCGAGGGTTTTTCCTTGACGGATGCCATGTTTCCTTCTCCTCTTCCAGATAGCGGGCGAGCGCATCGAGCCGCTCCTCCCAGAACGCCTTATAGCGGATCAGCCAGTCGGCGGCGTCTTTCATCGGTCCGGCCGAAAGCGTGCAGTTGACCACGCGCCCCTCCTTTGCCCGCTCGAGCAGCCCGGCATCATCGAGGATGTGCAGATGCTTCATGAAGCCCGGCAGCGACATGCGGAACGGCTGTGCGAGTTCGGTCACCGGCCGGCGGCCCCCGGCAAGCGCGGCGAGTATGCCCCGGCGGGTCGGATCGGCCAACGCGGAAAATACCGCGTCCAACCCGGCCGCGGAAACGGCGCCGGGCGGCGGGCCATAATACTTAACCATACGGTTTAGTATTAGCCGCGCGCAAGGCTTTGTCAAGCATCCTTTCCGGAATCAGGGTTCGCCGGTGGCCCAATCGGCGCGCCTGCTAGCGCGCGAGATCGGAAGGCTTGTCGATGTCGTGCAGCACTCCGGGGTCGCCCACGTCGAGCGTGGTGATCGAGTCGGAATGCCGCGCCAGCACCTGCCGCGCCCCGGCGTCGCCCTGCAGGCTGATCAGCTCTTGATAAAAGCGCCGCGCCAGGCCCACCGGGTGGCCGCGCTCGCCCCGATAGGACGGGGCGGCAATCGTTGCGCCTTGCTCAAGCGCCCCGGCGATGGCCTTGATGGTTTCGGGGCGAATGAAAGGCATGTCGGCCAGCGCCACAATCCAGCCGTCAGCGTCCGCTGCCGCTTTAATGCCCGCGGCGAGGCTCGTACCCATGCCATCGGCCGCGTTCTTGCAGACAACGGTGTTGCAGCCTGCATCCCGCAGCAGCTTGCCGAGCTTCTGCGCGCGCGGCCTGAGGACCGCAAAGGAATCGGGCAGCGCTGCGATCAAATGTTTCGCGGCGGCGAGCCCGATCGGCATGCCGGCGTCAGCGGTACCGGGAGGCAGCGCCTGAAGCAGCTTGTTCGAGCCGAAGCGCTTGGCGGAACCGGCGGCGAGAAGAATGCCGCGAATGTTTGCGGCCATATGTTTCAGTCCTTCCCCTAGTGGGAAGGCAAATCAGCTCTGGGGTACCGCGCATCCGGCCGAAACATTGCCCTCCGGCGGTTCGATCGTCTCGGGAATCTCGACGCCGCGGCGCACCGCGGTCATCTCGGCGAGGATGGCGACCGCAATTTCGGGCGGCGTCTTCGAGCCGATCTTCAGTCCCACCGGGCCTCGCATTCTCGCGATTTCGGAGGCGGCGAGGTCGAATTCGGCGAGCCGCTTGCGGCGTACATCGTTGTTTTTCTTCGATCCAAGCGCGCCGACGTAGAATGCAGGTGACTTGAGCGCTTCCAGCAGCGCCGCGTCGTCGAGCTTGGGATCGTGCGTCACCGCCACCATCGCGCTGTGAGCGTCGAGGTTCATCGCCAGCACCACATCGTCAGGGTAGCCGCGGTTGATCGGCACGTCTTTCAGGTCCCAGCCTTCGGCGTATTCCACGCGCGGATCGCACACGCTCACGTGGTAGTCGAGCGCCTGCGCCATCTGCGCGAGATAGCGCGAGACCTGCCCGGCGCCGATCACCAGCAGCCGCCAACGCGGACCATGCACCGTCTTCAGGGTCTTGCCGTCGAACTCGAGCAGGTCGGACCATTTGCCCGGCTCCATGCGCACCTTGCCGGTCTCCATGTCGAGAAAGCGCGCGGCCAGTTCATGGCGCTCGATAAATCCCAGCAGGTCCTTCAGCTTCGATTCCACGCTCACCGGCTCCAGCACCAGTTGCAGCGTCCCGCCGCAGGGAAGCCCATAGCGCGTCGCCTGCTCCTGCGTGACGCCGTAGGTCGTAACCTCCGGGCGGGCGGCGGCAATCGCCCTGCTCTTCACCTTGTCGATGAGATCATCCTCCACGCAGCCGCCGGAAACCGATCCCATGACCTGGCCGTCGTCGCGAATCACGAGCATCGCGCCCACCGGGCGCGGGGCCGAGCCCCAGGTATGCACGACCGTTCCCAGAGTGGCGCGGTGGCCGCCCTCGGTCCATTTCAGCGCGCTGCGTACGACTTCAAGATCGACACTGTCCATGGGGAATCCTTGCCCTAAGTGATATTACTTAATGCTAACAATTAATTATACGCGATAGCGCAGGCCCCGCCTAAGGTCGGGGCCAGGGACATGATACTCAAGTCGCGGTTGCTTGCAGCGCGTGCATGGTCTAGCATTTCCGACAACAATCATCGCCGCAAATTCCGGGACATGGCGCGTCAAGGAGGGCCTTTCGCCGACCGATTTCCGTCCATCCCGAAATTGCAAAAAAGCGACCGGGAAGAAGTCAAACTTTTCACCAAAGGAGTCAAACCATGACCGTCAAGGTCTCCATGACCGTCAACGGCAAGGCCGTCGGCGCTGAAGTCGAGGAGCGCACGCTGCTCGTCAGCTTCATCCGCGACAATCTTCGCCTCACCGGCACCCACGTCGGCTGCGACACAGCGCAGTGCGGCGCCTGCACCATCATGCTGAACGGCCGCGCCGTGAAATGCTGCAACATGCTGGCGATGCAGGCCGAGGGCGCCGACATCGTCACGATCGAAGGCATCGCAAAGGCGGACGGCACGTTGCATCCGATGCAGGAGGCGTTCCGCCAGCACCATGGCCTGCAGTGCGGCTTCTGCACCCCGGGCATGGTGATCAGCGCGATCGACCTGGTGAAGACCTTCCCCAATCCCACCGAGGAACAGATCCGCGAGCAGCTCGACGGGAATCTCTGCCGGTGCACCGGCTACCACAATATCGTCAAGGCGATCAAAGCCGCCTCGACCGTGAGGAGCTGACCATGGGCGCGACCCCTTATATCGGCGCTGCGATCAAGCGCAAGGAAGATTACCGGTTTCTTGTCGGCGCCGGCAACTATACCGACGACATTGCGCTGCCGGGACAGACCTACGCGTGCTTCGTGCGCTCGCCGCATGCCCACGCAAAGATCAAGGCGATCAGGAAGGACAAGGCGCTGAAGGCGCCGGGCGTCGTCGCCATCTTCACCGGCGACGATCTCGCCGAAGCCAAGGTCAACGGCCTGCCTTGCGGCTGGCTCATCACCGACGTCAACGGCCAGCCGATGAAGGAGCCGCCGCACCCCTGCCTCGCGCAGGGCAAGGTGCGCCACGTCGGCGACCAAGTCGCCGTCGTCATCGCCGAGAGCACCCAGCAGGCGAAAGATGCCGCCGAGATGGTGCAGGTCGATTACGATGTGCTGCCGGCCGTAGTGCGCGCCGGCGAAGCCCGCAAGAAAGGCGCGCCGGTCGTGCACGACATCGCGCCGGACAACATCTGCTATATATGGGGACTCGGCGACAAAGCCGCGGTGGACAAGGCGTTCTCCTCGGCCGCCCACGTCACCACGCTCGAATTCATCAACAACCGGCTTATCCCCAACGCCATCGAGCCGCGCGCGGCGAACGCGACCTACTCGCGCGCCGACGACAGCTACACACTCTATGTCGCCAGCCAGAACCCGCACGTCGAGCGGCTGCTGATGACCGCCTTTGTGCTGGGGCTGCCCGAGCACAAGGTGCGCGTGGTGGCGCCCGATGTCGGCGGCGGCTTCGGCTCGAAGATCTATCTCTACGCCGAGGACGTGGTGATGACCTGGGCGACGAAGAAAATCAACCGCCCGGTGAAATGGACCGCCGAGCGCAGCGAATCCTTCG
>JBGPYQ010000038.1:0-20002 GCA_041493345.1 Gammaproteobacteria bacterium | reverse complement strand
GCCCGATCTCGCGCAGGTCGGTCATCACGGTGTCGGGAGACTCGGGGCAATTCAGGCAGAAACCCGCGATGTGGACCTGGGCGTAGGAATAGAGAAAATCGCCCACCCAGGCCATGGGCAGGTAGCAAAGAATATCGTCCTTCTCGGCAAAGCCGTCGAAGGCAACCAGCACCCGCGCCGTCTCGATCACCGCCGCGTACGTCTGGGAGACGCCCTTCGGATGCCCGGTGGTGCCCGAGGTGTAGAGAATGACCGCGATATCGGAGGGCCGGCCTTTTTCGATCTCGTCGGCGAAGAATTTCGGGTTACGCTGCGCGAACTCGCGGCCTGCCGCCTGCAGTTTCTCGACGCTCATCAGCTCCGTCTGGGTGTAATGGCGCAACCCGCGAGGATCGTCGAAGAAGATGTGCTTGAGCCGGGGGCACTGAGGCAGGATTTCGAGGAGCTTGTCGACCTGCTCCTGATCCTCGACGACGGCGAAGCCGATCTCGGCGTCCTGGAGCACGAACACCAGCTCGGCCGCCACCGCGTCCTGGTAGAGCGGGACTGGCACGCCGCCCAGGGCTTGCGCGGCCATCATGGCCCAGTACAGGCGCGGCCGATTGTCGCCGATAATCGCCAAACGCTCGCCGCGCCTGAAGCCCTGCGCGGCAAGACCACAGGCAAGCGAACGTGCTTCCCCGGCGACCTGAGCCCAGCTCCAGGTCTGCCAGATGCCGAGGTCCTTCTCCCGGATTGCCGGCCTGTCGGGGCGGACCTGCGCCTGATGCAACAGCAGGCGCGGAAACGTGTCCCCAGACTGTTCCGCCATAAAACCCTCCTCAGGATGTTGCCGGTGCTCGCACCCGGCGGGGCGGGTTCAGGCGGGACATGTTACAGCAGAACCCTTCGCCGGAATCACAGCGAGTTCCCGCACGCGCGTTCCGGGGATCAAAGCCAGTCAATGACGGCGGGAGCCGGTTCAGGCAAATCCCCATCGCTCAGAATCGGCGTGGCGCCGTGGCCCTGCTCGGCGGCATCTCTCCATCAGATATTGCGGCGACCTGTTTTCACGAACCGCCGCAACGTACTACATGTTGCGGCGATTTGATTTCACGAACCGCCGCAACGTACTACATGTTGCGGCGGTATTGACCTCCGACCTCGAACAGCGCATGCGTGATCTGGCCAAGCGAGCAGCAGCGCACCGCGTGCATGAGCACGGCGAATATGTTCTCATCGTCGATCACCGCCTGCTGCAGGCGCTTGAGCATCTGCCCGGATTCCCGGGCGTGACGCTCGTGGAACTCACCCAGGCGCTTGAGCTGCGACTGTTTCTCTTTCTCGCTCGAGCGAATGAGCTCGAGTCTTGGTGGAACGGAATCGCCCGCATTTTCGTTTCGGGGGCTCTTGAAAGTATTGACTCCAATGATCGGGTATGAGCCGTCGTGCTTCCTTTGCTCGTATGCCATGGATTCTTCCTGGATCTTGCCGCGCTGGTAGCCCGTCTCCATCGCTCCGAGCACGCCGCCGCGCTCGGCCAGCGCCTCGAACTCCTTCAGCACCGCCTCCTCGACCAAGTCGGTGAGTTCCTCGATGATGAAACTGCCCTGGTTCGGATTCTCGTTCTTCTCCAGTCCCCATTCCTTGTTGATTATGAGCTGGATCGCCATGGCGCGGCGCACCGATTCCTCGGTGGGGGTGGTGATGGCCTCGTCGTAGGCGTTCGTGTGGAGCGAGTTTGTGTTGTCGTAGGATGAAATCAACGCCTGCAGCGTGGTGCGGATGTCGTTGAAGGCGATCTCCTGCGCGTGCAGCGAGCGGCCGGAGGTCTGCGAATGGAATTTCAGCTTCTGACTGCGCTCGTCGGCGCCATACTTGTGCTTCATCGCAATCGCCCAGATGCGCCGCGCCACGCGTCCCAGCACCGCGTACTCGGGCTCCATCCCGTAGCTGAAGAAGAACGACAGGTTGGGCGCGAAGTCGTCGATCGCCATGCCGCGCGCGAGATAGGCCTCGACGAAGGTGAAGCCGTTGGCGAGCGTGAATGCGAGCTGCGAGATCGGGTTGGCGCCGGCTTCCGCGATGTGATAGCCGGAAATGGACGCCGAATAGAAGTTCCTGACGTTGTGGCGGATGAAATATTCCTGGATGTCGCCCATGACCTTGAGCGAGAACTCGGTCGAGAAGATGCAGGTGTTCTGGCCCTGGTCTTCCTTCAGGATATCGGCCTGCACCGTGCCGCGAACCGTCGACAGCGTCCGTCCCCTTATTCCCTCATGCTCTTCCCCGGTGGGGTCGCGGCCGTTGTCCTGGCGGAATCTGTCCACCTGCTGATCGACGGCGGCGTTAAGGAACATCGCCAGGATCGTCGGCGCCGGGCCGTTGATCGTCATGCTGACGCTCGTCGCCGGATCGCACAAGTCGAAACCCGAGTAGAGAACCTTCATGTCTTCGAGCGTGGCAATCGACACTCCCGAGTTGCCGACCTTGCCGTAGATATCGGGACGCAGGTCCGGATCAAATCCGTACAGGGTTACCGAGTCGAACGCGGTCGAGAGGCGTTTTGCCGGCAGGTCTTTCGACAGTAGGTGAAAGCGGCGGTTGGTCCTGAACGCGTCGCCCTCGCCGGCGAACATGCGGGTCGGGTCTTCGTTCTCGCGCTTGAAGGCGAATACCCCGGCGGTAAAGGGGAACGAGCCCGGGACGTTCTCGCGCAGCTGCCACTTCAGGATCTCGCCGTCGTCCCGGAACTTCGGCAGCGCCACTTTCGGCACCCTGGTGCCGGAAAGGGACGTATGGCTGAGACGCGTGCGGATTTCCTTGCCGCGGACCTTGACAACGTATTCTTCTCCGGAATAGGACTTGAGCGTTTCGGGCCAGGTGTCGATCAGCTCCCTCGAGCCGGAGTCGAGCCGTGCGTCGCGGTCTGCGATGAGGGCTTCGATTTGCGCAATGGCGTCGTTCCCGCGGCCCTCGGCCCCGGCGCTCCCGAAAGGGAATCCTGGCCCCGGCGCCGCAGCGCTGGAGTCACCGGATCCGCGCTTGCGCAGGGATGCCTGTGGCTTGAACAACATGCTCTTCGTCGCTGTCAGCTGCTGCCTCTCGCGGGCAATATCGGACTGCGCCTGCGCGTTGCGGTGGTAGCTGCGCACCGTCCCGGCAATCTCGGCGAGGTAGCGGCTGCGCGCGGGCGGCACGATCGCCTTCCCGCCCGTGGAGAAGCGTACCTTGCTCGCGGGCAACTTGCCCGATCCAACCGGAAATGCGAGCCTCAAGCCGTGCGCGATGAGCTTGGGCAGCATGCCCTGATAAAGCGAGGAGACGCCATCGTCGTTGAAGCGCGCGGCAATGGTGCCGTACACCGGCATCTCGTCCGACTGCAATGCAAACAGCTTGCGATTGCGCTGGAATTGCTTGCGCACGTCGCGCAGCGCGTCCTGCGCGCCGCGGCGGTCGAACTTGTTGACGGCGACGAAGTCGGCGAAATCAAGCATGTCGATCTTCTCGAGCTGGCTCGCCGCGCCGAATTCCGGGGTCATCACATAGAGCGATACGTCGACGAGCGGCACGACGCCCGCGTCGCCCTGGCCGATGCCCGGGGTCTCGACCAGAATGAGATCGACGCCCGCGACCTTGCAGGCGGCAATCACGTCGGGAAGACATTTCGGAATCTCCGATCCCGAGCCGGTTCCGGATGTGCGCGTGGCGAGCGAGCGCATGAAGATGCGCTCGCTGCTGATGGCGTTCATGCGGATGCGATCGCCGAGCAGCGCGCCGCCGGACTTGCGGCGCGAGGGGTCGACTGCGAGCACGGCCATGCCGAGCCGGTCTTCCTGGTCGAGGCGGAAACGGCGAATGAGCTCGTCGGCAAGCGAGGACTTCCCCGAACCGCCCGTGCCGGTGACGCCGAGCACGGGCACGGCGAGGGACTCGGCCTCTCTCAGCACTTGCCCGCGCAGCTCTTCGCCGGCTCCGCTCTCGAGAGCGGTGATGAGTCTCGCCAGCGCCCTGCGGTCGCCGGACCTGATCGCCTCGAGATCCTTCGGCGCATACCGAGACAGGTCCTCGTCGCAGCGCATCACCATGTCGTTGATCATGCCCTGGAGGCCCATTTTCTGGCCGTCCTCGGGCGAATAGATGCGCGTCACTCCGCGCGCCTGCAGCTCGCGGATCTCCTCGGGCACGATCACGCCGCCGCCGCCGCCGAACACCTTGATGTTCTCTCCGCCGCGCCGGCGCAGAGAATCGAGCATGTACCCGAAGTACTCGATGTGGCCGCCCTGGTAGGAAGAGACGGCGACGCCCTGCACGTCCTCTTGCAGCGCCGCGGTGACGACCTCTTCCACCGAGCGGTTGTGGCCGAGATGGATGACCTCGACCCCGGTCGCCTGCAAGATGCGGCGCATGATGTTGATGGCGGCGTCATGGCCGTCGAACAGGGACGCCGCGGTTACAAAGCGGATCTTGTTTTTCGCCTTGTATTCGGTCGGTGGATGCGCAACGCTCAGATCAGTCATGGCTGCCTCGGCGCATCCGGGCCTCGTGGAAGGAGGGGAAAGGTTTCGGCATCGGGGATTGCTCTTGCAAATACGAATTGTTCGCCGGTCACTCCACGGTGACCGACTTTGCCAGGTTTCGCGGCTTGTCAACGTCGTTGCCGCGCTCGAGCGCGGCGTGATAGGCCAGTAACTGCAGCGGAATCGTGTGCAGAATGGGCGAGAGCAGCCCGGCATGGTCGGGCATGCGGATGACGTGGACGCCTTCGCCGTCGGTCATCTTGGTGTCCTGGTCGGCGAGTACATGAAGCTCGCCGCCGCGCGCGCGGACCTCCTGCAGGTTCGACTTCAGCTTTTCAAACAGCGCGTCCTTCGGCGCGATCGCGATCACCGGCATGTCGCTATCAACGAGCGCGAGCGGCCCGTGCTTCAGCTCGCCCGCGGCGTAGGCCTCGGCGTGGATGTAGGAGATCTCCTTCAGCTTGAGCGCTCCCTCCATTGCGATCGGGTAGTGGATGCCGCGCCCGAGGAAGAGCGCGTGGTGCCGCTTTGAGAACTTCTCCGCCCACATTTTTATCTGCGGCTCGACGTGCAGCACGTTCTGCAGCGCCGTCGGCATATGCCGCAGCGCGTGCAGGAGCTCCGTCTCGCGCTCCGGTGAAAGCCTGCCCCTGAGCTTGGCGAGCGTCATGGTGAGCAGCACCAGCGCCGCGAGCTGGGTGGTAAAAGCCTTGGTCGAGGCGACGCCAATCTCGGGGCCGGCCCGCGTGAGAAAGCGCAGGTCGGAGGCGCGCACCAGCGCCGATTCCGGCACGTTGCAGATGGAAAGGCAAAACCGGTGCCCGAGGGATTTCGCATGCTGGAGCGCCGCGAGCGTATCCGCGGTCTCGCCCGACTGCGAGATCGTGACGACAAGGGCATTCGGGTTGGGCACCGATTCGCGGTAGCGGTACTCGCTCGCGATCTCGACGCTGCACGGGATGCCGGCGACGCCCTCGAGCCAATAACGCGCCACCATGCCGGCGTGGAAACTCGTGCCGCAGGCGAGGATCAGCACGCCGTCGATTTCCCGCAGAATGCGCCCGGCCTCGGCGCCGAAAAGCAGCGGCGAAATCGACTGGGCGTTGGTCACCATCTCGAGTGTGTTCGCCACCGCCATCGGCTGCTCGAAGATCTCCTTCTGCATGTAGTGTCTGTAGTGCCCGAGATCGACCGCGGCGGCGGTCAGCTTGGACAAATGGACCGGCCGCTCGACGACATTGCCCTTCGCGTCGGCTATGCGGACCCCGGAGAGCGTGATCTCGGCGCAATCGCCGTCCTCCAGGTACACGACCTTCTGCGTCACCTGGATCAGGGCCGAAGTGTCGGACGCGGCGAAGTTCTCGCCGTTTCCGAGTCCGAGCAGAAGCGGCGCGCCGTGGCGCGCGACGACGAAATGGGAGCGGTCGGACTCGCTAACCACGGCAATGGCGTAGGCACCTACCAGTTCGGCAACGCTTTTCCTGACCGCGTCGAAGAGCGTACCGCCCCCCTGCAGGTTCGAATGCACGAGGTGTGCGATCACCTCGGTGTCGGTGTCAGAGGCGAACTCGTAGCCCTTGAGACGCAGCTTCGCGCGCAGTTCGTCATGGTTCTCGATGATGCCGTTATGCACCACCGACACGCCGCCCGAGACATGGGGATGTGCATTGCGCTCCGAGGGCACGCCGTGCGTCGCCCAGCGCGTGTGGGCGATGCCGAGCTCGCCCGTGAGACCCTGCCTCTGCGCGAGTTTTTCCAGCTCGGCGACGCGGCCGGTGGAGCGCACGCGTTGGAGCACCGGGCGCGACTTGTCATCGGCCTTGCCGTTCAGCACCGCGACCCCGGCCGAGTCGTAGCCGCGGTACTCGAGCCGCTTCAGGCCCTCGAGCAGAATGGGCACCACATTGCGCTTGGCGATGGCTCCGACGATCCCGCACATGTTTACGCCCCGCGTCTCTTCTTCACCGGCCGCTTCCATCCGGGGATCGTAACCTGCTTCGCGCGCGCTACAGTCAGTTCGCCGGCAGGCGCATCCTTGGTGAGCGTCGTGCCCGCGCCGAGCGTCGCGCCCTTACCCACGCGCACAGGCGCCACGAGCTGGGTGTCCGAGCCAATAAAGACGTCGTCCTCGATGACCGTGCGGTGCTTGTTCGCACCGTCGTAATTGCAGACGATGGTGCCGGCCCCGATGTTGACGTTGCGGCCGATCTCGGTGTCGCCAATATACGAAAGATGATTGGCCTTGGAGCCCGCGCCGATGCTGCTCGCCTTGACCTCGACGAAGTTGCCGATGTGCACTTCTGCGGCGAGACGCGTGCGCATGCCGGGTCGAATGCGCGCGTAGGGGCCGATGCGGCAATCCGCGCCGATGTCCGCGTCCTCCAGGTGGCAAAACGGCTCGATGCGCGTGCCTTGGGCGATCTTGACGTTTTTCAGCACGCAATTTGCACCGACTGAAACGCGATCGCCGAGCTCCATCTCACCCACGAAAACGCAGTTGATATCGATCACCACGTCGCGGCCGCAAACAAGGTCTCCACGCACGTCGCAGCGCGCGGGATCGGTCAGCGTCACGCCCCGCTCGAGCAGCGCCCGAGCAGCATTGCGCTGAAAGATTCGCTCCAGCTCCGCGAGCTGGCCCCGGCTGTTCACACCTTGCACCTCCCAGGTAGATTCGGGCTGAGTTGCGGCGACACCCACGCCCTCGCTCACCGCGAGCGCGACCACGTCGGTCAGGTAGTACTCCTTCTTGGCATTCTTGTTTCCCAGACGCGCGAGCCAAGCCTTCAGCTTTCCTGTCGGCGCCACCATGATGCCGGTGTAGACCTCGCGCAGCGAACGCTGCCTGGACGTCGCGTCCTTTTCCTCGACGATGCGCGCGACCCGGCCGCGGCTGCGGATGATCCGGCCATAGCCGGTCGGATCAGCGAGCGTCACTGTAAGCAGTCCGAGCCCCTTGCCAGCCGCTTTGACGAGGTACTCGAGCGTCTCGGGGCGAATCAAGGGTACGTCGCCATACAGCACTAGTGTTGGCCAGCGCTCGTCCAAGTGAGGGACCGCCTGCAGCACAGCGTGACCCGTGCCCTCTTGCGGATGCTGCCTGACCCAAATCGCGCCGCTATCGCCCACCGCTTCGCGCACCGCATCGCCGCCGTGGCCATAGACGACGCAGATGACGCGGGGCGAAAGCTGTTTGGCCGCGGCGATGACATGGGAGACGAGCGGCCGGCCCGCAAGCGGGTGCAGGACCTTGGACATGTCCGAATGCATGCGCTTGCCCAGACCTGCGGCGAGAATGACGATGTTCACAAAAAACGGAGAGAATTCAGCCGGATGCGCGATGTTAGCACGGCCTGAATCCACGCGGGCCCAGGCTGCCATCCCGCGCTCAATGGCAGTGTGAGAAAAGGTTTAATCTAAACCGCCTACAGACACGTTAACGGAACCATGTCCCCGCTCGTCACACCGTTGATTCTCTGCCTTGCGCTCGTCGCGGCGGCTCCCGCCGGAGCGCAGGTGTACAAATGGGTGGATGACAAGGGGGTCGTCAATTATTCCGGCGATCCGCCGGCCAACAGGAAATCCGCCCAGCTCGACCCGAATTCCGTTTCGGTCTCCGTCTACGCGACGGACAAGTCGTCTGCGCAGGCGGCGGGCTCGGGCGGCGCGAATGAGCGCTTGCTTGGGCAAAGAATTGAATCGCTTGAGCGCAGGCTCGATGCCGAACGATATTCCCGGCAACTCGCGGCGGATGCGGAAGAAAAGGCGCTTGCGCTTCAGTACGAGCAGTGCGTGCGCGACCGCCGGGTGGATTGTGACTACGGCGGCTACGACCGCTACCCGCTGTACGGCCCGGCATTGGTGTTTTTCCGGCCGCGGTTTCGGCCTCGGCCCATCGTGCCGACGCTTCCGGTTGCCGCGCCGGCCTCCCCGATACGCGCTTTCCCGTCCGTGCGCTCCAGGATCGCGGTACGCGGGTGATGGCCCGGGCCTGAACGCGCTACCGCGGCAACTCCGAGAACCCCATCAGGTATTCGTCGACGGCGCGGGCGCACTGGCGGCCTTCCCGGATCGCCCATACGACCAGGGACTGGCCGCGGCGCATGTCTCCCGCGGCAAATACCTTGGGCACGGACGTCGCGTAGCAGCCGGCGCCGTCGGTCACCGCCTTGGCGTTGCCGCGCGCATCCTTCTCGACGCCGAAGCCTTCGAGCACCGATTGCACCGGCGAGACGAAGCCCATCGAGAGCAACACAAGGTCGGCGGGCAGCTCGAACTCCGAGGCGGGCACCTCGCTTATCTTGCCGTCTTTCCACTCCAGGCGCGCGGCGACGAGTTTCTTCACCTTGCCGCCCTCGCCGACGAAGCGCTTGGTTCCGACCGACCAGTCGCGGTTCGCGCCTTCTTCGTGCGACGAGGAAGTGCGCAGGCGCTGCGGCCAGTACGGCCATACCGGGTTGTTGTGCGGATCCGGCGGCATGGGCAGCAGTTCGAACTGGGTGACCGATTTCGCGCCGTGCCGATTGGAAGTCCCGACGCAGTCCGAGCCCGTGTCGCCGCCGCCAATGATCACCACGTGCTTGCCGCTCGCCCACAAGTCCTTGACGTTCTTGTCGCCGGCGACGCGCCGGTTCTGCAGCGGCAGGAAATCCATGGCGAAGTGGATGCCGTCGAGCTCGCGCCCGGGAACCGGCAGGTCGCGCGGCTGCTCGGCGCCGCCAGCGAGCACCACGGCGTCGAACTCGGCGAGCAGTTTTTTCGCATCCACCGGCTTCGCCTGCGCATTGCCGGCGCCGACCGCCGCACCGCCGACCACGTGGTTGATACGGAATTCAACGCCCTCTGCCTCCATCTGCTCGCAGCGCCGATCGATCAGCCACTTCTCCATCTTGAAGTCGGGAATGCCGTAGCGCAGCAGCCCGCCGATTCGGTCGTTCTTCTCGAAAACCGTTACTTCGTGCCCGGCACGGGCGAGCTGCTGCGCGCAGGCGAGGCCCGCGGGCCCGGAGCCGAGCACCGCGACGCGCTTTCCGGTCTTCGCCTTCGGCGGCCGCGGGACGACCCAGCCCTCGTCCCAGGCCTTGTCGATGATCGCGTGTTCGAGCGCCTTGATGCCGACCGGGTCGGCGTTTATGCGCAGCACGCAAGCTTCCTCGCAGGGCGCCGGACAGATGCGGCCGGTAAACTCGGGAAAGTTGTTGGTCGAGTGAAGCGTCTCGATCGCGTTCTTCCAGTCCTGCCGGTAAACCAGATCGTTGAAGTCCGGGATGATGTTGTTGACGGGGCAGCCGCTCATGCAGAACGGCGTGCCGCAGTCCATGCAGCGCGCGCCCTCGACTTTCGCCTCCTCGTCTGTGAGGTGGAGGATGAACTCCTTGTAGTGGTGTTTGCGCTGCTCGGGCGCTTCGTGCGCCTCCTCGAGCCGCTGGTACTCGAGAAAACCGGTGACTTTGCCCATCGTAGCTGCGGCTGTCCTGCGGCCCTAGGCGGCCACTTTTTTTTGCGCGGCGGCGAGCTCGCCGAGCGCACGCCGGTACTCCTTGGGGAAGATCTTGATGAAGCGCGGCCGATATAGCGCCCACTTTTCGAGGATCTCGCGGGCGTAGCGGCTGTTGGTGAACCTGGCGTGGCGCTCGATCAGTTGCCGCGCCAGGACCTCATCGGCCTGCCCCAGGTGCCAGAGCTCGCGCCCGACCTTCGCCTGCTGCTCCGACTCGGAGAGGAGCGGCTCGAGGTCTACCATCGCAACATTGCAGCGCTTGATGAATTGGCCATCCGTGTCGAGCACATAGGCGATGCCGCCGGACATGCCGGCGGCGAAGTTGCGTCCGGTCACGCCGAGCACCGCCACCGTGCCGCCGGTCATGTACTCGCAACCGTGGTCGCCGACGCCCTCGACCACAGCCGACGCGCCCGAATTGCGCACTGCAAAGCGCTCGCCGGCCACGCCGCGAAAGTAGGCCTCGCCGGCGATGGCGCCGTAGAGCACCACGTTGCCGGTGATGATGTTCTCGGACGGCTCGCCGCGGAACTTGGGCGAAGGCTGCACCGTGATGCGCCCGCCCGAAAGCCCTTTGCCGCAGTAGTCGTTGGTATCGCCGACGAGGTCCAATGTCACGCCCCTGGCGAGGAAGGCGCCAAAGCTCTGGCCGGCCGAGCCCGCGAGCCGGACGTGGATCGTGTCCTCGGGCAGCCCCTCGTGACCGTAGCGCTTCGCAATCTCGTGCGACAGCATGGTACCGAAGGTGCGGTTGATGTTGCGGATCGGCATGTCGATCGCCACTTTCTCGCCGCGCTCGATCGCGGGGCGCGCTAATTCGATCAACCGGTTGTCAAGCGCCTTTTCGAGGCCGTGGGCCTGCTTCTCGCAATGGTGGCGCGCGACCTCCGCCGGCATCTTCGGCGTGAAAAAAATCTTCGAAAAGTCGAGGCCCTTCGCCTTCCAGTGTTCGATGCCCTGCTTCTTATCGAGCAAGTCGCTGCGCCCAATCAGCTCGCTGAACCGGCGAATGCCGAGGCTCGCCATCAGCTCGCGTGCCTCCTCGGCGACGAAGAAGAAGTAGTTGATGACGTATTCCGGCTTGCCGGAGAATTTCCTGCGCAGCACCGGGTCCTGCGTGGCCACGCCCACCGGGCAGGTGTTCAGGTGGCACTTGCGCATCATGATGCAGCCGCTCACCACCAGCGGCGCGGTAGCAAAACCGAACTCGTCCGCACCCAGAATTGCCCCGATGACTACGTCGCGACCGGTCTTAATCTGCCCGTCCACCTGTACTGCGATGCGGCCGCGCAGGCGGTTGAGCACCAGCGTCTGTTGGGTTTCCGCAAGACCCAGCTCCCAGGGCGTGCCCGCGTGCTTGATCGACGACCAGGGTGATGCACCCGTGCCGCCGTCGTGCCCGGAGATGGTAATGTGATCGGACTTGGCCTTGGACACGCCCGCCGCGACGGTGCCGACGCCGGTTTCGGAGACGAGCTTCACCGAGATCGAGGCGGAGGGATTCGCGTTCTTGAGGTCATGGATCAGCTGCGCCAGGTCCTCGATCGAGTAGATGTCGTGGTGTGGCGGCGGCGAGATCAGTTCCACGCCGGGAGTCGAGTAACGGATCTCGGCGATGTAATCGGAGACCTTGCGTCCTGGCAATTGGCCGCCTTCGCCCGGCTTCGCGCCCTGGGCTATCTTGATCTGGATCTGCTCGGCGCTCGCGAGATATTCTGCGGTCACGCCGAACCGGCCGGACGCGACCTGTTTGATCTTGGACTTCAGTACATCGCCTTCCTTGAGTTCGATGTCCTTTGCAACCCGGTTCGCCCCCAGTCGCGAGCGCAGCGTTTCGCCCGCCTTTACGGGTGCGAAGCGGCGGCGGTCCTCACCGCCTTCGCCGGTGTTCGATTTGCCACCCAAGCGGTTCATTGCCACGGCGAGCGTGGTGTGCGCTTCGACCGAAATCGAGCCGTGCGACATCGCGCCGGTCGAGAAGCGCTTCACGATCTCGGCGGCGGGTTCGACTTCTTCGATCGGGACAGGCTTCACCTCGCCGAAGCGGAACTCGAACAGTCCGCGAAAGGTCATGTGGCGCTTCGACTGGTCGTTGATGATGGCGGCGTATTCCCTGTAGGCCTGTGGGGAGTTCTGCCGCGCGGACTGCTGCAGTTTCGCGATCGCGTCGGGCGTCCACATGTGCTCTTCGCCACGCACGCGCCAAGCGTACTCGCCACCCGCATCCAGCATCGATTTCAGTACCGGGTCGTCCTCGTCGAACGCAGCTTTGTGGATGCGAATAGCCTCTTCGGCAACCTGGAAAATATCTATGCCCTCGATCGAAGAAGTCGTGCCGGTGAAGTATTTGTCCACGAGCGATCCGGCCAGACCCACGGCCTCGAAAATCTGCGCGCCGGTGTAGGACATGTAGGTGGAGATGCCCATCTTGGACATCACCTTCTTCAAGCCCTTGCCCATCGCCTTGACGAAGTTCTTGATCGCCTTCCTGCCGTCGATCTCCGGGCCGAAGTGGCCTTTTGCGGCAAGCTCGAGCAGCGTCTCGAGCGCGAGATAAGGATGCACGGCTTCAGCCCCGTAACCGCCGAGCAGCGCGAAGTGGTGCACCTCGCGCGCCGAGCCGGTTTCGACGACGAGACCAGCGCTGGTGCGCAGGCCCTTCGACACCAGGTGCTGGTGAATCGCGGACAAGGCCAGCAATGCGGGGATCGCCACGCGCTCGCGATCGACGAGCCGGTCGGACACCACGATGATCGAATAGCCTGCGCGCACGGCGTCTTCGGCCTGAGCAGAAAGCGAGGCGAGCCGCGCCTCGATGGCTTCCTTGCCCCAGGCGAGGGGATACGTGATGTCGAGCTCGAGCGAACGGAACTTGCCGCCGGTGTAGCGATCAATGTGCCGGATCTTCTCCATCTCGAAGAAATCGAGCACGGGCTGGCTGACTTCCAACCGCAGCGGCGGGTTTATTTCGTCGATGCCGAGCAGGTTGGGTCTCGGGCCGATGAAGGATACGAGCGAGGTCACCAGCTCCTCGCGGATCGGATCGATCGGCGGATTGGTGACTTGCGCGAACAGCTGCTTGAAGTAGTGATAGAGGGTCTTGTCCTTGTTCGACAGCACCGCAAGCGGCGAATCGTTGCCCATCGAGCCCACCGGCTCCTCGCCGTTCGCCGCCATCGGCGTCATGAGAAACCTGATGTCTTCCTGCGTATACGCAAAGGCCTGCTGGCGGTCGAGCAGTTGCACCGCGCTCTTCAACGGCGGGGGCTTTTCGGTCTCCACTTCGTCGAGCTTGACGCGGATGCGCTCGATCCACTCGGCGTAGGGTCTGGTGCCGGCGAGCGAGTCCTTCAGCTCCTTGTCGTCGATGATGCGACCTTTTTCGAGATCGACGAGGAACATCTTGCCGGGCTGCAGGCGCCATTTCTTGACGACCTTCTCCTCGGGCACCGGCAGGCAGCCGCATTCCGATCCCATGATCACGAGATCGTCTGCAGTGACGATGTAGCGCGAAGGCCGCAGGCCGTTCCTGTCGAGCGTCGCGCCTATTTGGCGGCCGTCGGTAAAGGCAATCGAGGCGGGGCCGTCCCAAGGCTCCATCATGGCGGCGTGGTACTCGTAGAACGCGCGCCGGGTCGGATCCATCAGCGTGTGGTTCTCCCAGGCCTCCGGGATCATCATCATCATCGCGTGCGCGAGCGAATACCCGCCCATGACCAGAAGCTCGAGCGCGTTGTCGAACGAAGCCGAGTCGGACTGGCCGTCGTAGATGAGCGGCCAGATCTTGTCCAGATCCTTGCCGAGCACGGGGCTCGATATCGCCCCTTGGCGCGCTCGGATCCAGTTGACGTTTCCCCGCAAGGTGTTGATCTCGCCGTTGTGGCAGATCATGCGGAACGGGTGCGCCAGATCCCACGATGGAAAGGTGTTCGTGGAAAAGCGCTGGTGGACGAGCGCGAGCGCGGACTCGACGCGCGGATCCTGCAGATCCCTGTAGTACTCCCCGACCTGGTGCGCAAGCAGCATGCCCTTGTAGCACACGGTGCGCGCCGACATCGACGGAACGTAGAACTCCTTGCCGTGCGCGAGCTCTAGCGCCTGGATCGCATGGCCCGCGCTTTTTCTGATGATGTAGAGCTTGCGCTCCAGCGCGTCCGTGACGGTGACTTTCTTTCCGCGGCCGATGAATACCTGGCGCATCACCGGCTCGGTACGCTTGGCCGGTTCGGCGAGGTCGGTGTTGTCGACCGGAACGTCGCGCCAGCCGAGCAGCACCTGGCCCTCGTCCTTGACGGCGCGCTCGATCTCATACTCGCAGGCAAGCCGCGAGGCCGGGTCACGCGGCAGAAAAACCAGTCCGACGCCGTAATGTCCCGCCGGCGGCAGCGCAACCCCTTGCTTCTTCATCGCCTCGCGCAAAAACCGGTCCGGGATCTGAATCAAGATGCCGGCACCGTCTGAAGCCTTCGGATCCGCTCCCACCGCCCCGCGATGATTGAGATTGCGCAGGATGGTCAAGCCTTGCTCGATGATCGAGTGGCTCTTCGTGCCCTTGATGTTTGCGACGAAGCCGACCCCGCAAGCGTCGTGTTCGTACGCGGGGTTGTATAACCCCTGGGGCTGTGGAAATACGGCCTGGTTCACGCTGCCACCTTAAAGACTTGCTGGCCGGGGCCAAATTCACCCGCTTCGTTCGAAATAAAGCTGCACTTGGGACTATACCTGCGTTTCCTTGCTGCCTCAAGTGCTTAGGATCGCGCTGCAAAGCAGCATTGTCGAGGCATCCCTGCTCGTGCCCGGATCAGGCGGCCAGCCGGGAAAGGGTCTGGTCGACAGCGTCCGGCGGGACATCGGCGTGAAGGATGGCCGAGCCGATCCGTTCGAGCAACACGAAGCGCAATTGGCCGTCCCTCGCTTTCTTGTCAACTCTCATCAATTGCAGCAAATCCCGCGGCGCGATTCCGGTCGCCGCCACCGGCAGGCCCGCACGCTGCAGAATCGAGCGAATGCGTAGGGTGTCGGCCTCCGAAAGATAGCCCAGCTGGCGCGACAGGTCCGCCGCCATGACCATGCCCGCCGCGACTGCCTCGCCGTGCAGCCAGACGCCATACCCGAGTCCGTTCTCGATAGCGTGGCCGAAGGTGTGGCCCAGATTCAGGACGGCGCGCAGGCCGGCTTCGCGCTCGTCCTTGCCGACGATCTCCGCCTTGATCGCGACCGAGCGCAGTACCGCCTGGGCCAGCGCCTCCGGCTCGCGCGCGAGCAGGCGCTCGATGTTGGCTTCGAGCCAGTCGAAAAACTTAGAATCGCGAATCAGGCCGTGCTTGATCACTTCGGCCAGCCCTGCGCGCAGCTCGCGTTCAGGCAGGGTCTCCAGCGTTTGCATGTCCGCGAGGACGAGCCGCGGCTGATGGAACGCGCCGATCATGTTTTTTCCGAGCGGATGGTTGATTGCGGTCTTGCCGCCCACCGATGAATCCACCTGCGCGAGAAGCGTGGTGGGTACCTGGATGTATGGAATGCCGCGCTGGTAGGTAGCTGCGGCAAAGCCGGCAAGATCGCCGATGACCCCGCCCCCAAGGGCAATGAGAGTGGTGTCACGCCCGCAACGGCGTTCGAGCAGCGCGTCGTAGATTATGTTGAGAGTGCGCCAGTCCTTGTATCCCTCGCCGTCCGCGACCACGATGCGCACCACCTCGATTCCGGCAGCGGTCAGCGCGCTCGCGAAGCGCTCGAGGAAAATCGGCGCGACGGTCGCGTTGGTGACCACGGCTACTTGCTTGCGCGGAAGGTGGGGCGCCAGGAGATCGACCCGGCCCAGGAGTCCGGTACCGACGTGGACGGGGTAGGAGCGCTCCCCGAGCGCTACGCTGAGAGTTTGCATGCCTCGTCGAGTTTTGCCAGTACCTGCGCCACGAGCGAGTTGACGCCTTGCCGTCCGGTTTCGACCACTACATTGGCGACCTCGCGATACAGCGGATCGCGCGATTCGTACAGCACTTGCAGCCGCTGGCGAGGGTCACCCCCCTGCAGGAGCGGACGCGACTTGTCGTTGCGCATCCGCTGCCACAATTCCTTCGGATGGGCGTGCAGATAGATTACAAAGCCGCGCGCCTTGAGGACCTCGCGATTGCGGGCTTCCAGCACGGCACCCCCGCCCGTGGCAAGCACGATGTTGTCCAGGGCGGTCATCTGGTCGATGACCTCCGCCTCGCGCTTGCGAAACCCGGATTCGCCTTCGATATCGAAGATCACCGCGATGCGCACCCCCGTGCGGGCCTCTATTTCGCCGTCGGTGTCGCGAAACGTCTTGCCCAAGCGCTTGGCAAGCTGGCGGCCGACGGTGGTCTTCCCGGCGCCCATCATGCCCACCAGGATAAGGTTGCGCGTGGTTTTCACGGGGATATTGTAGCAATCCGCAACGCTGCGGGCGGCCGAAAACAAGAGGGCCGGCATCGCCGGCCCCGAGAACGCGATGAAACCTTCCGGGTCAGCGCTGGCCGAAGCGGTCCTCGACGATGCGCGGCGTTATAAACACCAGTAACTCGGTCTTGTTGTCGGTGCGCTGGCTGTTGCGGAACAGCACCCCGAGAAGGGGCAAATCCCCGAAGAAAGGCACCTTGGTAATTGTGGTTTGCAAGGTCTGCGTGTAGATGCCGCCGATCACGACCGTGCCGCCGTTTTCCACCAGCACCTGGGTCTGAACGTGCTTGGTGTCGATCGCAGGGCCGGCGGTCGTGTCCCGACCCACCGAGTCCTTGTTCACCTCCAGGGTCATGATGATATTGCCGTCCGGGGTGATCTGCGGCTTCACCTTCAGGGAGAGGTTGGCCTTGCGGAACGCCACCGAAGTGGCCCCGCTTGAGGTCGCCTGCTGGTAGGGTATCTCGGTACCCTGCTCGATCACGGCGTCCACATTGTTCGCCGTGAGCACCCGCGGGCTGGAAATGATCTTGCCCTTGCCGTCCGCTTCAAGCGCTGTCAACTCGAGGTCCAGGAAACGAGTAAAGGCGCGGTTGAAAAGAATCACCGAGAGCGCTCCTGGGTTGAATCCACCGATGCCGCCAGCCTGCAAATTGACGTTTTGCCCGCCTGGAACACTCGTCGGCGTAGCACCTGTTGCAGGAATCGTGTTTATTGACGTCGACGTAAGGTCCGGGCCGACGTCGAACCGGGCATTTTGGTTGGGGCTGCGCGAAGGATCCCCGCCGGGAACAACCTGATTGTAGCCCAGCCGCACACCCAGGTTTTTGCTGAAGGTATCGGTCGCCTCGACAATGCGCGCCTCGATGAGAACCTGCCGGACCGCGATATCGACTTTTTCAAGCAGTTTGCGGACGTCCTCAAGCCGGCTCGGCACGTCCTGGATGAACAGGGTGTTGGTGCGCGCGTCCACCACGGCGCTGCCGCGCTTGGACAGCACTCTCTGCAGCGGGTCGGTCAGCAGCTTCTGCAGGTCGACGGCCTTCTGGTAATTGATCTGGAAGCTTTCGGTGCGCAGGGACTCCAGTTCGCCGATCTGCTGTTTCGATTCGAGCGCCAGCTTTTCCTTGGTCGCGAGTTCGTCACGCGGCGCGATCCAGATCACGTTGCCGTTCTTGCGCATGTCCAGGCCGCGAGTCTGCAGGATGATGTCGAGTGCCTGGTCCCAGGGCACGTCCTTTAACCGCAACGTTAAATTGCCGCCCACCGTGTCGCTGGTAATGATGTTGAGATCGGTGAAATCGGCGATGACGTTCAAAACGCTTCTGACTTCGACGTTCTGGAAATTGAGCGAGAGCTTCTCGCCGACGTATCCACCGCGAGTGCCCTGCACCAGCTTGTTCGGATCGTACTGAACCGGTTTCACTTCCAGCACGAACTGGGTATCGGTCTGGTATGCGTTGTGCTCCCATAGGCCGCGCGGCTCGATGACGATGCGCACATTGTCGCCCTGGGGGAAAGCGCTGAATGTCAGCACCGGCGTCGCGAAATCCACCACGTCAAAGCGCTTGCGCAGCGGGTCGGGAAGGCTGGTCTTGAGAAAATCGACGACGACCGTCTGGCCCAGCTGGCGGATGTCCACACCCGTATTGGCGTCCGAGAGGTCGACCACGATTCGGCCTTCGCCGTTGCGGCCGCGCCGGAAATTGATGTCCTTGAGCGAGTGCTGCACGTCGGACCGCCCTTCGGCGAAGCGCGCGCTGGCGCCGGTCCCGGCCTTCGACGCCGCCACCGTCCCAGCAAGCGTAATCAGCAGATCGTTGCCATCGATCTTGGTCTGGTAGGAGACCATATTGCGCAAGTTGAGCACCAGGCGCGTGCGCTCCCCCGCCTGCACCACGTTCATTGAGCGAAGCGCGCCTTCCCCGATGTCCTGGCTGTTGCGCCCCAGCCCATTGCTGGTGCCGGGAAAGTCGAACGCGATACGCGCAGGGTTGGCTACGGTGAAGATGCCAGGAGCATCGACTAACGGGGATTTCAGCGTCACACGCACGAGGACTTCGCCGCCGGCCTGCGTCACATTGAAGTTCTCGATGCTGTTCTGGGCCCAGGCTTGCGGCGCAAGCGCCAGCGGGCAAAGCGCCCAGACCGCCACATGGAGAAATTTTCGCACGAGGATGTTCTTCATTATCTGCCTCCTCCGACTTCCTGCAATTGCAGCGTGCTCTGGCGCTCCGACCAGTCGCCCGCAGCATCCTGGATCAGCTCGCGAAGTTGAATTTGGCTGTCCGTGATTCCCGTGATGAGGCCAAAGTTCTGGCCTATGTAGTTTCCGACCTTGACGCGGTACAGGCCGGTATCGGCCTTTACAAGCGCAAAGTTTGCAGCTTTCTGCTGCAGCACGCCGACCATCTTTAGCGACTCCAGTGGATACGCCTCCAGCGGTTCCTTCGGCCGATCGAGGTCTGGCCTGAGCCCGCCGCCCCCGGTGCCGGTCGATTTCGTGATCAGTTCGATTTTCGCGGTGCTGAACGGGTCGGGCTTGGCAAAGACCTCGTAGGGCACCGGCTCATAGGGCTTTACGACCGGCAGCGGCTCGATTTTCCCGTGCAGATTTTTCGTCTTATCCTTCAGTTCGGCCTTGAGATCGCCGTATTCTTCCCCGCCGCACGCGGCAAGCAGAAAGACAAGTCCAATCACGAAAGCGGCTTTCATTTCTTTCCGGCCTTCGCACCCTTGGCGGCCCGGCTCTGCGCCGCCACTTCCTCATCGTCCAGGTAGCGGAAAGTCTTGGCCGTCACGTCCATGGTCAGCAAGCCGTCCTTGCCCGCCGTCAGTCCAATGTCGTTGAGAGTAACGATCCGCGACAATTGGCCGATGTCGCTCGCGAATTGACCCATGTCGTGATAGCTGCCGTTGAGTTTCAGCGTGACCGGCAACTCGGCGTAGAACTCGCGCTTGGTTTCCTGCGGCGCCGGCTTGAACAGGTCAAACTGCAGGCCGCGGCCCAGTCCGGACTGGTTGATGTCGACCAGCAGGGCGTCCATCTGCGATCTGTTCGGGAGCTGCTTGAGCAGCGCTCCGAACGAACTGTCGATTTCACGAAGCTGCTGCCGGTACAAGTCGAGGTTGATCGCCTGCTGCTGCTTGGCGACATACTCATCCTTGAGCTTCACCTCCTGCATGCGGCCGGCCTCCAGCGCATCCGTCTGGTCCTGCCAGTCGAGGAAATAGCCGGCGACAATGATGGCGGTGACCATGGTGACCAGCAGGATTGCCTTGGGCAGCGGCGGCCAGGCGCCGGGATCGCGCAGATTGAGATTCTGGAATTGTTCGAGCAGCCGTTTCATTGAATCCTATCCCTTGGCTGGTGCGGCCTTGGGTGCAGTCTTTAGCGCTTTGCCTGCGGCATCCTTGTCTTCGGTCTGCAGCCGCTTGAGGTTCACGTTCATGGTGAATTCGGACACCCGTTTGCGGCTGACCG
Source organism: Gammaproteobacteria bacterium (assembly GCA_041493345.1). GTDB lineage: Bacteria > Pseudomonadota > Gammaproteobacteria > Burkholderiales > SG8-39 > VBDM01. The sequence continues at coordinate 96 of JBGPYQ010000038.1, read as the reverse complement.
TCGCAGCCTTGATCTCGACCAAATCAGGATTTTCAAGATAGGGCGATGCCGCAAAATTGCGCATGAGGGTCGAAACGCGTGAATTTGATTGCGCGT
>JBGPYQ010000106.1:0-10653 GCA_041493345.1 Gammaproteobacteria bacterium | reverse complement strand
TCGTCGATGTGCAAAACCTCTCCCCTTCGCACGCCAAAGTGACGATGGAGCCCTTCGAGCGCGGCTACGGCCATACGCTCGGCAACGCACTGCGCCGGGTGCTGCTGTCGTCGATGCCGGGGTTCGCGGCAACCGAGGTGCAGATCGCCGGCGTGCTGCACGAGTACTCCACCATCGAAGGCGTGCAGGAAGACGTCGTCGATATTCTGCTCAACTTGAAGGGCGTGGTGCTCAAGCTGCACAACCGGGAGGATGCGCTCCTCAACCTCAAGAAAAAGGGCGAGGGCCCGGTGACCGCGGGCGACATCGAAGTCACCCATGACGTTGAGATCGTCAACCCCGATCACGTCATCGCGCATCTGTCACCCGGCGGAAAGCTCGAGATGCAGATAAAGGTCGAAAAGGGTCGCGGCTACGTCTCGGGCAATCTTCGCGTGATTCCCGAGGAGTCGAAAGGAATCGGCAAGATCATCCTCGATGCCTCGTTTTCGCCGGTGAGACGCGTTTCCTACGCGGTCGATTCGGCGCGGGTTGAGCAGCGCACCGATCTCGACAAGCTCATCATCGACATCGAAACGAACGGTGTGATCGAACCGGAAGAAGCGATCCGCTACGCCGCGCGCATCCTCGTCGACCAGCTTTCGGTCTTTGCCGCGCTCGAAGGCACCGCCCCGGCTGTCGAGGAAAAGAAGATTCCGCAGGTTGATCCGATCCTGCTCAGGCCCGTGGACGATCTCGAGCTCACGGTGCGCTCGGCGAACTGTCTCAAGGCCGAGAATATCTATTACATCGGCGACCTGATCCAGCGCACCGAAACAGAGCTCCTGAAGACGCCGAACCTCGGCCGCAAGTCGCTCAACGAGATCAAGGAAGTGCTCGCCTCGCGCGGGCTGACGCTCGGCATGAAACTCGAGAACTGGCCGCCGGCGGGCCTGGAGACGGCGCGTACCACCTGATCGCGAAAACGGGACGAGCACACACATGCGCCACCGCCACGGACTGAGAAAGCTCAACCGCACCAGCAGCCATCGCCTGGCGATGCTGCGAAATATGACCGTGTCGCTGCTGACTCACGAGGTCATTCAGACCACGCTCCCGAAGGCAAAGGAGCTGCGCCGCGTGGTCGAGCCGATGATCACTCTTGGCAAGAACGCGACGCTTGCGAATCGGCGCATCGCCTTCAACCGCCTGCGCGACCGCGACACGGTGACCAAGCTTTTCGCGGAGCTCGGACCCCGCTATTCCAAGAGGAAGGGCGGTTATCTCCGCATTCTCAGGTACGGTTTTCGCAAGGGGGACAACGCGCCCATGGCGCTTGTCGAGCTGATGGATCGCCCGGAACCGAAGGAAGAGGCAAAGCCGGCAGCAACCAAGTCCTGATTCTCCGTCTGGAAAAACAAAAAAGGCCGCCTGCGGGGCGGCCTTTGCACATTCACCCGATGAGTAGGCCGTTTTCTCGACAATGCCAAGCTGTGATCAGGACGATGCAATGAATGCCGCGTCTGCGCGACAAAGTCAGCGTATCAGGATCGCTCGATAGTCGTTGACGTTGGTGCGCGTCGGCCCGGTCACGACCAGGTCGTCAAGCCGGGAGAAAAATCCGTAACCGTCGTTGTCCGCGAGCAGCTTCTTCGCGTCGAGGCCGAGCTTGGCCGCGCGCGCCAGCGAATCGGGCATCAGCACCGCGCCGGCATTGTCTTCCGAGCCGTCGATGCCGTCGGTGTCGCAGGCGATAGCGTGGATGTTGTCCACTCCGTCGAGGTCGATTGCGAGCGACAGCAGGAACTCGGTGCAGCGGCCGCCGCGGCCCTTGCCGCGCACGGTGACCGTGCATTCACCGCCGGAGATGACCGCGAGCGGAGGCCTTTCCGGCTCGCCGTGCCGCGCGATCTGCCGCGCGAGCGCCCCGTATACCTTGGCCACCTGGGACGCTTCGCCGGTGACGCTGTCGCCGACGATGATGGCGGGGATTTCGTGCATCTGAAAAAGGGCCGACGCCGCGCGCAGCGCCTGATATGCGGTGGCAACGACGCGGTTTTCGACGCGCGCGAAGATCCTGTCGCCGGGCTTGGGCGTCTCCGGGAACTCGCCGCGTGCTCCCCGCTCGAGATGCCCGCGCGCCGCGCCGGGGGCCTCGATGCCGTGTCGGTCGAGAATATCGAGCGCGTCGCGGTAGGTGGTGGGATCCGGCGCGCAGGGCCCCGAGGCGATGTGAGTGGGATCGTCACCGGTGACATCGGAGATGATGAGGGAAAGAATCCTGGCCTTGCACGCGGCCGCGAGCCGTCCGCCCTGGATCGCGGAAAGGTGCTTGCGCACGGCGTTCATTTCCTGGATCGGCGCGCCGCTTCGAAGCAGCTCCCTTGTCGTCGCCTTCAATGCGTCCATGCCGATGCCCTCGACGGGAAGACTGAGCAGCGCCGAGCCGCCGCCGGAGAAGAGTGCCAGCAGCAGGTCGTCCGGCCCGAGGCTGCTGACCCTGCGCAGGATTTCCTTTGCCGCTTGCTCGCCTTCCTCGTCGGGTACCGGGTGGCCGGCTTCGGTGACTCTGATGCGACCGGTGGATAACCCGTGCCGGTATCGGGTGATGACAAGGCCATCTAGCGGTGCGCCCTCGGGCCAGTGCCGCTCCACCGCAAGCGCCATCGACGCCGCCGCCTTCCCCGCGCCGACAACCAGCGTCCTGCCCGCGGGTGGCGCCGGCAAATGCTGCGGAAGAATCTTCAGCGGATCGGCAGCGGCGACGGCGGCGTGAAAACTCTCGACAAGAAGCTCCCTGGAATTCATCCGCAGACTCTAACGGCTTTCTCCGGCGACGCCAAGGGCGGCGGAAAGGAATTTCCCCGGATTCCCGTTCGCGCCGCGAGGAAGGGAGCAAAGCCTAGTCTCGCATGTGAATCGTGAAAATCCCCGCCGTTTCGCGCTACTCGCGCTAGGCTAGCTGCCCATCATGTTCAGCACCGCCCTGAACAAGCCGCTGCCCGGATTGCAGAGCGAGTCGAGCACGGTGAAGTGGTTCGCACCGGGGCAGGGAATGTCGGCACGGCGCAGCACGCCCCACATTTTTCCGATGAGTCTGTTCTGAATGTGAAAGCCCTCGTTTTCCTGCTCTCCCACCGCCGTGTAGAGCGGCGCATCGGTCGCGGGCGGCATGAACGCCGGGCTCACCTTTAGCGCGGATTTCCCGGTGAGGCGCACGTCGCAGTTTACCGAAGGCACTTTGACGATCTCGGTGAGATCGTACACCCCGCTGATCGAGAACGCGGCCGACACCACTTTCCTGGGCAGGTCGGGGGAATACGCCGGCCACCGGCAGTTGAGCATCATCGCGGCGAGATGCCCGCCCGCCGAATGCCCGCAGACATGGAGCCTGTTGGCGGGCGCGCCGAAATTAGCGCCGTTGCGGTAGAGCCAGGCACAGGCCTGCACCGTCTGCATCACGATGTCTTGCACCTGCACCGCGGGGCAAAGCGCATAGTTCGGCACCGCTATCGTGATGCCCGCTTTCGCGAATGCCGGCGCGATGAAGGAGAAATTCTTTTTGTCGAGGGCGCGCCAGTAGCCGCCGTGGATGAACGCGAGCAGGCCCCTGCTTTGTCCCTGCGCCCGGAAGATGTCGAGCTTTTCCGCTTCGGTCGTTCCGTACGGCACGTCGAGATAGCAATCCAGGCCGGCGCGCGCTCGTTCCGCATCCATCTGCCAGCGATCGAAATGCCGCTGGTAATCCGCAACCACCAGCCGCGGATTGTAGAGAAGATCGTAATTCGTTTTTTGGGCGTTCATCTTCCTGCCCCGGTATGGCCGGGGCGGCATCGTCTGCGGACCTGCCTCGGACCCACCGACTCAGAACGCCTCGCGCCAGAGATCGAGCGCCTGCTGCACCGGCCGGTCGGAAAAGCTGAAGACCACGGCCTGCTCGTCGGCTTCGAGCCGGTAGGGCATCCAAGAAGGGCAGACGAACACGTCTTTCGGCCCGAAGACGAGGGTTTCGCCGTTGATGAAGCAGCGGCCTTTGCCTTCCACTACCGCATACACGGTCGAGTCGGTCGAACGGTAATCCCTGCCCTTGAACCCGCGCGGAAGAAGCTGCATGAAAGTACCCATCGTCGGCATCGCCCAGCCCCCGGTGACGGGATTTGTATATTGCAGCTTGTGGCCCCAGCAGGGATGCGCGTCGCGTCCTGCCTTCATCGTCTCGAGCGCCTCGAGGGTGCGGCCGTACGGATACCAGAACAGCGGCGAAGTGCGGCTCTTTGCCTTGTACTGCACCGGCTTCATGGTGTTTCCGAACTGCGCGAGGTTATCGCCCTCGGTGCGGTTCGTGTGCTGGATTTCCTCCGCGCCCTTTTCCATGAACTGCGCATCGAGCAGCTCGACCAGCGGCACGTCGAGGCCATCCATCCACACCATCGGCTCCCCGGAAGGGTTGCCGTGGTCGTGAAAAGTCCATGACGGCGTGATCACGAAGTCGCCGATGTTCATGGTGACTTTCTCTCCGTCCACCGCGGTGTAGGCGCCGCTGCCTTGGAGGATAAAGCGCAGCGCCGATTGCGAGTGGCGGTGCGCCGGCGCCACCTCGCCCGGAAGGATCAGTTGCAGTCCGGCATACAGGCTGTGGGTGATGCGAGACTGGCCGCGCAGCCCGGGGTTCTCGAGGACCAGCACGCGGCGCTCGGCTTCCTTCGCGGTGATCAGGCGTCCGGCCTCCTGGATCTGCGGCCACATCGTGGCCCACTTCCACAGATGGGGCTTGCAAGGGGTGTTGGGGGTCGGCGTGATCAGGCCGTGCAGCACCTCCCAAAGGGGTGTGCTGCTCAGCTTGTCGAGCCGGTCATAGAACGCCTTGCGCTCGGCGGCAATACTGGTTTGCAGAACTGCGGACATGGGTTTCTCCGGGACGGGTCGCAAGCCTGGAGCAATTTTCCGCCTTTGGCAAGGCTGCGGCAATCTCGATGCCCGGTGTGATCGATCAGGGCGGCCGGGCGGGGGAAATCGGCAACCCCCGCGTTCAGGGTTGAATCGCGGGTCGCGCAGGCAAGCCGTTTCATTCCGAAGTCTGTCCGGGTCATAGTGGGCGAGTGCCCACTATCTGTCCCACTTTCGCAGTGGGCGTGATTGTGGTTGACTGGTATTGTGTGCCGCCTTTGTAATAGCACCCGGGCGAATAGCGGATGAAAGCGCGGCACGCAGCGAAAAAGGAGGGCCGTGATGAACGCCGAGCAACTGCTGGGGGAAATTTCCGATTATTGCCGCCGGGTCGGCATGGCCGAATCGACATTCGGGCGGCGTGCCGTCAACGACGGCAAGCTCGTGAGCCGACTGCGCATCGGTGGGCGCGTCACCCTGGAAACGGTGGAGCGGGTGAGGGCATTCATGTCGGCGAATCGCTCGATCCAGACTCGCGGCCTGATCCGGCTGCGATCCTCTGCCGGCAGCCTGCAGAACCTCAAGGGCGCGGCGCACGATCCGGGCGCAGTCGCATCGGTGGCGCCGGCACAGCCCAAGGACGCGCCGCGGACCAATTTCCGTTTCTACGACAATCGTCAGAAGTACCTGCTGTTCGTCAACACCTGCAGCGAGAAGTGGGTGGTGGCGCAGCGCGTCGGCATGGAACTCGCCAGCATCCATCCGCGGCCACCCGCCGTGCGCGTATTCGATGCCGGCGTCGGCGACGGGACCGTGCTTGCGCGGGTCATGCGCGCCATGCACCAGCGCTACCCGACCATGCCGTTTTACATCGTCGGCAAGGAAGTCAGCCTTGAGGACGTGCGCCTAGCGCTTGACCGGATGCCCGACCGATTCTTCGAGCACCCGGCGACCGTGCTGGTCATGACCAATCTCTATTATTCGGAAGCGCCGTGGCTGTCGCCGAAGTCGGTCACCGCGGCGACCAGCCTGGTCTGGAAAGAGGTTTCGCTCACCGGCGGCACCTCGAGCGAGTTCGAGCAGCAGATCACGGAACTGCAGCCGTTCCTCAGCGAGCACTGGCGCGCATCGGTGGGCAAGACCAGCGGCAATCCCGCTTACGCCAAGCCGGTGGTGCTGGTGCTCTACCGGGAGGATCACAAGTTCCTGCTCGATCAGGTTCTGCCTCGGCGCGGTGTCGCCCGCGCCGATTACGATCTGGTGCTCGCATCCCAGCCGTATCGCGCAAGCGCCCCGGCCGACTTCAAGGCGCGCAAGGTGCTGGCGCCGCTCGCGCGCAGCCTTGCGCCCGGAGGCCGGATGATCGCGATTCATTCCTGCGGCCGCGACCCCGGCCTCGAGATCGTGCAGCGTATCTGGCCCGGAGAAAACCCGTTCCAGACCAATCGCCACGCCCTGTTGAAGGCCACGCGCGCCGAGCTCGGCAGCGACGGCCGCGACCTCAACTTCAACGCCTACGCCGACAACCGCTCGGTGTTCCGCTACGAAATGCACACGCTGCCCGAGGAGATCAGCGACGCCATCGGCACTTCGACCCTGCTTGCGGCCTGGAACGCCGCGGTTTACGTGGCGCAGATCGAGGACCGCCGCCTCGCCGAGGTCATGGGAGACCGCCGCTATCTCGAGGCGACGCAGGAGGTGCTGCGCCGCCACGGCGGGCTGTGGTTCCTCGACGAATCGTTCGTCATCTCGCGCAAGCGCGACTGAGGACGCCGTGACCGGGCCCGCGGCCGAGGTCGATACGCGCGACAGGGAACGGGAACGCATCGTCGCGCTCGCCTCCGGCGCCTCGCTGGAGCTGTCTTCGCGCGACCCAGCCGAAGTCGACGCCGGCGCCGAACACCTTGCGCCCGGCAGCGCGATCTACATCAGCATGCCGCCGGGGCAGACCTGCCACGGGACGGTGTCGCTTGCGGCCCGCGTGCGCAGCGTCGGATTCCGGCCGGTTCCGCATATCGCCGCGCGCCGCATCGCCAGCCGCGCGGCGCTCGAAGACTTCCTCGCCCGCGCCGCGGGGGAAGCGGGCGTCGACAGTGCGCTGGTCATTGCCGGGGACAACGACCGCGCCAGTGGCCCGTTCGAATCCAGCCTCGCTTTGCTTGAAACCGGATTGTTTCAGAAACACGGCATCGTCCGCATCGGAGTGGCGGGATATCCGGAAGGCCATCCCGGGGTGGCGGCAGCCGCGCTCGATTCGGCGCTGATTGCGAAAAAGGTGCTCGCCCGCCGCTCGGGCCTCGAAATACAGGTGGTGACGCAGTTCTGCTTCGAGGCCGCGCCGGTGCTCTCCTGGGCGGCGAAAATGAAAGTGCACGGCCTGCCGCTGCGCATCGGCCTGGCCGGCCCGGCCAGCCTGACGCGGCTGCTGCGATTCGCGGCGCTGTGCGGCATCGGGAACTCGGTGCGGGCCCTGAAAGCGCGGCCCAGGACCATTACACGCCTCTTGGTCGACGCGGGACCGGAGATCGTGGTGAGGGAGCTCGTGCAGCACGCCGGGGCGCCGATCGCGGGCCTCCACTTCTTCTGCTTTGGCGGCCTCAACCGCACCGCGCACTGGCTGCGCGCGGTGCGGGAAGGGCGGTTTGAACTTTCGTCCGACGGCGGATTCCGGGTCGGCGTCGCCTAGGCGCGGGCGCGTGCCGCCGGCACTCCGGACGCCGCGTCGGCGAGCTAGCGCTGCGGCGATGGGCGACGAAAGGCCTGCATGCGGCCGCGCAGGTCCTCGGGGATCGGCGTGGACTTGAATGTGGCGAAGTCGACGATGCACAGCGTCCAAGCGACGCGCAGGCGCTCCTCGCCGCGCACGGACCCCGAAAGCGCCAGGTCGATCGAGCTCCGCCCGAGGCGTGTCACCCACAGGTCGAAGTCGAGGAATTCGCCCATGCGGCAGGCACGCCGGAATTCGGCCGTGATCGAGAGTGTGGGGCCGCGTAGGTTGCGCGGCCCCATGAAGTCCGTGCCCCAGGGCGAGGTCAGCCCCTTCGCGAACCAGTCCTCGAGCGTCGAGTTGAACAGGTCGAAGAAACGCGGATAGAAAACCACCCCGGCCGGGTCGCAGTGCGCGAAGCGCACGAGCTGCGTCGAGCGGAAGGCATACGCCGGTACCTTGCCGTCGTGGGTCGCCGGGTCGGAGGACGCTTTCGCGCCCGGGATCGCGAAGCGCTCCATGCGCGCGCGCAGTTCGTCCGGGATCTCAATCGCACGGTGGCTCTCGAGCGAAATGATCGCCACATTGTGGCGCAGGCGCAGCCGTTCCTCGCCCGCCACGAGGCCGCGGATTCGCAGCAGCACCGAGCTGCGCCCGAGCGACTCGATGCCGAGTTTGAGCCCGAGCCGCTCCCCGAGCCGGCAGGCCTTGACGAACTCTACGCGGGTATTGACGACCGGTACGCCGCAATGGCGCTGGAGATGAAATTCCTCGAACGGCATGGCGAGGCCGCGCTCGAACCAGTCCTCGGTAAGGTGGTTGACCATCTCGAGGAAGCGCGGGAAATACACGATTCCTGCGGGGTCGCAGTCCGCAAAACGGATCGGTTGCTCGTAAGTGAAGATCTCGGCCATGCGGGAAGATCGGATTTACCGCAGAGGACGCGGAGTAAGGCAATACTTGGGTTTTTCCTCTGCGCCCTATGCTTCCTCTGCGGTGAAAGAGCCTCGTGTTTCTACGCGGCCTTGTCGGAGAGCATGGCGGCGCGCTGCGGCGAAAGCCAAACCACGGGCTTCGCCGCGCCGAGCTCCCTGCCGAGATTTTTGCCCTCCGCATCGGCGAGCGCCGCTTCGCGCGCTTTTCGGATCGCTTCGGTGCGCGCGGCCGTAGCCATGTCGCCGTCCGGCTCGACCAGGGCCTCGAAAATGCGCAGGAAATTTCCGCTGCCGCGCTTATGCGTGTCGCCGTAGCCTTTGATCAGGCGCGCGCATTCGGCGATCTCAAGCGCGAGTCCGGAGCTGGTTCCGGCGGCCTTCAGCACTGCCGCGAGCCAGCGCTCGATCAGCGCCTGCTCTTCGGCAAAGCGCAGGCTGCCGCGCCGCAGCGGCTTCAGCCACGCCATCGAGCGCAGCAGCATATAGCCGAATACCGTGTTGGTTTTGACGTGCATGCCGAAGTTGAAATGTTTGCCGTTTTTCCCCGCCCAATTGCGCACCGCCCGGCCGAGCGCGCGCGGCAGCACCGAGCAGAACTCTTCAATACCGGGCTTGAGGTACTCCACCACGACCACCGGCTCGCCGGGTTTCGCGCCGACCTCGGCGCGCACGCGCTCGAAGCGCGAGCGGCGCGTCTTCAGGTCGGCGACGCGGATCACGTCCTCGTAGCTCATCCACAGCGCAAGATGCCTCCCGGACTCGTTGGTGAGCCGGTAGAGCGCCGGGCCACCCTCCAGGGCGCGCTCAGCCGCGAGGACCGGAAGAAGCCGTTCGAGATAGAGATTGGCGTAATCGGCATCCTGGTAATCGGCGACGCGCGCCACGCCTTCTTCCAGGATTGCATGAGTTTCCACCGGAAACTGGCCGCGCACGCGCTCTGTCAAGGAACGCGCTTGCGCGCTGGGTGGGCCGCGCCGGTGCTCCTCGGTGGTGGCCGGCAGCACGCTGCCGGCAGCATGATCGTAGCCGGCGTTAAAACCGCGCAGGCTCGCGTCTGCGCCCCGCGTGCGCCGTATCGCTTCTTCGCAGGCTTCGCGTGCAAGCGGCAGCGCGCCCGAGCCGATCATGGCGCCGAAGAGCACCGCGTTGATCACCGTGCCCGAGGCCTGCGCGAGCGCCGCCATGTCGAACAGGATCGCGCGTTTTGCGAGTGCTTCGGCAGCTTTCAGAACGCGATCGCTGTCGAAGCGGCCGTCGGCCATCGCCGATTTCTCGGCGATGGAGAAGACGCGATGCGTCGAGGCGATCAGTGTCGTGCGCTCGGGGTTGACATAGCCATTTTGCATTGCGCGAGCCGCTTCGAGCAGTTCGGAGGCCACCATGATGTCGATGTTGCCGGGGGAGGGCGTGAGCGCGAACACCGGGCGCTTGCCGCCCAGCGCGCCGCGGTGCACGGGGAAGATTTCGAGGTAATACGTGGTGGCCCCGGTGCGCTGCGCCACACCGGGAATCGAGGTGCTCTGCACCGGAAACCCTTGCGCGGTCGCGGCATCGACCAGCCAGTCGGCCATGACGCCGCCGCCTTCGCCCCCGAGCGCGGCGATCAGGACCGTGATGGGCCGTTCAGGCAAGCTCACAAGAAAACTCCTTTACCGCCAAGGACGCCAAGGACGCGAAGGAACCCATTCTTTCCTTGGCGTACTTGGTGTACTTGGCGTCCATAGCGGTTCAATAGTCGTTCACGCCGGCTGCAGCCAGCCGATCACGGTTCGCCGCGCGCGGTCTATGAACCGGTCCCAGGCGTTCGGATTCTGGATGATCTCGGCGCGAAAGAAGGACGGGCACAGCACCGCCGCGTGCGCGACTTCGCCGCACAGGCCGCAGCCGACGCAGCTGTTATTCACGTGCGCGACGGGGTCGGTGCGCAGCGGATCGGGATTGGGCTTAACTGTCAGCGACGGGCAGCCGGACAGCCGGATGCAGGAGTGGTCGCCGGTGCAGACGTCGTCATCGACGCCGAAACGCGTACGCACCACGCGCTCGCCTGCCTTGAGCGCCGCGGCGATCTGCGGGCGGATGCGGCGCTGGCGCTCGAGCTGGCACTCGGCGTCGGCGATGATGACCTTCAGCCCCTTGTAGGTGGAC
>JBGPYQ010000228.1:0-5355 GCA_041493345.1 Gammaproteobacteria bacterium | reverse complement strand
GGTGCTGTACAAGCTCGGCGAGCTTCTTGTATACGGGCCTCTCAAGAACGTGCTCGGCATGTCGCGCCTGCGCGTTGCCTACACCGGCGGCGAGGCGATCGGGCCGGACCTGTTCGACTTCTACCGCTCCATCGGCATCAACCTCAAGCAGTTGTACGGCATGACCGAGACCTGCGTGACGGTCTGCATGCACTCCTCGGGCGACGTCAAGCTCGAAACCGTGGGCCGGCCCCTGCCGGGCGTGGAAGTGCGCATCGCCGAGAGCGGCGAAGTGCTGGTGCGCTCGCCGGGGGTCATGAAGGAGTACTACAAGCGACCGGATGCGACGCGCGAAGCGATCGACGCGGAGGGTTTTTTTCACACAGGCGATGCCGGATATTTCGACCCCGACGGCCATCTCAAGATCATCGATCGCGCAAAAGACGTCGGCAAGCTCGTCGACGGCACCCTGTTCGCGCCGAAATACCTCGAGAACAAGCTCAAGTATTTCCCCTACATCAAGGAAGCCGTGTGCTTCGGGCATCAGCGCGACAAGGTCTGCGCTTTCATCAACATCGACATGGCGGCGATGGGCAATTGGGCCGAGAAGCGCAATCTGCCGTACTCGGGCTACGCCGACCTCGCCTCTCAACCGGCGGTCTGCGATCTCGTCCGCGAATGCGTGGATAAAGTCAACCGCGACCTCGCCGGGGACCCGGTGCTCGGCAACTCGCAGATTTGCCGCTTCATCGTTCTGCACAAGGAACTCGACGCAGATGACGGCGAGCTCACGCGCACGCGCAAGGTGCGCCGCGGTCATATCGGCGAGAAATACGCCGTGCTGGTCGACGCCCTGTACTCGGACAAGACGAGCTGCTTCATCGAGACGCAGGTCCGGTTCGAGGACGGCCGCGCCGGAATGGTATCGGCCGACCTGAAGATCGTGAAGGCGAAGACCTACAGCGTCGCCGACGCGAAGCAGGCGGCGTGATCTTTTCTCCGTCCGTTCCCGCGGCATGACCACGGACAGAAAAATCGGCGCACCGATCCTCGAGATCGACAACATCTCGCTTGCCTTTGGCGGGGTGGTCGCATTGCAGGCCGTTTCCTTCGACGTGCGCGAGCACGAGATTCGCGCCATCATCGGCCCGAACGGCGCCGGCAAGTCTTCGCTGCTGAACGTAATCAACGGCGTGTACCACCCGCAGCAGGGCACGGTCGCGTTCAAGGGCAGGAAGCGCCACAACGTCGATCCTCACGAGGCGGCGCGGCAGGGCATCGCCCGGACCTTCCAGAACATCGCGCTCTTTCGCGGCATGACGGTGCTCGACAACCTCATGACCGGGCGCAACCTGAAGATGAAGTGCAACTTCCTGCAGCAAGCCGTCTATTGGGGCGCCGCGCGGCGCGAGGAGCTCGAGCACCGCGCCAAGGTCGAGACGGTCATCGATTTTCTCGAGATCCAGAATGTTCGCAAGACCCCGGTCGGGCGGCTGCCCTATGGGCTGCAGAAACGCGTAGAGCTCGGGCGTGCGCTCGCGGCGGAACCCGAGCTCTTGCTCCTCGATGAGCCGATGGCGGGCATGAACATGGAAGAGAAGCAGGACATGAGCCGATTCATCCTCGACGTCAACGACCAGCTCGGCGCCACCATCGTGCTGATCGAGCACGACATGAGCGTGGTGATGGATCTCTCGGACCGGGTGGTCGTGCTTGACTACGGCCGCAAGATCGCAGACGGCACGCCCGACGAAGTGCGCAACAACAAGGACGTGATCGACGCCTACCTCGGAGTGGCGCATTGACGCCACTTCCTATCGTCATTCCCGCGCAAGCGGGAATCCAGGGATGTTTTTCGAAAGTCACTGGGTCCCCGCTTCCGCGGGGACGACGGGAATTTGTCGCTGACTTGCACAATTTTCAATAAATGCAATTTTTCTTCGAAGTCCTGATCGGCGGGCTGCTCGCGGGCGTGATGTATTCGCTCGTCGCGCTCGGCTACGTGCTCATCTACAAGGCCTCGGGCGTGTTCAATTTCGCTCAGGGCGCGATGGTGTTCTTCGCTGCGCTCACGACCGTTGGATTCATCTCGAAGGGAGCCCCGTTCTGGCTCGCCGTGGCGCTCGCGCTCGCGGCGATGGTGGCGCTCGCGTTTTTCACTGAGCGCATGGTGCTGCGCCCGCTCGTCAATCAGACGCAGATCACGCTCTTCATGGCGACCATCGGCTTGGGCTTCTTCATCGAGGGCATCGCGCAACTCACCTGGGGCGCCCAGGTCCACGCCCTCGACTTGGGGATTGCCGACGAGCCGATCGAATGGCTGATGGTCAATACCGGGATGAACATCAGCAAATTCGACCTCGTCGCCTCCGGGCTCGCAGCGGCGCTGGTGGCGGTGCTCGCGGTGTTTTTCAACAAGACCCGGACGGGCCGGGCGCTGCGAGCGGTCGCCGACGACCATCAGGCGGCTCTCGCCGTCGGAATTTCGCTGCGAAGAATCTGGGTCATCGTGTGGGCGGTCGCCGGATTCGTCGCGCTCGTGACCGGATTGCTGTGGGGAGCGCGTAACGGCGTGCAGTTCGCGCTCACCTTTCTTGCGCTGAAGGCGCTGCCTGTTCTCATTCTCGGCGGATTCGAGTCGATCGCCGGAGCGATTGTCGGCGGGCTCATTGTCGGCGCGTCCGAGAAACTCGCCGAGGTCTACATTGGTCCGCACGTCGGCGGCGGGGTCGAATCCTGGTTTCCTTATGCGCTGGCGCTCGTTTTCCTGCTGGTGCGGCCGGAAGGGCTGTTCGGCGAAAAACGCATCGACCGCGTTTAGTCCGCCTTTCCCTCAATCCTGGATCCTGATGTTTTACCGCGAAGCCGGACAGTTCAAGACCACTTACGCCAGGGATCAGCAGCTGTTCCCGATCCGGCAAGACCGGATCGGCATGGCGATCCTCCTCGCCTTTGCTTTTCTTGGCGTGCCGTTGGCCGCGATGACTCCGGCGGCAGCCGCGGCATTCGACTTCAACTATTGGTTCAGCGGCGTGCTGATCCCATTCCTGATCTTCTCGCTCGCGGCGCTGGGGCTGAATATTCTCACCGGCTACGCCGGGCAGGTGTCCCTCGGTACGGCAGCGTTCATGGCGGTCGGTGCATTCGCCGCCTACAACTTCCAGCTGCGCGTGCCGGGCATGCCGATCCTGCTGTCTTTCGTTCTCGCGGGAATCGTCGCTGCGCTGGTCGGAATTGTTTTCGGGCTGCCGAGTCTGCGTATCAAGGGCTTCTATCTTGCCGTGGCGACGCTCGCCGCGCAGTTCTTCGTGGAATGGGCGCTGAACAAGGTCGGCTGGTTTTCCAACTACAGCTCATCAGGGGTGATCACGGCGCAGAAAATCATCATCGCCGGCTACGAATTCGATACTCCGGTGAAGCGCTATCTGCTCGTGCTTGGGCTCGTGAGCGTCATGGCGCTGGCGGCGAAGAACATGGTGCGCAGCTCCATCGGCCGGGCGTGGATGGCGGTGCGCGACATGGACGTCGCGGCCCAAGTCATCGGTATCCCGATGATGAAGACGAAGCTCCTCGCGTTCGCCGTCAGCTCGTTCTACTGCGGGGTCGCCGGCGCCCTCTACGCTTTTGCGTATCTGGGCACGGTCGAGCCGGCGGGATTCGATCTCGATCTTTCCTTCCGCATTCTGTTCATGGTCATCATCGGCGGCGTCGGCAGCATCCTGGGGTCCTTCCTCGGCGCCGCCTTCATCGTATTGCTGCCGATTTTCCTGGACATTTCGGCCACCTCGATCGAACGCTCCTTCGGGCTCGCGCTTCCTTCGGGGCTGGTGTCCAACCTGACTCTCATCCTCTTCGGCGCCCTGATCGTGTTCTTCCTCGCGGTCGAGCCGATGGGCCTGGCGCGCCTTTGGCAGATTGCCAAGGAGAAGCTCCGGCTTTGGCCTTTCCCTCATTAGCGCGCTTTGCGCGCTCACGAAGTTCCCCTCTCCGCGCGTAAGCGGGGAGAGGGGTTAGAGGTGAGGTCCTCACTGAATTCCCCTCTTCCCAGGCGGGATACAGGGAATTTTCCCGGCCGGATAAATTGGTCTATAGTGGACGCGAGCAGGCTTACGGATAACCTGTGAAAGCAGGAAGTTTTTCACCTCGAGGAGGGTTCCCATGTTGCGGACATTCAGACAGCCGGCAGCCGCGCTATTCGGCGCCGCGGCGTTCGCCGTCGCAGGCGCCGCCTATTCACAGAACGAGCAATTCATCCCCATGAACGGCTACTGGGTCGGTCCGTACGCCGCCGGGGGCTCGGGCATCTTCGGCGGGTTCATCGATTACGTGAACATGATCAACGCCCGAGACGGCGGCGTGAACGGCGTGAAGCTCACCTACGAGAAGTGCGAGACCGAATACAACAACGCGCGCGGCGTGGAATGCTACGAGCGCACGAAGAAGCGCGGCCCGACCGGAGCGTCGCTCGTGCACCCGCTCTCGACCGGCATCACTTACTCGCTCATCGACAAGGGCACGGCGGACCATGTTCCGATCGTGTCGATCGGCTACGGCCGCACCGACGCCTCCGACGGGCGCGTGTTCCCGTGGGTGTTCCCTCTCATCACCAACTACTGGAGCCAGAACACCGCCAAGATCAAGTTCATCGCCATGAAGGAAGGCGGGATGGACAAGTTGAAGGGCAAGAAGATCGTGAACATCTATCACGACTCGGCCTACGGCAAGGAAACGATTCCCGTGCTCGATGTGCAGGCGAAGAAGTACGGGTTCGAGGTGACCCACATCCAGGTCGCGCACCCGGGCAACGAGCAGCAGGCGCAGTGGCTGCAGGTCCGCCAGATCAAGCCCGACTGGGTGATCCTGCGCGGCTGGGGCGTGATGAATCCGACGGCGCTCAAGGCCGCCGCGAAAGTCGGCTTCCCGCGCACCAAGATCGTGGGCGTATGGTGGAGCGGCGCCGAGGAAGACGTCATCCCGGCGGGCGATGCGGCCAAGGGTTACGTCGCCGCGGCGTTCAACGTCTCGGGCGGCAACTATCCGGTGATTAAGGAGATCGAGAAGTTCGTCTACGCCAAGGGCAAAGGCGAGATGGAAGACCATTCGCGCGTCGGCAGCATCTACTACAACCGCGGCGTGGTGTTCGGCATCATCTCCACCGAGGCGATCCGCACGGCCCAGGAGAAATACGGCAAGGGCAAGCCGATGACCGGCGACCAGATCCGCTGGGGCCTGGAGCACCTGAGCATCGACGACAGGAAGCTCAAGCAACTCGGCGCCACCGGCTTCATGCAGGCCTTGAAAGTGTCCTGCATGGACCACGAGGGCGGCGGGTCGGTGAAGTTCCTGCAGTGGGACGGTGCGAAGTGGAACACCATC
>JBGPYQ010000261.1:0-3891 GCA_041493345.1 Gammaproteobacteria bacterium | reverse complement strand
TTCGCCTACACCGGCATGAAAGACGTGATCAGCAGGCTCATCGGCAACTGGGAACTCTTCATCGGTTTCCTGCTGGTATTCATCATGCTCGCCGGGGAAAAGGGCATCTGGGGCACGCTGCAGCCCCTGCTGGAAAAGTTGCTCTTCCGCAAGCGGGCCGGAACGGCTGACCGCGAAGAGGCGCGCCGCTGATGGACACGCAACTGCTGATTTCCGGCGTCATCTTCGGCTTGAGCATCGGCGCCATCTTTTTCCTGATGGCGATCGGCCTGTCGCTGTGCTTCGGCCTGATGCGCATCATCAGCCTCGACCAGCTGCTCTATTACTCGATCGGCGCATACACCACCTATTCCCTCAGCCTTGCGACAGGCAGCGTGTGGCTCGGCGTGCTGGGGGGGTGTGGGGTTGCGGGCATCGTCGCCTTCGCCGTGGAGCGCTTGATTTTCCGGCGCATCTACGAACGCGAACTCACCTTCAGCATGATCACGTCCTTCGGGATTCTGATCGGCGGAATCGGCGTCATCAAATACTTCTGGGGGGTCGTTCCGCGTCCGGTCCCCGTTCCGACGATGAGTCAGTTGAACATTTTCGGCACGGAAGTCCCGGTGTACCGCCTGATTGTCGTCGCCATCGCTTTTCTCGTTTATGCCGGAATCTGGCTGTTCCTGAACCGCACCATCACCGGCAAGGCGATCCGCGCCGGCATCGAGGACGTGGAGCACGTGGAAGGCCTGGGCATCAACGTGTCCCGGCTTTTCACCCTCACTTTTATCATCGCCGGCTCGCTGTCCGGGCTCGCGGGGGGACTGCACGCGCCGTTGATCATGGTCGATCCCCAAATGGGGCTCGAAGTGCTGGCATTCGTGTTCATGGTCGTCATCATTGGCGGACTGGGCAGCATCAAGGGAACCCTGATATCGGCGTTCGGTGTCGGGCAGGTCGTTTCCCTGGGATCCCTCATCTACGCGCCTTTGGCGCAAATGGCGCCGTTTGCCATCATGCTGCTGATCCTGCTGATCAAGCCGACCGGGCTTTACGGCAGCGTGTTGTTGAAACGGTAAGGGATTGGAAATTCGATCCGCGCCGCCCTGAGCGCGGTGCCGCGAGCGGGTGCAGCGCTCTGGCGGTTGCATAGATTGATCGGTAATTGACCGCTGATCCCGCTCACGACCCGCCCGGATCACGGTCCTCTCCCGGGGAGGGAGAAGCCAGCCTGAACATAGGGCCCGTTACGCGCATTCCGGAACTTCTTCCGCGCCTGCTCCCGGTGCCTCGGCTCGGCGAACAGGGATCAGGGCTGGATTGAATTTCCTATCTGTCGCCGCCTGGGGGAGGTCTTCGGTCGCTTGGGTGGGGCCGCCATGTCACTGTTATGACGGATATCCGCGAGTCGAAAGGATGATCTGGATCAAAACTGGCATTCCCTCACGAGATTATCCTCAATCTGCCGAGGAGGGGGTCATGGCTTCATGGTTTCAGCGCGGGCATTCCGCATGAATTCTGTAACCCTCTGTTTCAATTAGGACAACAGAGGCGTGTCGGCCCCCAACGATGTCCGGGCTCTATCGACTGGAGGAAAAAATGAAATTTAATTTTGCTGCAAATCGCTTGCTGGGCGTGCTGCTTGGGACGGGCTGGCTGCTGCTGGGCAGTATTCAGGTCATGGCGCAGGAGCCGATCCGCATCGGCGCATTCCTGTCGGTCACCGGACCCGCGGCGTTCCTCGGAGATCCCGAGCAGAAGACTCTGGAGCTGTATGTCGAGAAGCTCAACGCTACAGGCGGGGTGCTGGGACGTAAACTGCAGGTGATCAGCTATGACGACGGCGGCGATGCGGAAAAGGCGCGCACCTTCGGCAAGCGCCTGATCGAGCAGGACAAGGTCGACGTGCTGGTCGGTGGCTCCACCACCGGCGCCACCATGGCCGTGGTGCCGCTGGCCGAAGCGGCGGGCATCCCCTTCATTTCGCTGGCGGGCGCAGTGGTGATCATCGAGCCGGTCAAGAAGTGGGTATTCAAGACGCCGCACACCGATCGCATGGCGTGCGAGAAGATTTTTGTCGACATGCGGGCGCGCAACCTCTCGCGCGTGGCCATCATCTCCGGCGCGGGCGGCTTCGACAAATCGATGCGCGGCGAATGCCTCAAGGTCGCCAGGCAGCATGGCGTGGACGTGGTCGGTGACGAGACCTACGGCGCCGGCGACACCGACATGACCGCGCAGCTGACCAAGATCAGGAACGCGCCGGGCGTCCAGGCGGTGCTCAATGCCGGTTTTGGACAAGGACCCGCACTGGTCACCAAGAATTTCCGCCAGCTCGGCATCACCCTGCCGTTGTATCAGTCCCACGGCGTGGCATCGAAGGAGTTCATCAAACTTGCCGGCGATGCGGCCGAGGGAGTGCGGCTGCCTGCTTCGGCGCTGCTGGTCGCGGAAAGTTTGCCGGACAGCGACGCGCAGAAGAAAGTCGTGGTCAGCTACAAGCGCGAGTACGAAGGGCGATTCAAGTCCGAAGTCTCCACCTTCGGCGGCCATGCCTATGACGGACTCATGTTGGCCGTAGAGGCGATGAAGAAAGCGGGCACCACCGACAAGGCAAAGGTGCGCGATGCGCTCGAGTCGCTGCGCGGTTACATGGGAACGGCGGGCGTGATCAACATGTCCGCGCAGGACCACATGGGTCTCGACCTGAGCGCCTTTCGCATGCTGGAAGTGCGCAAGGGCGACTGGTCGCTGGCGAAGTAAGCCCGGTGTCCGCCGCGCGCCGGACGCGCCGATGAGCGCGCAGCTCACCCAGTACCTGCTCACCGGGGTAACCGTCGGCGCGATCTATGCGCTGGTGGCCCTCGGCTTCTCGATCATCTACAACGCCAGCCACGTCATCAATTTCGCCCAGGGCGAGTTCGTGATGATCGGCGGCATGGCGGCGGTGTCGTTGAGCGGCGCCGGCCTGCCGCTGCCGCTGGCGATTGTCGCAGCCGTGATCGTCACGGCGCTGGTCGGATTGATGCTCGAGAAATTCGCGGTGGAGCGCGCGCGCGGCGCCCCCGTGGTGACGCTCATCATCATCACCATCGGCGCATCGATCCTGCTGCGCGGGCTGGCGACGCTGGTCTGGGACAAGAAGCTGCATCCGCTGCGAGCGTTTTCGGGCGACAAGCCGATCGAGATCGCCGGCGCCGTAATCCTGCCGCAAAGCCTGTGGGTGCTCGGCATCGCGCTCGTCATTGTCCTGCTGCTGTCCTGGTTCTTCGGGCGTACGCTGCTCGGCAAGGCGATGCTGGCCACTTCGCACCAGCGCCTCGCCGCGCAGCTGGTCGGAATCAACGTGCGGCAGGTGCTGTTTGTCTCCTTCGGCCTGTCGGCGGCACTGGGCGCAATCGCGGGAATTCTCATTGCCCCGATTGCCTTCACCTCGTGGGAGGTGGGAATCATGCTGGGTTTGAAGGGCTTCGCCGCGGCAGTCCTCGGCGGACTGGGCAGCGGCCCCGGCGCCGTCGTCGGCGGGCTGGTCCTCGGCATCGCCGAAACCTTGAGCGCCGGTTATGTCTCCTCGGCCTACAAGGACGTCATTGCATTCGTGTTGATGCTGGCGGTGCTGTTTTTCATGCCAAGCGGACTGCTCGGCAAGCGCAGCACCGAGCGCGTCTAGAACATGGCCGCCTTTGCCTGGCTCGCATCGCCCCGCACCGGCGGTCTTGCCGCGCTGGCGGGCGTCATCGCCCTGCTGCCGCTGGCGCTGACGAACAACTATTACTATGACGTGGCCATCCTGGTCGGGCTGAATGCGATCGTCTGCGTCGGACTGAATCTGCTTATCGGCTACGCCGGACAGATCAGCCTCGGGCATGCCGGATTTTTCGGTCTGGGCGGCTACGGCTCGGCGATTCT
>JBGPYQ010000136.1:0-8795 GCA_041493345.1 Gammaproteobacteria bacterium | reverse complement strand
CCGACGGTGTCGTGCCTGCCGAGCTGGAAGGCGAGCTTGAGCTTGGTGCCGACGCCGTCAGTGCCGGAGACGAGCACGGGCTCGCGGTATTTTTTCGAGACCTCGAACAGGGCGCCGAAGCCGCCGATGCCGGCGAGCACTTCCGGGCGCAGCGTCCTCTTTGCGAAAGGCTTGATCGCCTCGACCAGCGCGTCGCCGGCGTCGATGTCCACCCCGGCGTCGCGGTAGGTGATCGGCTTTCGGCTGGTCAAGAGTGGAGGTTGCGGCTAGAGTTACGCGTTTCCCACCGGAATTTTAATCGAAATGCCCGCACCCCGCCTCGCCGACCCGGAAAAATGGTGGTCGCTTGCGCTCGCGCTGGCGGTACTCGTCCTGCTTTATTACCTTTCGCCGATCCTGGCGCCGTTTCTGCTCGCTTCGATCCTTGCCTACATCTGCAATCCGCTGGTCGGCTGGCTCGAGCGGCGGCGCGTACCCAGGACTCCCGCCGTGGTGCTGGTGATCCTGCTCCTGTTCGCGCTCCTGGTGCTGCTCGCCGTGATCCTCGTGCCCCTGTTCTACAAGGAAGTGAAGCTGCTCGCCGAGCGCCTGCCTGGATACTTCGGCCAGATCAACGCCCACCTCGTGCCCTGGCTGAAAGAACGTTTCGGGATCGAAGCGCACATCGACTCGGCCAGCGTGCGAGCGCTCATCGCAGACAGCCTGCAGGGCACGGAGGGGCTCGGACTCAAGCTGCTGGAATCGCTCAAGATCGGCGGGCTGACCCTGATCGGCTTCGTCGTCACTCTGCTGCTCGTGCCGGTGGTGCTGTTCTACCTGATGCGCGACTGGATGGGGCTGCTCGCGCGGCTCGACCGCCTGGTGCCGCGCCGCTGGCACGGAAAATCGCGCGAGATCGTCGAAGAACTGGACGCGGTGCTCGCTGAATTCCTGCGTGGACAGATCTCGGTGATCGCGCTGATGAGCGTGTTCTACACCGCGGGCCTTTGGCTGACCGGGCTGGAGTTCTTTCTCCCGATCGGCGTCATCACCGGAATACTCGTATTCGTTCCCTACGTCGGCATGCTGACCGGCCTGGTGCTGGCGGTGCTGGCGGCGCTGATGCAGTTCGGCGCGACTGCGGGCCTGGTCTGGGTCTGCGTCGTGTTCGCCGCCGGCCAGCTCATCGAAGGCATGCTGGTGACGCCCGCGCTCGTGGGTCAGCGCATCGGCCTGCACCCGGTGGCGGTGATCTTCGCACTGCTCGCCTTTGGCCAGATTTTCGGCTTTTTCGGCGTATTGCTGGCCTTGCCGGTCAGCGCCGCGCTGCTCGTAGGCCTGCGCCATTTGCGCATCCGCTACTACGCCAGCTCCTTCTATAAAGACTGATGCAGCAGCTTCTGCTCGAGCTCGCGCCGCCGCCGCCGCCGACCCTGGAAAATTTCGTCCCCGGACGCAACCGCGCCGCGCTGCAGGCCCTGCGCGGTGCGCTGGCGGGCGGCGAGCCGTTTCTGTTCCTCTGGGGTGCGAGCGGCAGCGGCAAATCGCACCTGCTTCGCGGCCTGGTCAAAGCGGGCGAGGCGACGCGCGCCGCCGGCTACCTTCAATCCGCGGCCGCGGACTGGAGCCGCGCCGGGACGCTCGAGGTCGCCGCGGTGGACGACGTGTCGCGGCTCGACGAACCCGCTCAGATCGCGCTGTTCGACCTCTGCAACCGGCTGCGCGGCTCCGGCGGCGTCCTGGCGGCAAGCTCCGACGCGCCGCCCGCGCAGCTCGCGCTGCGGCCCGACCTGCGCTCGCGCCTCGCCTCGGGGATCGTTCTCCAGGTCCACACGCTCAGCGACGACGAGAAGACCGCGGCGCTGCGCGAGCACGCGGCGGGCCGCGGCATCGCACTCGGCGGCGATCTCATCCGTTACCTGTTGACGCACTTTGGGCGCGACATGGGCACGCAGATCGCGGTGCTCGATGCTCTGGACAGGTATTCGCTGCAGCGCAAGCGGCCGATAACTCTGCCGCTGCTCAAGGAGGCGCTGCGCTCGCTCGACGAAAAAGGCAAAGGGCGTTAGCAGGCTGTTGAAAAATGGCGCGTCGTCGTTTCCCCTCATCCCCGGCCCTTCTCCCGAGGGGAGAAGGGTGATTCTCCCTATTTTTCCCGAGGGGAGAAGGGTGATTCTCCCTATTTCTTCCGAGGGGAGAAGGGTGATTCTCCCTCTCCCTCCGGGAGAGGGTTGGGGTGAGGGAGAATTTCGAGATGAGTTCAAGAAATTGACATGATGCGTACTTTTTCAACGGCCTGTTAGGCTCGCCGTTTTTACCCGGAGGTGGTGATTGGAACTGGCGCTTTTTGACCTCGACCACACGCTGCTCTCGGGCGACAGCGATTTCGAGTGGGGGCAGTTCCTGATCGACCGGGGTGTGCTCGAGCGCGCCGGATACGAGGCGCGCAACGACCACTTCTTCCGGCAGTACAAGGCGGGCGAGCTCGACATCCATGAGTTCCTCGATTTCCAGCTCGCGCCGCTGGCCCGGTACCCACGCACGCAGCTCGACGAATGGCACCGCGAATTCATGCGCACGAAGGTGCAGCCTGTGATCCGGGAGAAGGGACGGGAGCTGGTGCAGCGGCATCTTCGGCAGGGGCACCTTTGCGCCATCATTACTTCCACCAACACTTTCATTACCGCGCCCATCGCGAATGAGTTCGGCATCGAGCACCTGATCGCCACGGAACTCGAGGTCCGCGACGGGCAATTCACCGGAAAGCCGGCCGGCACGCCGAGTTTCCGCGAAGGCAAGCTTGTGCGGCTTCGCGAATGGCTGGCCGCGCGCGGGGAATCCCTGGAGATGTTCCCGGCGAGCTGGTTCTACAGCGATTCGCACAACGACCTGCCGCTGCTCGAGCGCGTCACCCATCCCGTCGCAGTGGATCCCGACGAGACGCTGCGCCGCGAAGCGCTCGTCCGCGGCTGGACGATTATTTCCCTGCAATGAGCGTTCCCTCTCCACGCAGTGGAGAGTTAAGGTATGATTTGGGCCATGCGAGCCTGGGGCGCTCAAGCGACATGCCCACCCAAGCCAATTTCGAAATGCTCCTCCGCTACCGGCTGAACGTGGCCGGCCCGCAGCTTCCCTCTTGATCAAAAAATTCATCCGGCGCGTATTCCGGCTGGGCCGCGGTTCCGAACCGAGGATCATTTCCAGGGCACAGCACGGCATCGGCCGCGAGGCGATCTCGCACGGCTCGCGCAAGGTGTGCGAGGTTCTCCAGGGCCAGGGCCATGAGGCCTACGTGGTCGGCGGCGCGGTGCGGGACCTCCTGCTCGGCCTGCGGCCGAAGGACTTCGACGTCGCCACCAACGCTTCCCCGGAGGACGTGCACAAGCTGTTCCGGCGCTCGCGCCTGATCGGCCGGCGCTTCAAGCTCGCGCACGTGATGTTCGGCGAGGAGACGGTGGAGGTCTCGACGTTTCGCGCGCGTACCGCAAGCGAAACCGACGAACACGGACGCGTGCTCAGGGACAACATATACGGCACGCGCGAGGACGACGCCATCCGGCGCGATTTCACCGTCAATGCCCTCTACTACGATCCGTCCGGCGAGACCATTCTCGACTACCACAACGGCCTGAGGGACCTGCGGCAGAAATCGGTGCGCATCATCGGCGACGCGCGCGCGCGCTACCGCGAGGATCCGGTGCGGATGCTGCGTGCCGTTCGTTTCGCCGCGAAGCTCGGCTTCACCATCGAGGAGCGCACGCGCAAGCCGGTCCGCGACAATGCGCACCTGCTGGGAAACGTGCCGCCGTCGCGGGTCTACGAGGAGATTCAGAAGCTGCTGCTCTCCGGCCACGCCGTCACGAGCCTGCGCGAGCTGCACAAGCACGGCCTGCACCACGGACTGCTGCCCTTGCTCGATGTCATTTTCGAGCAGCCGATGGGCGAGCGCTTCGTCAATTCCGCGCTCGGGCAGACCGATGAACGCGTGCGCTCGGGCAGGCCGGTGTCGCCCGCGTTCCTGTTTGCAGCGTTGCTGTGGCACGAGGTGCTGGCGGCCTGGAAAACGGCGGAAAAGCAGGGCATGAGGCCGATTCCGGCGTTGTTTCAGGCGATGGAGGCGGTTCTCGACATTCAGACGGAAAAGCTCGCCATCCCGCGCAGGCTGACGGCCATGATGAAGGAGATCTGGGCATTGCAGCCGCGCTTCGCGCAAAGGAGCGGCCGCCGCCCGTTCGCGCTGCTCATGCACGAGAGATTCCGCGCCGGGTTCGACTTCCTCGTGCTGAGAGCCGAGAGCGGTGAAATTCCGGCCGAGCTGTCGCAATGGTGGGAGAAATTCCAGCGCGCAGGCGAGGCCGAGCGCGAAGGAATGCTGATGGCGCCGGCGCCGGGCGAGCAAAAGCGCCGCCGCCGCCGGCGGCGCGGAAAACCCGCCGCGCGGCCGCCCGACGCCGCGCCCATATGAGATGCCCGCCGTAACGGCTTTTGTCGGGCTGGGAGCGAACCTCGGCGACCCGCGATCCCAGGTGCGCCGTGCCGTTGCCGCGCTCGGGTCATACCCGGCCACGCGGGTGCTGGCTGCTTCCTCGCTTTATCGGAGCGCGCCGATCGGTGTCCGCGATCAGCCCGAATTCGTCAATGCGGTTGTGAAAATAGAGACCGGGCTCAGCGCCCAGGCGCTGCTCGGCGAACTGCTCGCGACCGAAACCCGTTTCGGCCGCCGGCGCGAATTCCCCGGCGCCCCGCGCACGCTCGATCTCGACCTGCTGCTCTACGGCGATCAGGTCATCGCCGATCCGCATCTCGCCGTTCCCCATCCCCGCATGCATGAGCGCGCCTTCGTGCTCGCGCCTCTTGTCGAGATCGCGCCCGACGCCGCCATCCCGGGCAGAGGACCAGCCGCTATGCTGCTGGCCGCTTGCAAGGATCAAAAAATCGAAAAGACGGGTGCCCCATGACGAGATGCGCATGAAACTTCCGCTATCCGTGTTTTTGCTGTTGCTCCTATGCGCACCGGCGCAGGCCGCCGAGCCCGTGGAGCGCGCGATCACGTCGCCTTCCTTGTTTACCGCGACCTTCCTCGACATTCAGGAGGATGTCCGCGATGCGGCAAGATCGGGAAAACGGCTGATGCTGTTCTTCGAGCAGGACGGCTGCCCTTACTGCAAGGAGCTCGTGCAGACCAGCTTCAGCCAGAAAGCCATCGCGGACAAGGTGCGAAGGGATTTCGTCGCAATCGCAATCAATATCTGGGGCGACCGCGAGCTCACCTGGGTGGACGGCCGCACTATGAGCGAAAAGAAGTTTGCCGAATTCCTGAAAATCCAGTTCACCCCGACCTTGCTGTTCCTCGACGAGCAAGGCAGGGTGGTGGCGCGGCTGAACGGCTACTATCCGCCGCACCGCTTCGAGGCCGCGCTCGACTACGTTGCCGCTCGCATGGAAGGCCGCCTGACTCTAGCCGAGCATCTCAAATCAGACGCGAAGGAAGCCGCGAGCGCCGCCTTGCACGAAGAGCCGTTCTTCCTCAAGCCTCCTTACGATCTGCGGCGCCGCGGCGGCAAGCCGCTCGCGGTGCTGTTCGAGACGCGCTTCTGCGCGGCCTGCGACGAGTTGCATCGCGAAGGCTTCAAGCGCCAGGACGTCCAGGCGCTCATTGCACGGTTCGACGTCGCGCGCCTCACCCTGTCGGAGCGGGTGGCGATCGTTACGCCCGGCGGCAAGCGCATGCCGGCGGAAGATTGGGCGCGTGCTCTCGGAATCGCCTATACGCCCTCGATCGTTTTTTTTGATGCGGGCGGCAGGGAAGTCTTCCGCATCGAGGCCTATCTGCGTCCCTTTCACCTTGCCGCGTCACTCGATTACGTCGCGAGCGAGGCTTACCTGCGCGAGCCGAGCTTTCAGCGCTTCATCCAGAGCCGCGCCCGCAGCATGCGCGGGCGCGGCGAGGCTGTCGATCTCTGGCGCTGACAGGCGCCGAGTTTCCGAGAAGCCGGGGCGCCGGGCGTCACGCGGCTTACTTCACGTCGGCGAGCTGCTTCAGCGTGAAGGTGTAGCTGACGTTGTCGAGCGGCTTGTGGCAGGCGAGGCATTCGGCCTGGTTCACGCCGGGCCGGTGCTGTTTGTCGGCAGTGAAGATGGCGTAATTCCAGTCGCTGTTGCGCAACATATCGGGAATGTCCTTGCCCCAGCCGGCTTCACGCGCCATCGCCGTGTAGACGATCAGTTTGTCCGCCACGTAGTAGCCGTCGCCGCCCACGACCGGCTTGCCGTCGGCGCCGAGCTTCGCCGCATACACTTCGGCGAACAGCACCGAGCCGTCGGGCAGCGGCTTGCCCGCCTTCGCCGCCGCCACCGCGGCCTTGTTGGCGTAGTAGTAGCGCACCTGTTTGGTCGCGGGGAAGTTGATCGTGTGGTACTTCGTGAACGATTCCTTGTAGCCTTCGGGGAAAGTCACGCTGGTCTTCGCCACGTTCGGCAGCAACGCAGACTTGGCGCCCGTCGCAGCGCCGGGCTGCGAGGCAAAGTACGCCGCGACGTTGGCGATGTCCTCGGCGCTGAGCTGGGTCGCAATCGCATTCATGATATGCGTCGGACTCGTCGCGCCCTGTTGCTTGCGCGTGCCGTCCTTGAACACCTTCAGTTGCGCCTCGAGGTAGCCCGCCCGCTGAGCGGCGAGATTGGGAATGGCATCGTTCACACTCACGCCGTTTGCGCCGTGGCATGCCGCGCACACGGTGGCGGCCTTGGCTTTGCCGGCCTCGATGTCGGCGGCTTGTGCAAACGGCGCAACGGCCAGAACAACGGACAATCCGAGCACTGTTTTCATGGGTCTTCTCCTTTATTGTGGGTGGCAACCAGCGGAAAGCGTTGGTCAACGCCGTTCTGAGCGTTACGCAGTAGCCGTCTCCGCGCTATGGTACCCCATGACGGCGCCCGCTTTGCCTCTCGCCCAGCGCATCCATACCATTCGCGGGCACAAGGTCATGCTGGACGCGGACCTCGCGGAACTGTACGGCGTCCTGACCAAGGCGCTCGTGCAGGCGGTCAAGCGCAATCCGGATCGATTCCCTGAGGACTTCATGTTACATTTGACGGAACAAGAAGTTGGCGTTTTAAGGTCACAAACTGTGACCTTAGACGCCAAGCCGGGCGGGCGGGGGCGGCACGCGAAATATCGTCCCTACGCGTTCACGGAACAGGGCGTCGCCATGCTCTCCTCGGTGCTGAGAAGCGATCGGGCCGTGCAGGTGAACGTGGAAATCATGCGCGCCTTCGTTCGGCTGCGGGGCCTCGTGGCGCGCGATCAGGAGCTCTCGCGCAGGCTGGATGCGCTCGAATCCAGGTACGACCGACAGTTCAAGGTCGTATTCGACGCCATCCGCGAGCTCATGACACCGCCGCCGCCTGCACCGAAGCGCCGGATCGGATTCGTGCAGGGCGAGTGAATCGCTCGCACGCGCTACGTCGAGCAGAAGGCGCTGTCAGGCGGCTTCGCGCAGGCCGGCCCGGATCACGATTTCGTCGAACGGCGCGCGCAGGCCGCCGCGCTCTTTTTTTTCGAGGAGCCCCAGTTCGATGAGCGCCTGCACGTCGGTGTGCACGTTCTTGTATTCCCGCCCCAACGCGCGCGCAAGCGGCCGGATCTGCAGCCCCTCGTCTCCGGCGACATGACGAACCAGCTCCAGCCGCTTTTCCGATACCGCACTGAACAACTCCGCGATGCTGCCGAAGGCGAGCCGCGGGGTCGTTTTGCGCCTGGCGCGCGTCTGCCGCCACGCACGCGCAAAGGCGGCGAGCGCGGCCCGGGAATTCAGCACTTCGATCTCGATCCGGTTCATCGCCATCTCCATCCCGACAAGCGGGTGATGCTCACGCCCAGTTCTCTACCTTCAATCCTTCGACGCGGCGAAAGTGCTTCTCATTGTTCGTCACCAGCACCGCACCGGCGCTGCGTGCATGGGCCGCGATCATGAGGTCCATGTTGCCGATCGGCGTCCCTGCCGACTCCAGCTTCGCCCGGATGTCGGCGTAGTGCTGGGCGGCGGCGCGCGACCAGTCGAGCACCGTCAACCGGCGCAGGAAATCCGCTACCATCGACGCCAGTGCGCGCGGCGAGCCCTTCGCCTTCACGCCATAGAGTAGTTCGGCTTCGGACACCACGGAGATGCACAACTGCCCGCTGTCCAGCTCCTGGAATCGCGTCCGCACCGACTCCGGGCGCTTGCGAATGACGTAGCTCGAGATGTCCGTGTCGAGCAGGTAGCGTTTCACCGGAACAGCCTCCGCTTCTGCGGCGGCCGGTCGTTGCGGCGGCCGAGGAAACCCTGCGCGCCCTCCGGCTTCGCGTCGAAGAAGTCATCCCATGACGACGGCTTGGCCGAGAGCACAACCTTGTCGCCGACCTTGGAGACGAACACCTCGTCGGCGCCCTCGAAGCGGAACTTCGCGGGCAAGCGCACGGCCTGGCTGCGGCCGTTGCGGAACAGTTTGGCGGTGGCGGGACGGTCCATGGACGGTCCTCCGGAGAACGATGCCGCATTCTAGGCCGCCCGCTGGTATAGATCAAGGCATATGCCTGGCGGCCCGTTTCGCTCATCACCAGAGCGCCGGCGTCGAGGCAGAGGATCACTCGCGCTCTTCCACCAGCAGTTGCGCGACCGTTTTTCTCCGAGCAGCTTCGCGACCGGCTTGCGGCGGCGCAGCTTGTGCCCGCTCCATTGCGCCAGCCCGGCCTCGCGCATCGCGGCGAGGCGCCCGCCAAGATCCTGGCCCATCGGCACGATGCGGCCGATCGGCACGCCGTGGTCGGTGAT
>JBGPYQ010000132.1:0-9031 GCA_041493345.1 Gammaproteobacteria bacterium | reverse complement strand
TGTGCCTGTGCACGCTGCACGCGAACAGCTCCAACCAGGCCCTGGACCGGATCATCAACTTCTTCCCCGAAGAGCGCAGGCAGCAGCTGCTGATGGACCTGTCGCTCAACCTGAAAGGAATGATTTCCCAGCGGCTCATCCCGCTGAAGGAAGGCAGGGGCCGCTGCCCCGCGGTCGAGATCATGCTCAACTCGCCGCTCATCGCCGACCTCATCTTCAAGGGCGACGTGCACGAGATCAAGGAGATCATGAAGAAATCGCGCGAGCTCGGCATGCAGACCTTCGACCAGTCGCTGTTCGATCTGTTCGAGGCAGGCAAGATCACCTACGAGGACGCGCTCCGGAACGCCGACAGCGTCAACGACCTGCGCCTCACCATCAAGCTGCACTCCAAGGAAGCGAAGAACCGCGACATGACGCAGGGGATCGAGCACCTGAACATTGTGTAGTCAGAGCGCCGCAGCGTTCATCCCGCGGCCCAGCCCCGGGTTATGTCTGGAATGACGGTGCAATGGAAGAAGCCGCGGTGAACATACGAATTGCCAGGGCCGCTGATGCCCAAAGAATTCACGAGCTGCACCTGTCATCGGTGCGCTCCCTGTGTGCCGCACATTACGAACCGGATATTGTCGACGGTTGGTTGAAGGACCGCTCCGCCCAAGGGTATCTCCGAGGCATCCAGTCCGCTGCCGTCCTTGTTGCCGAAACTCGATCTCAGATCGTGGGTTTCTGCGTCGGCGTTTGCGGGGAAGTCGTCGCGGTGTTTGTCGATCCCGCTCATGTCGGTCGGGGCGTCGGGTCGGCGCTGCTTGAGAGGGCGCTGTCTCTTGCGCAGGCCGGATATTCGGGCTCCGTGTACTTGGAGTCAACTCTGAACGCCGTGGGGTTCTATCGGCGCTTTGGCTTCCGGGAAGTGAAAAGAACTACGGTTCGGAGAAACCAAACCGATGTTCCGATCGTGGTCATGGAGAGAATTTCGGCCAACTCCACCGTCGAGACGGACGCGCGCAAGGCCGGCGCGCCCGCCTCACCGTGAACCTTGGCCGACTCTCACGATGCATGATGCAAATGCCATGATGCGAGGGTGGACACAGTTTCTGGGCCGTTACCTGGGAGCAAGAGCGTCGGACAAGCGCGAAGGTGCAGCTGCGCCAAAAGCGCGGCAATGACGTGTAAATTGCCGGCAATTGCTCTGCATCGTGACCGGGGGGTTCGATAGAGAGGATTTACCCGCGCGTTCGAGCGCCGCCCGACGCGAACATTGGCAAGGTCTCATATGAACGATTTGTACAAGTTTTCCGCCAGGACCCTGGCCGGTGAAAATCTCGACCTGAAAGACTATCGCGGCAAGGTAGTCCTGGTCGTCAACACAGCGAGCGAATGCGGCCTGACGCCGCAGTACACAGGCCTGGAAGCACTACACAAAAAGTACCATGACAAGGGTGTTGCGGTGCTCGGCTTTCCCTGCAACCAGTTCGGCGCGCAGGAGCCAGGAGACGCCGCCGCGATCGGAGCGTTCTGCCGGAAGAACTACGGCGTATCGTTCCAGATGTTCGGCAAGATCGAGGTGAACGGCGCCGGCGCGCACCCGCTGTACCAGTGGCTGACGCAAGCGGCGCAGGGCGCCAAGGGTCCTGCGATAGAATGGAATTTCGCCAAGTTCCTGATCGGCCGCGACGGCAGGGTGGTGAAGCGCTATGCGCCCCAGACCGAGCCGAAGGACCTGGCCGGCGACATCGAAGAGCTGCTCGCTGCCTGAAGGGATCGATCGGCAACGCATTCCCGGAGAAAAACATGGCCCATACGTTTCCAGAACTGAAGCACAAGACCCTCGCCGAGCTGAAGGAGATCGCGGCGGGCATCACGCACGACGCGGTGCAGGGCTACACGCAGTTGAACAAGGACCATCTGCTCGTGGCGATCTGCAAGGCGCTCTCGATCGACATGCACGCCCACCACGAGGTCAAGGGCATCGACAAGGCGGGGGCGAAGACGAAGATCCACGACTGGCAGAAGAAGCGCGACGAGGCGCTCGCCGCAAAAGACCGGAAGAAACTGAAGGTCGCCCTCAACCACATCCACCACTTCAAGCACCAGCTCCGCAAGGCGATGGTGTAACCGTCCGGAGCGTTGACCGGAGAGCGCGCGGATTCGAGATGATTCCCCTGTCCAACTCGGGCGATATCGCTCACGTCATCCAGTTGGCCGTCGCGCCGGTGTTCCTGCTTACCGGTGTCGGCACCCTCCTCATGGTGTTGACCAACCGCCTGGCGCGCGCGGTGGACAGGGGCCGGGTGGTGGAAAAACTGCTGCCAGGGTTGCTCGACAAAGGGCTCGCCGCCGCGCACGAGGAACTGACATTGCTCGCGCGCCGCACCCAGCTCATCTACACCGCGATCGCGCTCGCCGTGATATGCGCGCTGTTCGTGTGTCTCCTGATCGCGGTGGCCTTCGTCGATGCCTTCATCGCGGCGAACCTCGCCCGGGTAATCGGCGCGCTGTTCGTGCTGGCGATGCTTGCGCTGATCGTCTGCCTGATCGTCTTCCTGCGCGAGATCTTCCTCGCCGTCACTAGCGCCCGCCGCGCGATGCGTTAGCGCGCTTGCGGCCGGTCGGCGCCGGCGCGGGGCTTGCGCATGCTGCCGGTGATCATCTTGTACTCGTAGAGCCGGCACTCGAGCGGCCCGTTGAAGAGCGGCGTGCGCTTGGAGGCCTGCAGCCGGAGGAGCCTGGGCAGCTGCGTGTCTCCCGAGAAAATATAGCAGCGCCAGCCGGCATAGTATTTCTTCAGTGTGTCGCCGAGCTTGGGATAGAAATCCGCGAGCTCATTTTCCTCGCCGATACGCGCGCCGTAAGGCGGATTGGCGACCAGCACGCCGGCGGGGGCCGGCGCACCCGTGTCGAGCACGTCCGCCTGTTTCAGTTCCACGCAATCCGCGAGTCCCGCGGCTTCGAGGTTGACGCGCGCTATCTTCAGCTCGTCGCCGTAGCGGTCGCGCCCGAAAATCGCGAGCTTGCGCGGCGGCGCGCGCCGGGCGCGCGCGGCTTCGCGTACTTCCTTCCAGCGCCGCGCATCGAACCCCGCCAGCCGCTCGAAGCCGAACCCGCGCGCGTGCCCCGGTGCAATGGCGAGCGCCATCATCGCCGCCTCGATGACGAGGGTGCCGCTGCCGCACATCGGATCGAGCAGCGGCTCGAGCAAATCCCAGCCGGTGAGACGCACGATGCCCGCGGCGAGGTTTTCCTTGAGCGGCGCCTCGCCCGCGTCCTTGCGGTAGCCGCGCTTGTTCAGCGGCTCGCCCGAGGTGTCAAGGTAGAGCGTGACGTTTTCCCTGTCGAGAAAACCCTGGATGCGAACGTCCGGAGAGCGCGTGTCCACGTCCGGGCGGCTTCCGCGATCGGCGCGGAAGCGGTCGCACACCGCGTCCTTGATGCGCAGCGTGACGAACTCGAGGCTCTTCAGCGGCGAGCGGATCGCGGTCACGTCCACGCGGAGGGTTTGCTTCTCGCTGAACCAATCGGGCCAGTGCAGCGCCAGTGCGGCGTCGTAGATGTCCTGCTCGTTGCGGTAGGGCGCATGGCTAAGCCGCATCAAAACGCGGGTGGCCAGGCGCGACTCCAGGTTGGCGCGATAGCACACTTCGATGCCGCACTCGAATGCGACTCCGCCGGCAACGGGCTTCGTGCCGCGCGCGCCGAGCTGGCGCAGCTCGTCGGCGAGCAGCGCCTCCAGGCCCCTCGGGCACGAGGCGAAGAACACTTGCGACGTCATGACGGATTTAGAGAATGTTGCGAAATTGGATACTTAGCGTGCGCCGTGCGCACGAATTGCACTGGATCGTGCGCGGGGCGCACGCTACGCAAAGGTCTATTTTGCAACGCGCTCTTAGTTTCGCGGTAGCTTGGGCACCGGCCAGGCGGGCAGCGGCAGGCCCGGCTTGCGCAGCCCCCGCATCATGCGCAGCGCCATCTCGCGGCCCCGGTAATACCCCGGGACGTACGCCGATTCGGAGAAGCCCAGCGCCCGGTAGAAACTGCGCGCGGCGAAATTGGCCGCGCGCAGCTCCAGATGAATGGAGCCGATGCCGGCGGCGTACGCGGATTCGATCAGCCACTCGACCATGCGCCGGCCGATGCCCAGCCTCCGGAGCGAAGGCTGCACCGCGAGCAGGTTGAGGTGCGCGTGCTCGTCGCCGAAATGCATGATGGCGAAGGCGACGAGCCGGTCCCGGTCGCACGCGAGCAGCGTGAACGTGTCCTTGTTCTCGATCGAGCGCGAGACGCGGTCCGGGTCCCAGGACCATCCCAGGCCGGTCTCGATCAGATCGCGCGACATGGCGGCGATCTTTCCGGCGTCGGCGGGCCGGCCGGGTTTCAGGATGATGTTTTTTGCTTTCATTTCCGCAAACGCAATGCAGCTACCGAGCCAAGATTAGCATGAAGTATGCTGCTGCTAGAAGGGCTTGACCACGGTCAGGATGACCGCGGCAAACAGGAATACCGTCGGCACTTCGTTGAACCAGCGGAACCAGACGTGGCTTTTTGTGTTGCGGTCGCGCGCAAAAACGGCGAGCAGCTTGCCGCAGTACAGGTGGTACGCAATGAGGAGGACGACGATGACGAGCTTCGCGTAGAGCCAGCCGCCCATCGCGACATAGTTGAGCAGCAGGATTCCGAAGAGGAGGGTCAGGACGGCCCCCGGCGCCATGATTCCCCAGTAGAGCTTGCGCTCCATCAGCTTGAAGCGCTCCCGGCTCACGCTGTCCTCGGCCATGGCGTGGTAGACGAAGAGCCGCGGCAGATAAAAAAGCCCCGCAAACCAGGTCACCATGAAGATGACATGCAGAGCTTTCGCCCACAGAGGGTTCATTTCAGCAGCCGGCGGCGGAAGAGGACAATCGCAGCATAGAACGCAGCCGCCGCGTAGGCAAGCAGCACGCCGAGGTGCAGCACAATATCGTTCGGGATCTCTCCGAGCAGCAGCGGGCGGGCAAGCTCGACCGCGTGGCTGAGCGGCAGAAACGCGGCGATCGTCCGGAACGCCGGGGGCAGCTGATCCACCGGGAAAAACACGCCGGACAGCATGATCATCGGCGTGATGAACAGCGTCATGTAGTACATGAAGAAATCGTAGTTCCAGGCGTACGCCGTCATTGCCAGGCCGAGCGCTCCGAAGGTAAGGCCGATGACGGGCACGAGCGCAAGCACCCAGATCGAAAGCGGCGAGCTCGACAGGCCGAGCGCCCAGATCACCGCAAGGATCGCCGCCCCCGAGAGCACGCTCTTGCTCGCCGCCCAGACCAGCTCGGCGAGCACCACATCGTCAAGGTCGATCGGCGTGTTCATGATCGCGTCCCAGGTGCGCTGCATGTGCATGCGCGAGAACGCCGAATACATCGCCTCGAAGCTGGCGGTGTTCATCGTGCTCGAACAGACCATGCCCGCGGCGAGGAAGGCGACGTAGGACACCCCCCCGACCTGGGGCAGCACCGAACCCAGGCCGTAGCCCAGGCCCAGAAGGTAGATCATGGGATCGGCGAGATTGCCGAGGATGGAGGCGATGGCGAGCTTGCGCCAGACGAGGAGATTCCTTCGCCACACCGGCACGAAGCGCAGGCTCACCGAAGGTCGGGCAAGAACGCGCATCAGTCGCGCAACTCCCTGCCGGTGAGCTTGAGGAACACGTCTTCGAGATCGGCCGCCCGATGCAGGTAGCGCAGCTCGGGACGGCGCGCGAGGCTCGCGAGCAGCGGCGCCGGATCGGCGGCGTAGCAGAACGCCGTCTCGCCGCTTTTCTCCACGCGCGAGGCGAGGGCTTCGCCCTCGCCGTCGGCCCATTCCATGACGCCGTCGCCGTGCACTTCCGCGACATGGGGCTCGATGTGCCGGGAAATGAGCTCGCGCGGGCTGCCCTCGGCAATGAGGCGGCCGCGGTCCATGATGGCGAGCCGCGCGCACAGGCGCTCCGCTTCCTCCATGAAGTGCGTGGTGAGCAGGATGGTCTTGCCCTGCGCGAGCAGGCGCTTCAGGCGCTCCCAGATCAGGTGGCGCGCCTGCGGGTCGAGTCCGGTGGTCGGCTCATCCATGAAAATCAGGTCGGGGTCGTTGATGAGGGCGCGCGCAAGCGTCAGGCGCCGCTTCATTCCGCCGGAGAGCGTCTGGATGCGCGATCCGGCACGCGCAGCGAGACCGGCGAATTCGAGCAGCCGCGGGATGCGCTCGCGGATGGTGCGGTCGGGAGTTCCGAAGTACCGCCCGTAGACGAGCAGGTTTTCCGCGACGGTGAAATCGGGATCGAGGTTGTCCATCTGCGGCACGACGCCGACGCGCACGCGCGCTGCGCGCGCGTCACCCGGAACACGATACCGCATCAGCTCGACCGAGCCGCTGTCCGGATCGGTGAGGCCGAGGCAGAGCCGCATCGTGGTGGTCTTGCCTGCGCCGTTCGGCCCGAGCAGGCCGAAGCATTCGCCGGGTGCGATGGCAAAGCTCACGCCGGCGACAACTTCCTGATCTCCGTAGGACTTTCGCAGGTTTTTAGCAGTCAGTGCCGCCATGAGCCCTTGACGATGTTCTTTATGAGGTGCAGCCGCAGGTGGAAGAAGTGGTCGGCGCCGGGGATGACAACGACCGGCAGTTCCTGCGGCCGTGCCCAATCGAGCACCTTGGCAAGCGGCACGGTCTCGTCCTGCTCGCCGTGGATGACGATCGAGTCGGCCGGAACGGTTTCAGAAGCAAAGCGCCCGACGGCTACGCCTACGAGCACCATGCGATGGGGCGCCGCGCGTTTGGCGACCTGAGTCTGCACCACGGCGCCGAAGGAAAAGCCGGCGAGCACGAGCGGCAGCTCGCCGAAAGTTTTCCGCGAGCAGGCGATGACACTCAATAGATCTTCGATTTCGCCCTTGCCTTCGTCGTGCTCCCCTTCGGAGGCGCCGACGCCGCGGAAATTGGGCCGCAGCGATGCATAGCCCAGCTCGACGAAAGTTTTAGCGAGCGTCTGCACGACCTTGTTGTCGAGCGTGCCGCCGTAGAGGGGATGCGGATGGGCGACCAGCGCCACGCCTTGCGGTGCCTTTTGCGGCCGGTCGACGACCGTTTCGATTTTGCCCGCGCCGCCGTCGATGAATATGCGCTCGCTGGAGCGGATCATATGCGCAGGCGTTCGACTACCCGCCCGTTCTTGATGTGTTCCTCTATGATTTCGTCGACGTCGGCGCGGTCGACGTAGGTATACCAGACGGCGTCCGGATAGACCACGACGCACGGCCCTTCCTTGCAGCGGTCCAGGCACCCGGCCTGATTGACGCGCACCTTGCCCGGCCCGGCGAGTCCCAGCTCCTTCACGCGCCCCTTGGCGTAATCGCGCATGGCGCTTGCGCCCTTGTCGTTGCAGCAGGCCTCGCCGTTCTGTCTCTGGTTGCAGCAGAAAAAAATGTGTTTTTTGTAATAGCTCATACTGAATTCCGGGCGGTGAATGAGCGAGTTGAGCGGCGCGCCGACGCCGCGAGCGAATCTGATCGTGGTTTCAGCCGGCGCCGCTCGAACGAGCGTCAGACTAATTATACTGTGCCGGGCTCGCCCGCCTTGAACACCTTCGGCCTATGCTTTTGCCCGATCGCGCTCGGCGGCGAGGAGCACGAGGTAGAACATCGCCGTGAACGGCCAGGCGGCGGATACAAAACGCGTCAATCCGTTGAAGTTGAAGTAGTGCCCCTGCCGCCACAAGGCGAGCGAGGCGGTCATATAGGGATTCGCCGGGGCGAGATTGACCACCGCTGTTGCTGTCAGGAGCGCGAGTCCCGCGAGCGCGAGCTGCTGCGTTCGCGGCAAACCGGTGAAAACGAGCAGCAGCACGATGCCTGCCGCGATACCGTAAATGGCGCCCGGCGTGGCCCAGAGCAGCAAATCCTGGGGGCTGAGCAGCAATCCGAACGCAAAGCTGCGGACTGCGAGCGCGGCCGCCATCAGGGCGGCGACGAGGAAGCGCACCGGCCGGTCGCGGGCGATGAGGCAGGAGGCGAGCAATCCGGCGGCGAGCACATTGGCCCCGGCCACGGCCGCTTCCACGCGCAGGAACACTTCGGCGGGGTAAAGTTTTCCGGACGGCGAGCGGAACAGCTCGCGCAGATCGCCGGTGCCGAACAACAGCGTCTCGGGATTGAATTGCGACAGGAGCCACAGGCCGAGCAGCACCAGGCCGAGGTCGGTCCGGCCGCCCGGAAGGAACAGCCGATAGCGCAACGCCTGCAGTCCTTCTTTGTGCAGGATGCGCTCGCTCGTGACGACCGCGGCGAGCGCGCCGCCCAGCCCGCCCGCGGTATTGGCGAGCAGATCGAGATTCGAGGAAATCCGGGTCGGGAGATAGAGCTGCAGCGATTCGAGCGCAAGGCTCAGCAGCAGCGCGCACAGGGCGCCGAAGGCGAATGCGCCGCCGCGGCGCAGCGCCGGATGGACGGCCAGCACCGCGAGGAAACCGAGCGGCAGATAGCCGAGGATGTTCGCGATAACGTCGAACGCGGGTATGGGGCGCGGAAACGACACCGCAAGAAACGCGAAGGGCGGCAGGCCCTGGTCGCGCCAGCCGGAGAACGGGTACAGGCTTGCGTAGACGACAAGAAGGGCATACGCGGCAAACAGGTAGCGCGCAAGCGGCGAGGACTGCTCACGGGGCATCGGGGAACCTATCTCGATGGAGCTCACCTCATTTTCTCACGGCCGCAGTTCCGCGAGCGCGGTCTCGTAGGCAGCGAACGCATGGGCGCCGAACAGCGCGAACGTGACTTGCTCGATTGCGTCATGGAGTCGGGCGAACTGCAGGCACTCGCGCACGGCGATTCCGGCGCCCTGCTCCATCGGGTAGCCGTACACGCCGCAGCTAATGGCGGGAAAGGCGATGGTGCGGATGCTGAGCTTGCCCCTGAAAAACGTATTTCTTAACCGGGTGTAAATTTGACGGTAAAGGAGATACGAAATGATGACAGAAAAGGGCAAGAGAGCGGCGTACACGCTGGAGTTCAAGCTGGAGGCA
>JBGPYQ010000258.1:0-4084 GCA_041493345.1 Gammaproteobacteria bacterium | reverse complement strand
GTCTTCGAGAAAGCGCTGACCCGCGAAGGCATTGCCTTCAAGACCTTCGCGCAGGCGACCGAGGCCATGGAGGCGCTCGCCGCCGGCGCGCCCCAGGTGCTGGTGTCCGATATCCGCATGCCCGGCGCGTCGGGTCTGGAGTTGCTGCAGAATGTGAAGCAACGCTTTCCCAATCTGCCCGTCATCATCATGACTGCGTTCTCTGATCTCGAATCCGCGGTGGCGGCCTTTCAGGGCGGCGCGTTCGAATACCTGCCGAAACCCTTCGACGTCGATCAAGCGGTCGAACTCATCCGCCGCGCGCTTGACGAGAGCGTACGCGAGGGCGAGGCGCAGGAGACGCTTAGCGGATCGCCCGAGATCCTGGGTCGGGCGCAGTCGATGCAGGAGGTCTTTCGCTCGATCGGCCGGCTGTCCCAGTCGAGCGCAGCCGTGCTTATCACAGGCGAATCGGGTACGGGCAAGGAACTTGTGGCGCAGGCGCTGCACCGGCACAGCCCGCGCGCGGACAAGCCCTTCATCGCCATCAATACCGCCGCGATGCCGAAAGATCTCCTTGAATCGGAACTGTTCGGCCATGAGCGCGGCGCCTTTACCGGCGCGCAAGCCATGCGGCAGGGGCGCTTCGAGCAGGCCGAAGGGGGAACGTTGTTCCTTGACGAGATCGGCGACATGCCGGCCGAGCTGCAGACGCGTCTTTTGCGCGTGCTGTCGGACGGCACTTTCTATCGTGTCGGCGGCCACCAGCCGATCCGTGCAAGCGTTCGCGTCATCGCCGCTACGAACCAGAATCTCGAATCGCGGATGCGCGAGAGCCTGTTCCGCGAGGATCTCTACCACCGCCTGAATGTGATCCGCCTGCGGCTTCCTTCGCTGCGCGAGCGCCGCGAGGATATTCCGCTGCTTGCCAGGCACTTTCTTGCAAAATCCGCGCGCGATCTCGGCATTGATCCCAAGCGCCTGTCGGACGCGGCGATGGCCTATCTTTCGGCGCAGGACCTGCCGGGCAATGTGCGCCAGCTCGAGAATGTCTGCCATTGGCTTACTGTAATGTCGCCGACGCAGGTCATCGAGATCGGCGATTTTCCGCCGGACCTGCGCGAAGAGGCCTCGCCTGCGGCGGAACCGGAATGGCTCGTTGCGCTGGCGCGCGAAGCGGAGCGGCGGCTGGGGCGCGGCGAGTCCAATATCATGGACACGCTTTCCAGGGGCTTCGAGACGACGCTCATCGCCAAGGCGCTGGCGCACACCGGCGGAAGACGTATAGAGGCGGCCAGCCTGCTTGGCATAGGCCGCAACACCATCACTCGCAAGATCGGGGAGCTTGGCATCGAGGACCGGAATTCCCCGGACGAGGACTAGGCCTCCGGCATCGATTTCCTATGGTGAAATACCGGTACAGCATATGGTTTTCGATTTTATAATGGTGCGGGTGTTCTCCAGGAGATTTCCGTGAGCCTTGCACCCACCGTCGCGCCGAAGGAGGCCATCACCATTTCCGGAATCGAGATCCGCGGCGCAACCCTCCCCGAGTACACGCAGATCCTGACGCGCGAGGCGCTTGCCTTCCTCGCCAGGCTGCATCGCGAATTTGAGCCGCGGCGCCAGGAACTGCTGAAAAAGCGTGCCCTGCGCCAGAGGGAATTTGACGCAGGGAAATTGCCCGACTTTCTCCCCGAGACCGCGCAGTTGCGCGATTCCGATTGGTCCATTTCGTCCCAGCCCAAGGACATGCTCGACCGCCGCGTCGAGATCACGGGACCGACGGACCGCAAGATGGTGATCAACGCGCTCAATTCGGGCGCCTCCACATTCATGGCCGACTTCGAGGACGCCAACTGTCCGACCTGGGCGAACATGATCAAGGGCCAGATCAACTTGCGCGATGCGGTCCGGCGCTCAATCAGCTTCGAGCAGACCGGCAGGCGCTACCGGCTGAAAGAGCTCGTTGCAGTTCTGATCCCGCGCCCGCGCGGCTGGCACCTGGATGAGAGACACATGCTCGTCGACGGCAAGCCGGTTTCGGGCGGGATCTTCGATTTCGCGTTGTATTTCTTCCACAATGCAAAGGAGCTTCTTGCGCGCGGAAGCGGCCCGTATTTTTACCTGCCCAAGATGGAATCTCATCTCGAAGCGCGGCTGTGGAACGACATCTTCAAGCTGGCACAGGACGAACTGGGTGTGCCTCAGGGTACGATCAAGGCGACGGCGCTGATCGAAACCGTGCTGGCTGCATTCGAGATGGACGAGATTCTGTGGGAGCTGCGCGAGCACTGCGCGGGTCTCAACATCGGACGCTGGGACTATATTTTCTCCTGCATAAAGAAATTCCGCGCGAACAAGGATTTTTGCCTTGCCGACCGCGCTCAGGTCACCATGACCGCGCCGTTCATGCGCGCCTACGCGCTGCTCCTGGTGAAGACCTGCCACCGCAGGGGCGCACCGGCGATGGGCGGGATGACGGCGCAGATCCCGATCAAGAACGATCCGGTCGCGAATGAAGCGGCGATGGAAAAGGTACGCAATGACAAGCTGCGCGAAGTGACCGACGGCTGCGACGGTACTTGGGTCGCGCATCCGGGCCTCGTGCCGATTGCGAAAGAGGTGTTCGACAGGCACATGCCGCAGCCGAACCAGTACGGCAGGCAGCGCCACGATGTGAGCGTCGCCGCGAAGGATCTGCTGGACTTCCGCCCCGAAAAGCCGATTACCGAAACCGGCCTTCGCAACAACATCTCGGTCGGCATCCAGTACCTCGGCGCGTGGCTCGCCGGGAACGGGTGCGTGCCCGTTTTTAATCTGATGGAAGACGCGGCCACCGCCGAAATCTCGCGATCCCAGATCTGGCAATGGATCCGGTCGGCCAAGGGCGTGCTCGACGATGGCCGCAAGGTCACGAAGGACCTGTTCCGCCGGTTGCTAAGCGAGGAGCTGCCGAAAGTAAAAATCTATCTTGGCGAGTCCGCGTGGAAAGAGGGAAAGTACGAAGAAGGCGCGCGTCTTTTTGAAAAGATCACCACGGACGACGATTACGTCGAGTTCCTTACGCTTCCGGCTTACGCTCTCGTCGACTGAATTCCGGGCACGGGCCGCACTTCGCAGCTCCGGTTACTGCCGTTCGATGGCAGAGATGATGCGCTCGGGGGTGAGCGGCAGGTCGCGCACGCGCACCCCGAGCGCATCCCCGACGGCATTGGCGATCGCCGCCGCAGTGGGTCCCTGTGCGGCTTCTCCGGCGCCGACTGCGGGCAGCTCCGGCCGGTCGATCAATTCCACCTCCACGGCCGGCACCTCGCTGAATTTCAGGATCGAGTAGTCCTCCCAGCCGAGGCTGATAATGCCCCTGGAATCGAACTTCACCTGCTCTTTGAGCGTCCAGCTGGTCGACTGGATCGCGCCGCCCTCGATCTGGTTGACCACGCCGTCAGGGTTGATGACGAGCCCGACGTCGACGGCAACGACAAGCCGCTTCACGCGAACCTCGTGGTCAACCTCGACTTCGGCGACCACCGCGCAATAGGCGCCGAGGTTCTTGTATTTCGCGAAGGCCATGCCGTGGCCTCGGCCCTCCGCGGACTTCCATTCGTTCCAGCCGGAGCGCCGCGCGGCCCCTTCTATCACGGCGCGCGCACGCAGGTCCTTGAGATGGCGCAGGCGGAACGAAACGGGATCGAGGCCGGCGACGCTCGCAAGCTCGTCCATGAACGACTCGATGGCATACACGTTGGCATAGGCTCCCAGCGAGCGCAGCGCCGAGGTGCGCACGGGCATGTCCCGCACATAGTGGTTGACGATGCGCTGATTCGGAAAATCGTAGAGCGGGATGGCATTGCGGTCCGCGGCGCCTGCGGGAAGCGGCATGTTGATCGCGGTGGTCCGCTCAAACGGTGTGGAAAGGTGCCACGCGGCGGTAAGCGCCGGGCTGTCCGAGCGTCCCGGCCGGTGACTGTGGCCGTTGCTCCACAGCTCGTGTTGCCAGTCGACAATGTTGCCGTCTGAATCGAGCGCGGCGCGAAGCGTCAGCGCCATCGCCGGTCCGCATGGAGCCCAGGCGAACTCGTCCTCGCGCGTCCACTGCACTTGC
>JBGPYQ010000091.1:0-12045 GCA_041493345.1 Gammaproteobacteria bacterium | reverse complement strand
AGGGATTTCCGAGATTTCTGCGCCCCAGATGCCAGGCGCGTTCGATCGCCGCGATGTCGGGAGCCACGAAGCGGCCGCACATGGCGCCAAGGATAAACCGGGGTCGGAGAACGTGGCGGCGGGCCCGCTCCGCTCCACGCGGGCGCGCCTGCCGTCGCGGGCTGCTACGGCGCGCGATACATGAACTCGCGCGTGAGAGGCAGGGGATTCACCGCGCTGCCTTCCTTGCGCGCAAGCACCTGGTAGATGTTCATCCATTCGTGCTCGAAGCCGTGGGCGCAGCCGGCGAGATAAATCTGCCAGATGCGATAGCGCTTCTCTCCGGCCGAGGCCGCCGCCCGCTCGCGGTTCTGCTCCAGGCGCTTCGCCCACTCGAGGCAGGTTCGCGCGTAATGCCGCCGCAACGACTCGACATCGGAAACCTCGAAGCCGGCGCGCGCCATCTCCTGCAGCACCAGCGACAGATGCGGCACCTCGCCGTGGGGAAACACGTAGCGGTTGATGAACTCTCCCGCTCCCAATCCAACCCAGCGGCTGTCAGGATCCGTCGCCGTGATTCCGTGGTTCATCACCAAGCCGCCCTCGGCGAGCAGCGAGCGGATCTTCAGAAAATAGGTCTTGAGGTTGCGTAAGCCCACGTGTTCGAACATGCCCACGCTCGCGATTTTGTCGAATGCACCTTCGCCGGGCACATCCCGATAATCCTGCAGCCGCACCTCGCAACGCCCTTCCAGGCCCTCTTCCTTGATGCGCCGTTGAACGAACTCGTACTGATTGAGGCTGAGCGTAATACCGGTGGCGCGGGCGCCGTACTTCTTCGCCGCCCGCAGTATGAGCGCGCCCCAGCCGCAGCCGATATCGAGAAAGCGCTCACCCGGCTTGAGCATCAGCTTGTCCAGAATGTAATCGAGCTTCTGCTCCTGCGCGGTTTCCAGCGAATCGGTATCGCTGCGGTAATAGGCGCAGGAATAGACCATGGTCCGATCGAGCCACAGCGAATAGAAGTCGTTCGAGATGTCGTAGTGGTACTGGATTGCGTCGCGGTCGCGCTTGCGGCTGTGGTATGCGAAGCGCCGCAGGCCCCTGCGTCCCCGGGCGGCGGCATTGCGCGCGAGATTATCCGCAACCCGAATCACTTCCAGGATCGGCCCTTCGACGCGCAGGTATCCCTCGACGTAGGCCTGGCCAAGCTTCATCAGGTCGGGCGGGACCAGAAAGCGTAGCGCCGACGGGCGCAGGACGCTGATTTTGACGGTAGGGTCGACCGCAAGATCGAAGGCACGACCGTTCCAGAGCTCAAGGCGCAGCGGAATGGACGCCGACTGCTTGAGCTTTTCGATCAGCCGCTCGAGGCGATGTTCCAGAAACATGCGTAGTACCGAATGCCGCGGGTATCATAGCACCGTCGCGATGCATTGCGGCGCCGGGCCGGCCGGCTTGGCGCCCGCTGCGAGTGCCGGCTGAATTTCCGTCGGCGCGGTAAGAGCAGCCTCCACCGACCGCGCGAGAAACGCGCCAGAGGATGTTTTGCCCGGAACAGATGCCAAGTCGGCCAAGACTGTATAGAATCGTCCGTTCATATTTTTTGCAGGAGGAGCCATGATGTTCCCGACAATACGAAAAGCCGCTTTCGCCGTCCTGGCGTTGATGGTGTACGCGGCCCCCGTGGCGGCGCAGACCATCAAGGTCGGCTCGATTCTCACCCTGTCCGGACCGAACGCGACCCTGGGCGACAACATGGACAAGGCCATCAAGCTCTACATGAAGACGCATCCGGATGGACTGCCGCCCGGTGTTAAGGTCGAGATCATCACCCGCGACGACGGCGGTCCGAACCCCGACAAGGCCAAGCAGCTCGCGCAGGAGCTCATCGTGCGCGACAAGATCCAGATTCTGACCGGCCTGACCTGGACCCCGAACGCCATGTCGGCGGCGCCGCTCACCATGGAGGCGAAGGTGCCGATGGTGATAATGAACGCAGGCACCTCGGCGATTACCACCGCGTCGCCTTATATCGTGCGACTTTCGTTCACCCTGTGGCAGTCGAGCCTGCCGATGGGGACCTGGGCGGCGAAGAAATTCAAGACAGCCTACGTCGCCATCAGCGATTTCGGCCCCGGGCACGACGCCGAGGCGGCCTTCACCAAGGGGTTCACGGATGCGGGGGGCAAGGTCATCGGAAACGTGCGCATCCCGCTTGCGAATCCCGACTTTGCGCCGTACATGCAGCGGGTCAAGGACGCCAAGCCCGATGCGCTCTTCGTGTTTGTCCCTGCGGGCAAGCAGGCGACAGCAGTGATGAAAGCCTTCGGCGACCTCGGCCTGGGCAAGTCCGGAATAAGGCTGATCGGACCCGGCGACATCACCACCGACGAGGAGCTGCCGAACATGGGTGACGTGCCGCTGGGCGTGCTCACGGTTTTCCACTACTCGGCAGCGGCCGAGCGTCCGGCCAATAAGGCGTTCGTCGCCGCGTGGAAAAAGGAATACGGCGAGAAATCCATTCCGAGCTTCATGTCGGTCGGCGCCTGGGACGGCATGGATGCGATCTATTACGCGATCCGCGAGCAGAAGGGCCAGTTCGACCCGGACAAGACCATGGCGCTGCTGAAGAACTACAAGAATCCGAACAGCCCGCGCG
Organism: Gammaproteobacteria bacterium; assembly: GCA_041493345.1. Taxonomy (GTDB): domain Bacteria; phylum Pseudomonadota; class Gammaproteobacteria; order Burkholderiales; family SG8-39; genus VBDM01. The sequence continues at coordinate 9,404 of JBGPYQ010000091.1, read as the reverse complement.
GACCGATCTCGATTGATCCCGAAACCCGCGACATCGTGCAGAACGAGTACCTGCGCGAAGTACGCAGGGTCGGTGGCCAGCTCGTCAACGTCGAGCTCGAGACAGTCGAGACTGCTCTCAAGGATCCCTGGAAAATAATCAACAAGAAGAAATAGTCCGCTTCCGAACCCCCCGCGCCACGCCGGACGCGCCGCGGGTTTAGCTGCGCGCGGCACTGCCGCACCCCGCCTGAGCGCTGAAGCATGGAGGAATTGCTTTCATCGGTCGTGAGCGTTGCCTTTCACGGCACCGCTTTCGGAATGATCCTGTACGTGATTTCGGTCGGCCTGTCGGTGACGATGGGCCTGATGGGATTCGCCAACCTCGCCCACGGCGTGTTCGCGATGGCGGGCGGGTATGTCCTGACGTCGGCGATCAGCCGCCTGGGCGTGCCCTTCCCGCTCGCGCTGGCCGTTGCGTTCCTCACTGTTGCGGCCGGGAGCGTGATCCTCGAGCGGCTGCTCTACGCCAAGCTCTACTCTGCCGGCGATCTCGAGCAGGTGCTGTTCACCATCGGCCTGATTTTCATCGCCGTGGCGGTCGCAAGGATGATCTTCGGCACGCTTCAGCAGCCGGTGATCCTTCCGGAATATCTGAAAGGCCAGTTTCCCCTGTTCGGCCGCGATTTTCCGGCTTACCGCGTATTCATCATCGTATTCAGCGCGGCGATGGTCGCGCTGCTCTGGTTTGGCGTGGAGCGCACCCGCTGGGGCGCCATGGTGCGCGCCGCCGTGGACAATCGGGCCATGGCCCAATCGGTGGGCATCGACACCCAGCGTCTTTTCACACTGACTTTCGCACTGGGCAGCGGGCTCGCGGGCCTGGGAGGGGCCCTGGGGGCCGACATCATCGCAATCCAGCCGACTTATCCTTTCGAGAACCTGGTGTACTTCCTGATCGTGGTCTCGGTTGGGGGCCTGGGCAGTCTGCGTGGCCCATTCGCGGCGGCACTGTTGATTGGCATTGCCGACACGGCATGCAAGTATTGGCTGCCGCAATTCGGCGCGTTCCTGATCTACGTCGCCACGATCGGAATCCTGCTGTGGCGGCCGGCGGGATTGTTCGGGAGACGGACATGACCCATTCCGGCGGCTACAGCGCCGATCCCCGCATACGCTGGGTCGAGGGGCTGCCCTGGCTGGTCGCGATTGCCGGTTTTTTTCTTCTGCCCGAATATCTTTCGCTCGGGGCGCGCATTCTTATCTACATCCTGTACGCGCTCTCCCTCGACCTGATCCTCGGCTACGCGGGAATCATTACGCTGGGCCACAGCGCCTACTTCGGCTTCGGTGCGTATACGGCGGGCATTCTCGCGGCGAAGCTCGGCGTCACCGATCCGCTGCTGCAGCTCGTTGCCGCTGCAGCTGCCGGGGGCCTGCTGGGCGCCGCAACGGGTGCAATCATTCTACGAACCAAGGGATTGACTCTTCTGATGCTCACGCTGGCGATCACTTCACTTTGCCTCGAGATCGCCAACAAGGCAACGTATTACACCGGCGGCGCGGACGGCCTGTCGGGGGTGGTCGTTGCGCCGATACTGGGCCAATTCAGGTTCGACCTGTTCGGCAGGACCGCCTACCTCTTTTGCCTCGTGACCCTGCTCATCGGCTGGTGGGCCGTGAGGCGAATGATCTACTCGCCGTTCGGCGCCTCGCTCACCGGCCTGCGCGAGAACAGCTTGCGCATGCACGCGATCGGCGCGCCCGTATATTGGCGCCTGGTGGTGGTGTATTCGATGTCCGCGACGATCGCCGGAATCGCCGGTGCGCTGCTGACTCAGACCAATCAATTCGTCGGCCTGAACGTGCTGGGTTTCGAGAGCGCCGGCGAATTGCTGGTGATGCTGATTCTCGGGGGCGTCGGACGGATCTACGGTGCCTTCGTCGGGCCGCTCGTCTACCTGATCGCGCAGGATTTCCTTGCCAAGCAGTTTCCCGAGTACTGGTACTTCGGCATCGGCGCAATGCTGGTGCTGGTCGTGATGTTTGCCCGGGGCGGGATTCTGGGAATCACCGACGGCCTCATCGCCCGGCTGCGGAGAAAAGCATGAGCACGGCGCTCGAAACCCGCGGCCTGTGCAAGAGCTTTGGCGCGCTTACCGTGGCCGACAACATCAATTTCCGGCTCGAGAGCGGGGCGCGTCATGCGCTCATCGGTCCGAACGGCGCGGGTAAGACCACTTTCGTCAACATGCTCACCGGCGCGCTCGCGCCTTCCTCCGGCCGAATCGTGCTCGGCGGCAACGACATCACCGACGTATCGCAGGCCGCGCGGGTCAAGCGAGGCCTCGGCCGCACGTTCCAGATCAACGCACTGTTCCGAAAGCTGTCGGTGCTCGATAACGTCGCCCTGGGGGTGGCCGAGCGCCGCGGCGTCGCGATCAGAATGTGGCGCCCCGCGAGCATGCATTGCGACCTGCGGGACGAGAGCCTGGAGCTGCTCGCTTCACTCGGGATCGCCGAGGACGCAGAGCAACGCGTGCTCGACCTGCCTTACGGCAAGCAGCGTCTGGTCGAGATCGCCATTGCTCTCGGGCTGAAGCCGAAGGTCCTGCTGCTCGACGAGCCGGCCGCCGGCGTGCCTTCGGCGGAAGCCGAGCGCATCCTGCGGGTGCTCGACAACCTGCCGAAGGAAATCGCCATCCTGATCATCGAACACGACATGGATCTCGTGTTCCGCTTCGCGCGGCGCATCACCGTTCTCGTCCAGGGCGAAGTCCTTATCGAGGGAACGCCAGACGAGATCGCCAAAGACAGGCGCGTTCACCAGGTCTATCTCGGGGAGCAGCAGCATGCCTGACGCGTTGCGCATGCGTGGGGTGCGCGCGGGCTACGGCGAGACCGTGGTCCTCGAGGACATCGAGTTTACCGTCCCCGAGCACGGTTCGCTCGCGGTTCTCGGCCGCAACGGCGTAGGCAAGACGACTCTGCTCGCGACCGTGATGGGGCATACCACCTTCCATGCCGGGAGCATCGAATACAACGGCCGGCCGATCGCGCGGCTGCCGGTCTATGCGCGATCCAAGCTCGGCATCGGCTTTGTGCCGCAGGCACGCGAGATCTTTCCCTCGCTCACGGTAGAGGAAAATCTGGTCATCGCCGAGCGTCAAGGCCGATGGACACTGGAGCGGGTCTACGAGCTGTTCCCACGGCTTGCCGAGCGGCGCGGCCACTGGGGAAACCAGATCTCCGGCGGCGAGCAGCAGATGCTCGCCATCGGCCGCGCCCTGATGGGCAACCCTTCGCTGCTGCTGATGGACGAGCCGCTCGAGGGACTCGCGCCCATCATCGTCGAATCGCTGCTGCAGGCGATGCAGCGCCTCATACTCGAAGACTCGCTTACTGTCATTCTGGTGGAGCAGCATGCAAAGCTTGCGCTCGGTGTGACGCAGAGCGCGCTGGTGCTCAACCGCGGCCGCCTTGCCTATAATGGACCCAGCGCGGATCTGCTCGCCGACCCGCAGCGCCTCACGAGCCTCGTTGTGGCGCAGTAAAGAGCGGGCATCCGACAGGAGCCGGGACACGGCCTTGTTGCTTTCCGTTCTCGTTTTTCTTGGGATGATGCATTCCGATCCGGTATCGGCGCAGGACGGCTATGCCCCGCAGCGCGCGCGTATGGTGGCGCAAATCGCCGCAATGGCGCGCGAGACCGGCATCGAGACGGGCCGGCCGAAATTCAGCGATGCGGTCATGGCGGCGATGGGCAAGGTGCCGCGACACCGCTTCGTGCCCCTTCACCAGGAGCCGTTTGCCTACGAGAACCGCCCGCTGCCGATCGGCGACGGGCAAACGATTTCCCAGCCGTATGTTGTGGCGCTGATGACTGAACTGCTCGATCTGAAGCCCGGCCACACCGTGCTGGAAGTCGGAACGGGCTCCGGCTACCAGGCGGCGGTGCTCGCCGAGATCGTGTCGAAGGTATACAGCATCGAGATCGTCGAGCCGCTGGGCAAGCGTGCCGCGCAACTCCTGCGAGATCTCGGTTATCGCAACGTCGAGGCGCGCATCGGCGACGGCTACAACGGCTGGCCCGGGGCGGCACCGTTCGACTCTATCGTCGTGACCGCCGCCGCGCCGGACGTGCCCGCGCCTCTGGTCAATCAGCTCAAGCCCGGCGGGAAAATGGTGATTCCTGTGGGCGGGACCTTCAACGTGCAGGAACTGCTCGTGATCGAGAAGCAGGCGGACGGAAACACCACCACGCGTCGTGCCCTGCCGGTGAGGTTTGTTCCGCTAACCCGCGAGCGGGTTCCAAAATAGGCCCGCGAGCGGGTTTAATAGTGGACCCGAGAGCGCGGCAAACGAGCGCGAAAAATGCGCTAAGCTACGCACCGGGGAAAAACGACGGGAGGCACGGTGCGGGACTACTGGCTGAGCAAGCTGTTCTTCGATCTGCAAAGTTCGGCACCGCTCGGCGCAGAGTACCGCGTCGAGAGCAAGAAGGTGCTGGACCGCTATCCGCTGACGCCCGAGGTTCGCGTTGCGGTCGAGCGCAACGACGTCGCGTACCTTGCTCCGCGGGTGAATCCCTATCTGCTCCGGTTCTATTTCGTCGTCGCGGGTATGCCCGAACAGGAGTTCCTGAGCAAGATCAGGGCTGCCGGAGCCGCCGCCGCAGCGAGGTCAAGCCATGGCTGAGCTCGTGGGCGTATTTGCGTCGAGCCACGCGCCGCTCATCATCCGCGGCTGGAAGGACGTCACCCCCGCGCACCAGGAAGGACTGACGCGGGCCCTGACCGAGCTCGGCCGGCGCATCAAGGCTGCGCGGCCCGACGTGCTTATCGAAATTTCCCCCGATCACTGGGTGAATTTCTTCATCGACAACCTTCCGAGCATCTGCGTGGGCATGGGCGAGGAGCACGAGGGTCCGGCCGAGCCGTGGATGAAGGAGTGTCCCTATAAGAAGATCGCCGGCCATCCCAGGCTCGCGAACCATATCGTGCAGAGCGCGCTCGAGCACGACTTCGAGCCGTCCATGTCGCACCACCTGACGCTCGACCACGGTTTCTGCATCCCGCTGTGGAAGGGCGGGCTCGATCCCCTGCCCCCGATCGTCCCGATCATCTTCAACGATCTGGAGCCTCCCTATCCCACCGTCAGGCGCTGCATGGCTTGGGGCACCATGCTCGCCGAGGCCATCGCGAGCTATCCGGAGGACATCCGCGTGGCGATACTCGCGAGCGGCGGATTGAGCCACTCGATCGGAGAGCCCACCATGGGCGAGATCGACGAGCCGTTCGACCACGAATGCATCCGCCACTTCGAGGCGGGAGACGAGCGCCCGCTCATCGAATTCTTGAACGAGCGCCTTCCCACCATCGGCAACGGCGCGGCGGAAATCCGCAACTGGGTCGCCGCTCACGGCGCCGCCGGCAAGCGCGGCTTCGAGCTGATCGGTTACTGCAACGTCCCCGAAGTGTACGTAGGCTGCGGCTTCGCCTCCTGGAATCTCGGCGCGCGGTAATCGCCTTGCGCATGTTGCAGACGACCATTGCCGGCAGCCTGCCGAAGCCGGCCTGGCTCGCGCCGCCGCAGCAGCTTTGGGCGCCCTGGCTTCTCGAAGGCGCGCCGCTGGAAGAAGGCAAACGCGACGCGGTGCGCCTCGCGCTCGCCGATCAGGAATCCGCCGGCATTGACATCGTCACCGACGGCGAGCAGACGCGCAGGCATTTCGTCACCACCTTCATCGAGAGTCTGGAAGGGGTGGACTTCCAGCACAAGCGCACGGTGCGCATCCGCAACCGCTACGACGCCGATGTTCCCGTAGTGGTCGGCCCGGTCGCGCGATCAAGGCCGGTGTTCGTCGACGACATGCGATTCCTGCGCGCGCAGACGAAGCATCCGATCAAATTCACCCTCCCCGGCCCGATGACCATGGTCGACACGCTCTACGACAACCACTATCGGAGCCGCGAGAAGCTGGCGCGGGAATTCGCCGTGATCCTCAACCGCGAAGCGCGCGAGCTCGAAGGCGCGGGCGCGAACGTGATCCAGTTCGACGAGCCGGCGTTCAACGTCTACATGGACGAGGTGAAGGCCTGGGGCATCGAGGCGCTGGAAGCGGCCGCGGCCGGGCTCAAGTGCCGGACCGCCGTGCATATCTGCTACGGCTACGGCATCAAGGCCAACATCGACTGGAAAAGGACGCTCGGCTCGCAATGGCGCCAGTACGAGCAGACTTTCCCATTGCTCGCAAAATCGAAGATCGGTCAAGTGTCGCTCGAATGCGCCAATTCCAAAGTCCCGCTCGATCTTCTCGCGCTGCTGAAGGGCAAGGACGTGCTGGTCGGCGCAATCGACGTCGCGACAGAGGGAATCGAGACCCCAGCGCAGGTCGCGGCCGTGATCCGCGCCGCGATGAAGTTCGTGCCGCCCGAAAGGCTCTATGCTTGCACCAATTGCGGCATGGTCCCGCTTCCCCGCCCCGTAGCGCTGGGCAAGCTCAAGGCGCTGGCCGCGGGCGCGGCAATCGTGCGCGGGGAGCTCTGCGGCTAGCGGTGCTCCCGGCGGCGTCCGTTGCGCCGGCTCCGCGGTTGCCTGTGCTAAGCTCAACGGAACCCAATCGTCGCCAGGCCGTTCGTGGAAACCACCATCGCGAGCAAAAATGAGGTCGGCGGCACTCTCGTCGGCGCCGAGGCGCTGCTCGAGATAATCCGGCGACTCGCGGCCGAGCTTCATCCCGCTCGCGCGGCGTCTCCCGCATCTCTCGATAACCGGCTCGAGCAGGATTACGGCTTCGACAGCCTGGGGAGGTTCGAGCTCTTCCTGCGCATCGAGCGCCACTTCGGCGTGAGCCTGCCGGAAAACGTCATGGAGAACGCCGAGACGCCGCGCGACCTGCTGCGCGCGATGCTCGCTGCGAGCCCTCGTAGTTTGCACGCTGCGGCGATCGAACGCGTTGCAACTTTGGCAACAGAATCCTCGACGCCGGACAAGGCCACCACGCTTACCGAGGTGCTCGAGTGGCACGTCGCCCGGCATCCGGACCGCCCGCACATCGTGCTCCAGGATGACGAGGGACGCGAGCAGACCGTCACTTACTCAGAGCTGGGCCGCGCGGCCCGCGCTGTCGCCGCGGGCCTGCTCGATCGCGGTCTCCAGTCCGGGCGCGCGGTAGCGATCATGCTGCCGACGGGCACCGCGTATTTCTTCAGCTTTCTCGGCATCCTGCTCGCCGGCGGGATACCTGTCCCGATCTATCCGCCGGCGCGCGCGTCCCAGCTCGAGGACCACCTGCGCCGCCACGCCCGCATCCTGTCCAACGCGCGGGTCGAGGTGCTGATCACCGTCCCGCAGGCGAAGCCCATTGCGTTGCTGCTCAAGCCGCAGGTGGCGACGCTCGGAAACGTGCTGACCCCGGACGAGCTCATGCGCTCGATTCCGCTCGAATCGCCGTATCCATCGAGGCCCCAGGACATCGCGATGCTCCAATACACTTCCGGGAGCACCGGCAATCCCAAGGGGGTGATCCTCACCCACGCCAACCTGCTCACCAACATCCGCGCGATGGGCCAGGCGCTGCGGGTGACTCCGGACGACGTGTTCGTGAGCTGGCTGCCGCTCTACCACGACATGGGCTTGATCGGTGCGTGGATGGGAAGCCTGATGTACGGGTTCAAATACCCCGTGATGTCCCCGCTCGCCTTTCTCGCGCGTCCGGAGCGCTGGCTGTGGACCATCCATCGCCACGGAGGCACGTTGTCGGGCGGACCGAATTTCTGCTACGAGCTGTGCCTGCGCAAGATCAATGATGAGGACATTCGCGGGCTCGATCTCGGCAGCTGGCGATTTGCGTTCAACGGCGCCGAGCCGGTCTCACGCGATACCATCGCCGCGTTCAGCAGGCGTTTCGCCCGCTGGGGATTCAAGCCTGAAGCGATGGCTCCGGTCTACGGCCTCGCCGAGGCCACGCTGGGTGTCTCATTTCCTCCGCCGGGACGGGGACCGAAATTCGACCGCGTGGACCGCGACCGCTTCACCAAAGACGGACGCGCGGTTGTCGTGCCCGACACCGCTTCCGATGCGCTGACCTTCGTTGCCTGCGGGCGGCCGATACCCGGCCATCAAGTCCGCATCGTGGACGGCGCCGACCGCGAGCTCGGCGAACGGGAAGAGGGGCACATCCAGTTCTCCGGGCCTTCGACAACCAGCGGCTATTACCGCAATCCTGAGGACACGCGGCCCCTGCTGCACGGCGAGTGGATCGACACCGGCGACTTCGGCTACATCGCCGAGGGCGACGTCCATATAACCGGCCGCGTCAAGGACGTCATCATCCGCGCCGGCCGCAATGTCCATCCCTATGAGCTCGAAGAGGCGGTCGGCGCGCTCGACGGCATCCGCAAGGGGTGCGTGGCGGTGTTCGGCACCAAAGATGAGCGCTCCGGCACCGAGCGCGTTGTGGTGCTCGCCGAGACGCGCGAAACCGATCCCGGTCGGCGCCGGGATTTACAGGCCCGCATCAATGATCTCGCGGTTTCCGTGATCGGGTTGCCGGCGGACGACGTCGTGCTGGCTTTGCCGCACACCGTGCTCAAGACATCCAGCGGCAAGATTCGCCGGACCGCAAGCCGCGAGTTGTACGAAAGCGGCGCAAGCACGGGCACGCGCGCGGTGTGGTGGCAGATCGTTCGGCTCACGTGGTCTGCAATCGTTCCGCAAATGCGGCGCAGCCTGCGCGCGGCGGGCGACAGGCTTTACGGTTTGTACTTCCTGCTGCTGCTCGCGGCGCTCGCGTCGGCGACCTGGATCGCGTGCGCCGCGATGGCGCGCCCCGACTGGTGCTGGCGGCTGACCCACCGAATGGCGCGATTGCTTCTTCGGCTGGCGGGCCTGCGATTCGACGTCCGGGGACTGGAACGCCTGCCGGCGGGTCGCGCCTGTGTCGTGGCCGCGAACCACGCGAGTTTTCTCGACGGGCCGGTCCTGATCGCCGCCCTGGGACAACCGATGTGCTTCGTCGCCAAGCGCGAGCTGCTGGACCATTTCGTCTCGCGCATTTTTCTCAGGCGCATCGGCACGGAATTTGTCGAGCGCTTCGACGCCCAGCGCGGAGCCGAAGACACGGGGCGCTTTGTCGGTATCGTCCGTGCCGGCCGTTCCCTGGCAGTTTTTCCGGAAGGCACATTCCGTCGCATTCCGGGGCTGCTGCCGTTCCGCATGGGAGCGTTCATGACGGCGGCGCAGGCCGGAGCGCCGGTGGTGCCCGTGACCTTGCGCGGCACGCGCTCGGTGCTGCGGGAAGGGCAGTGGCTGTTTCGCCGTGGCGTGATCAGCGTGACAATAGGCGAGCCGATCGAACCGGCGGGAACGGACTGGAACGCGGCGATCGGGCTTCGCGATCGAACGCGGACCGAGATTCTGCGT
>JBGPYQ010000013.1:0-29536 GCA_041493345.1 Gammaproteobacteria bacterium | reverse complement strand
GGCAGGCTTTCGGCATCGCCGATCCGATACTCGATGGCGAGCCCTTCCGCTTTGGCAGTGCTCTGCGCGGCGGCGACCAGATCGGCGGCGATGTCGACCCCTATTACGCGAGCCCCTCGCCGCGCCACCGACCTGGACGTCCAGCCGGTGCCTGTGCTCAGGTCCAGGATATATTCGCCCGGCTGCGGGTCGAGCCGCAGCACGCAATGCTCGATCGAGTCGGCAATACCCCGGCTGATCTTGTCGTAAGCGCTGCCGCCCGAGCTCCAGACGGCTGCCGGCCGCTGGTTATGGGGTTGGATCTCGTTTCCCATGAAATTCCTCCTCATCGTTGATCGAACACGTGTCGGCTCCCCGCTCCCCGATTTATTTTCTCGGGGACGGATTTCGTGGAGACTACGGCATTTGCTATCGCGCCGCGTCCAAATGCAGCGCTTTCGCGATCCACGACGACACCAACCGCTGGATCGCTTCTTCGCGTCCATTGTAGAAGTGATCGCAGCCGGGAACAATTTCCACGTCGCACGGCCCGCCGGCGCGTGCCTGGAAATCCTCCGCCGGGTAATTCTCGCGCGGCTCCTGGTCGCCGCGCACGTAGAGTGTCGGGCATTTGATCGTCGGTGCGAGCTCGAGCACGTCGGGCGTCCCGGTGAGGCGGTCGAGGTAGCTCTCGGCGCTGATCGCGTACCACCAGCCCGGCATCAGCATCAGCTCGCGGCCGCGTCCCTCGGCGACGAGCGCGCGCGCCCGCGCGGTGAATTCCTCGACGCGGTCTTGCGCCATGAGCCCCGCGCGGCTGGTGCGCTCGAGAATGTTCTTCCCGCCCAGGTGCGCCGAGAGCAGCACCAGCGCCGGCGTTCCCGGATGATCGGCGACGTGCTGCACGGCAAGCATGCCGCCGTTGCTGTGCCCGATCACCACCGGATGCGCGAAGCCGCGCGCCGCCAGCCACCGCGCCGCGCTGCGGTTGTCCTCGGTGCCCTCGCGCGCAAGCTGGAAGGCCCCGCCGACCGCCTCGCGGCTGTTGCGCGTGGAAAGGATGTCGTGCCCGCGTCGGTTGAACGCGAAGCAGGCAAGCCCGAGGCGCGTGAGCGCGGGGGGCAGGAAGCGCGGCGGCCCCGTATAGAAATTCATGGTGTTGCCGTGAAACAGCAGCGCCGCGCCCGCCGCCTTGCCTTCGGGCTCGTAATAGAGGCCGTCGAGCGGGACCGTTTCGGTGGGAACGGAAACGAGCTCGGCGCGAAGGGGTGGCGTGACTGACGTGAGATCGAGCACGTCCCCGCGCTAATCGTTCCAAGGATCGACGTAGGCTACACCGCAGCGCTGAAAATCCTCAATGTTCCGGGTGACCATCTGAAGACCGTGCACGAGGGCAGTCGCGGCGAGAAGGCTGTCGATCACGGGCAGCGGCCGGCCGCGCCTTTCGGACTCGCCCGCAAGCTGTCCCCATCGTGCAGCGACGTGCATGTCGATCGGCAGCAACCGATTGCCGAACCGCTCTGCGAGATCGCGTCGCACCCAGGACAGAAGCCTCGTCTTACGCGCCGATGCCGGTAGCTTCGCGATTCCTTTTTCCAGTTCGCCGAGCGTTAGAACGCTGAGAAAGAGTAAAGCCTCATCCTGTCCGCCAATCCAGTCCAGCACCCGATCGTGAGGATTCTTCTTGACCAGCTCGGAAACGACGCTGGTGTCGAGCAGAAAGCTCACAAGTCGATCTTTCTGCCGGTATCCCTGCTGCGGTCGGGTTTGAGTCCAACTTCGGCCAGCGGCGACTTGCGGAAAAAATCGACGAGCCTGCCTTTGCGCCGCGACATCCTGCCGAAGTCCCGCGCCGAGATGATTACAGCCGCATCCGCTCCGTGGACGGTAATGACCTGTGGACCCTCGCTGCGCGCCTTGCGCACCACCTCGGAAAGCCGGTTTTTGGCATCCTGAAGTTGCCACTTTGCCGTTGACATGAACACCTCCGAATCTGGCTAGTCTGGCTATTTTAGCAGCTTGCGTGGTCAAAGGGAAGCAAGGGCAGCTCGACGGTAAACTTGTGCGGCGACGAACGGCGACCGCCGTACTATCTCGGAGGTATCACCGGCAGCAACACGCTTGCTTGCCGTGCCCCGCCGAAATGCAGCGTGACCTTGCCGCCGAAAATCGCCGGCGGCCGGTCGGTCGGGTCGTCGTGCAGGAAGGGTCCGCAGCCGCGCATGGGATTCTTCATATTGGAAAGCGACGCCGCTTCCCCCTGGTGCTCGTAATCCTTTCCGCGGATCGTGAGCGCAATGCGGTAACCGGCCGGCACGACGATGCAGGTCGGCCAGATCTCGATGTCGAGCTCGACCACCTCACCGGGCGCGAGCGGCTGCTTCTCGTCGTGCGCGTGGAAGGGGCGGTAAGGCAGCGAACGCTTCGGGTCGAGCTTCCTTTGCGATGCGCGCAGCCAGCCCTGCCCGACGGGCGTGCGCGGGTCGAGAGCCCCCTGGAACGAGACTTCCTTTCCCTTTGGGTCGAACACGCGCAGCACAGCAAAGAGGTCGGCGTCGGCGGTCGAGGAGGAAACGAAGAGTTTGAGCGCCGAAGGCCCGATGATCTCGGTTTCGCGCTCGAGCGGCGGGGTGGAGAAGGTCACGCCTTCGCCCATCGCGTCGTAGGCGATAGACCGTTCGCCGGCAAACAGCGCCGCAGACAGGCTCATTTGCTTCGGATCGAGGTGGAAATGCGTCCACTTCGTGCGCGCGAGCGGCCATTCGTTCTCGTGGCGCTGGACGAACTTCTCGCCGGGATGGCGCACCTGCAGCTGGACCCGCGGTTGCTTTTCCCAGCCGTTGGCCGCGCCTTTAAGGAAATGATCGAAGAAGCGTTTCTGCAGCTTGACTCCGTAGTCGGTGTAGAACGGCGCCCAGTGCGAGCCGCCGTGCACTTCCAGCCACTTCTGCCGGGACGCCGCGCCCGCAAAACCCTCGAAGTTGCCGCGCGTGTGCAGTCCCTGCCCGCCCCAGTTCGCGGCCGAGAGCAGCGGGACCGTGACCTTGGAGAGATCCGCCGTGCGCTCACCGTAGTAGGGCCCATCGAGCGGGCGCGAGAGGATTTCCGCCCACATGTTTTCGCGGTTCTTCTCCAACTCCTCGGGCGAAAGGGTCTCGGGGCCGCAAACGGTATCGCCGGTGACGCGGCTCTTCGCGCCGCGCTCGCCCTGCCCGTGCTGCACGGTCTTCACCTGCATCTCCTGCCAATTCTTGCGGAAGCTGCAGATGATGCCGCCGTGCCGGTTGCCGTCACGATAGCTGTCGCACCAGCCTTCCCACACGCAGATCGCCGCGAGATGCGGCGGCTGCGACGCCGCGGCCCGCCACTGGTTGCTGGCGTAATAGGAAATGCCGTTCATCCCCACTTTCCCGTTGCACCAGGCTTGAGCCGCCGCCCACTCGATGCACAGGTGGATGTCGCGGGTCTCGCGCGCGTTGTTGTGGCAAAGAGTCCCCGGCGAGCGGCCGGCGCCGCGCGAATCGACGCGCACGCATGCGTAGCCGTCGGGCACCCACTTTTCCGGATCGACGACCTCCCAGTTCGCGTACTGGTTGCTGGTGCCCGATACGGCGTCGGGGTTTTCCCGCGACATGATTTCCCACGCGGTCTTGTACCCCTCCTGGAACGCGAGCCCCTTGCCGTAAGGGCCGTAGCTGAGAATCACCGGGCAGCGGCCTTCTCCTGCAGGGCGGAACACGTCCGCGCGCAGCGTCAGGCCGTCGTCCATCCTGATCGGCACGTCCCACTCGATGCGCATGCCCTCGCGGATTTCGGTACTTGTCGCCGTCATTTCCTCGACTCCTCTTGATGAACCGGTTATCGCCAACAATGTTAGTCTGACCCAAGTCGATTTTGCCTGAACGTTGATCCAGGTCAAAACAGCCGGCACCGAAAAGTTGTCTTGTTGATGGGTGTACGGCGCAGGCTTTAGAATGCACGGCCGGATCGCGATGGAGAGATGTTCATGATTGCCAATATGCGCGTCGATGATCGTTCAACCTTTGTCAGGAGACCGGAGCGGCTGATATTGGCCGCCGTGCTTGTTTTCGCGGCGCCGGTCGTGCTGCAAGAGGCAAGCGCCCAGGGCGGCGGGCGCAGCGGCAAGGAAGTGGTCGATGCGGTCTGCCTCTCGTGCCACGGGACGGGCCAGAACGGCGCTCCGAAAATCGGCGACCGGAACGCATGGAGCAAGCGCGCGTCGCAAGGCCTCACGAGCCTCACGCAACACGCGCTCAAGGGCATCCGCCAGATGCCCGCGCATGGCGGCAGTCCGGGGCTCACCGATCTCGAAATCGGACGCGCCGTCACTTACATGGTCAACAGATCGGGAGGCCGCTGGGTAGAGCCCGCCAGCGAGAAGGACTTGGCCGCTGAGCGAAGCGGCGAGCAGGTCGTCAAGGCGCAGTGCACGAAGTGCCATCAGGAAAGCACAGGCGGCGCGCCCAGAATCGGCGACAAAAATGCCTGGGTACCGCGAATGAAGCAGGGGCTCGATAACCTGGTTCGCTCCGCGATCAGGGGGCACGGCGGCATGCCTCCCCGCGGCGGCGCGGCCAATCTTACCGATTCCGAGATTCGCGCCGCGATCACCTATATGTTCAATCCAGGTGCTTCGCCCGCGGGCGATTCCAGGGGAGCGCGCGGCGCAACGACTGCGGCCGCAGCGAAGGCTGCGACGTCGGATCCCAATCACAAGACCGTGGGCGGGATGGAAATATTCCTGGGGTTCGCGCCGGCGGAGAGTCTCTTCGCGTTTCCGGAGCAATCCATCGAAAGAACCATGCACGGAGGGGTTCCGACAGGCCCCGGCTACTACCACATCAACGTCTCCCTCTTCGATCGCGCGAGCAACGCCCCGATCAGCGGCGCGCAAGTCGAAATCCAGGTCGAGCAAGCCGGCATGACGAGCGAGTCGAAGACGCTGGAAGCGATGGCGATAGGCGCGGCAAGCTACGGAAATTACATGAAGTTGAAGGGAAAGACGCCTTACCTGATCACCGTCCGGGTTCGGATTCCGGAATCGTCACGTACGATCGAAGCCCGGTTCGATCACAGGCTGGACTGACTGGCGGCGCCACCGGGTCCCGCCGCAGGCGCAAAGAAAGCAAGGGTGCGCGCCTCGATGCTCTGGCGGGGCGGGGCATCGGCCGGAGAATCGGGGTCATCGAACGACGTGTGGGGAGTGAAGCGCGCCCGGCCGTCCTTTTCCGAGTCGAATACCTTGAACACCAGCGCCTCGTCGCGCCGCATCCCGGAGAAATAGAACCAGCGGTGGGCGGGGTTGTAGCGCAGCCGGTACGTCTGGCCTACCCGGTGCGGATAGCGTCGCTCGGCAACGAGCAGATCGCCGGGCGCCACGCTGCGGGCATCGGCGACGGCAAGCGGGTTGGCGACGATGGGCCTGTCGATGGCGCGCCAGACCTGGATGATGGCGAAGCGGTGCCGCAGCAAGTCATCCGCCTCGCCGGGCAGAAGCTCGCGCACGCGCTGCGGTCCGGACCATTCGGTGTAGTCGTTGTGCGCGGCGAGCACCGGCTCGCGGATTTGTCTGGCCTCCCTCTCCGCCTCGTCCCCCGAGCGCAGCGTGTGGTCGAAAACGAGCACGCGCGAGGCGCCGCAAACGGCCTTCACCAGCCGCTCGATCTCCGGGTAATACACGGATTTCAATTGCCTTGCGTCGAAGAAATCCGCGACCGCAGTACTGTGCTCGACGAGCACGAAGCCGTTTTCGTCGAGCGACAGCCGGTCCGCGAGCGGGCGAGCGTCGCGGATGCTCATCCTGCGCCGCTCGTAGGTACCGGTGGTCTTGCGACGAATGTTATTGGGGCCGAAGGTCTCGTTGACCAGCTTCTCGCCCGAATCCACCGTGTAGGTGATCTCGGCGGTTATGGGGGGGATGCGTTCGGACATGCGTTCATTCCCGGACTCGGCATTCTAATACCCGGCCCAGGCCTGTCCCCAGCGAATTCGTGTGGCATTTCGTGGAAAATGGGCATAATGCCCGGCGCCCAGTGATCTTCATGGAGCTATCCTAGGACACGGGGGGAAAGAGTATTCTCTTGAGCGGTCAATCGAAATGGAGGAAACGGAATGAACGCAAATCTGAAGGGATTCGAACGGTTCATTTGGGCGGGTGTCGTCGCAACGGCCATGCTCCTTGGAGGATGCGCCACGGTCACCGGATGGTATGACGGGGCGACTGGATGGGCCGGCGGATTGTTCTCGGGCGGGAAGGTCACGCTCAGCGGAGCCAATGAAGTGCCGCCCGTGAAAACATCCGCTTCGGGCGAAGGCACCATCAAGGTCGGCTCCGACAAGTCCGTCAGCGGAAGCGTGACGACGACGGGTGTCGCCGCCACCGCGGCCCACATCCACCAGGGCGCGGCGGGCAAGAACGGGCCGGTGATCGTTCCTCTCGCCAAAACATCCGCAAACGTCTGGTCTGTTTCGGCAGGGGCCAAGTTTACGGATGCGCAGTACGACACCTATAAGGCGGGGGGTCTTTACGTGAACGTGCACAGCGCGGCGCACAAGGGCGGAGAAATCCGCGGCCAGCTCCAGCCGTAAAGCGGAAAAAGGCATGGGGGCCTGCCATCCGGGCAATCCGGACGGCAGGCCGTACGTCTACCGGGGCGGGGGCCTGCCGCAGGGCAAGACCCGCCCGCGTGTTCCGGGTCAGCGCGAAGCTTTCCAGGCAACGGTACCGCCGGAGGATTTGACCGTTCCCTCGATCGCTTTTTCGCCGATGCGGCCGCGATAGTCCGCATCCGGAGTCACGAATCTGATCTGGTCCCCGCGCAGTCTGCCCCTGGAGATCGGCACGATGGTATTTCCCCTCCTCAGCGTCCCCGACACCATCTGGAACTCCTGCTTGAGGGTCAGCTCGCCCTGAGGAAGCTGCCACTTGCCCTCAACCCTCGCCGGCACGATCCAGAGGTAAGCCGTGCAGTAGGTTTCGCAGCCGAGCTCGGCGGTTTCGTCCGGCGCCCAGTCTCCCATTTTGAAAGAGTTCGCCACGATGCGGGTACCGGGCTTGAGGGACAGGATCGCAGGACGCAGCTTGAGATTCAGCTCGGTCAGCAGGAACATGGAAATCACGGTGGCGCGAGAGAGATCGCTCTGGAAGATGTCCGCCTGGACAAATGTGGCCTTGTCGCCCGTTCCCGCACTCGCGGCGTTGCGCCTGGAGAGCGCAACCATGTCAGGGTCGTACTCGATGCCGAGAGCGCGCGCCCCCCGCTTTGCGGCGGCAATCACGGTGCGGCCATCGCCCGAGCCGAGGTCGATCACAAAATCTCCCGGCACGACTTTCGCCATGTCGAGCATTTTTTCCACGAGCTCCATGGGCGAAGGCACCCAGATCACATCCTTGCCCGCTTGCCCGACCTGCGGCTCGAAGCCCTGCTGGGTCGGCGTCTGTGCGGGAGCACAAATCGCAATCGCGGAAAAAGCCAGAATCAACAACCCCTGATGCGCGTAACGCCTTACGGACATCGCTTGTTCTCCCAATGAACGGACAGCCCTGTGCACGCGCGGGGCTCGCGCCCCGCGCCGGCCCGAAGCGGACGAAAAATCAGGCCAGCCGGAAAGATTCCAGCGCGTCGTGGAAAAAATTTCCCGGGTATATTCCCAGGCCGCCGGCGTGAGGAGGGTACCACTCGTAGGTGCGAATGCGCGCCGGGCTGCGCAGCTCGGGCACGTACCATTCGACTTCCTCGCGGTTCAGGTTGCGGAAATACGGATACGAATATCCCGGCCCAAGCATGAAAGTGCGGCGGATGACAAGGGCCCGGTAGGCTTTGTCCCCCGCGCGGACTTCTTCCCAGCCTTCGACGCCGATCGATGCGGTCATGTAGATGCGGTACCCGTTGGAATCGGTACGGTGGACCGCCTGCCGCCATTCCTTGCCGGAAACGAGCGGAAATTCGTACATCCGCAGAGGCGGCGCAAAGGTCCCGATTCTCGGCGTGTCTTCGCTCAGGGTGCCGGATACTTCGATGCCGGGGGATTCGAACAATGCGTCGTCGTGCACGCGCCCGATTTCATCGACCGTAATAAAGCGGATGCCGCCCGGGTCGATCGACTCGACCCTGCGCGTCAGCACTCCCCGCGGCAGGCCGTTGTAGCCGTCGGTGCGGCGGAAGGTCCAGCTGTCGCCCACTCGCCACTGCGGCGCCGGCACCGCGGCCGCCTCGAATTCCCCGCGGCGGGGCGTGGCGCAGGCCGCGAGCGCAAGCGCGCCGCCTGCGTGGAGAAAAGTCCTGCGATCCATGGCAAAACCTCCTCGTCAATGCGCCCCCGTCTGCGGGGCGGATTGCTATCGTAGCAGGCTGACGCCCACCCCGTGAAAGCGCGCCCGCCGGCAGTTTGAGGCCATGGCCCGGTACCGGTACCCCGCCTCGATGGCGGAGGTCTTCGCGTATATTGTCTGCCGGCAAGCGATGAGCGCCATCGGCAACGAGCTGCCCGACGACCCGCGTATTCAGCCGCTCATCGCCGGCTGGAAAGGACATATGAACTGGAACGAAAGACGCCGGCGCTTTCGCGCCCTCCTCTCGGCGGGACGCTGCGTGTACCCCGGCTCCGTATTCGACCCGATCTCCGCGCGCATCGCCGAGGACCTGAGCTTCGAGTGCGGCATGTTCGCGGGATCGGTGGCCTCATTCACGGTCCTGGGCGCGCCGGACCTGGTCGTGCTCTCGCTACCGGAATTTGCCGGGCAGGCTTACCGGATCTGCCGCGCCGGCACGCTGCCGCTCATCGTGGACGCGGATCACGGCTACGGCAACGCGCTCAACGTGAGGCGCACGGTGGAAGAGCTCGAGACGGCCGGCGTTGCCGCGCTGACCATAGAGGACACGGAGCTGCCCGCGCCTTTCGGCGCCGCAAACAAGATGCAGCTCGTCTCCATCGCAGAAGGCGCAGGCAAAATGCGCGCGGCGCTCGACGCGCGCCAAGACCCGGAGCTCGTGATCGTGGGAAGAACGAGCGCGGCGGCGGTCAGCGGCGTCAAGGATGCCGTCGAGCGCGCAAAGGCTTACGAAGCGGCCGGCGCGGATGCCATTTTCTTTGCCGGCCTCAAGACCCGCGATCAGCTCGATGAGCTCGCGTCCGCAGTCAGGATCCCGATCTTCCTCGGCAGCACCGGGCCGGAGCTGGCGGACCGGGACTACCTGAGCGGCCTCGGCGTGCGCATCAGCCTGCAAGGCCACCAGCCTTTTTTGGCCGCGGTGCGCGCGGTGCACGAGACGCTGAAGGCGCTGCGTGAGGGCACCCCGCCCGGAAAAATCACCGATGTCGCGTCGCCGGAGCTGATGATGCGGGTGACCCGCGATAGCGACTACAAGCGCTGGATGAAGAAATTTCTGGGCGGAGGCTAGGGAAGCTCTGATCAGGGATTGCCGATGTAGTCGCGCTTGCCGATGTCCACGCCGTTGTGGCGCAGGATGGCGTAGGCGGTCGTGACGTGAAAATAAAAGTTCGGCAGCGCAAAGCCGAGCAGGTATTGCATTCCCTTCCAATCGACCTCGCGCGGACCGAGCTTGAGGTGGATGTTCTTGTCCTCACTGCCGTCGATCTGCGCGGGCTTGAAGGTCCCGATGAAGTCGATGGTCTTCGCGATCCGCGCCTTCAACTCGGGGATCGTCTGCTCGGTGTCCTCGTGTTTCGGGATGTCCACCCCGGCCAGCCGTGCCACCGCGCCCTTCGCCGTGTCGCAGGAAATCTGCACCTGGCGCGTCATCGGCAGCATGTCCGGGAACAGCCGGTACGTGGTCAATGCCGCGGATTCGATCTTCTTCGCCTCCACGTGGGCCTGCGCCTTGTCGAGGATGGCGGAAAGGTTTGTCAGGATATTGACGAAGCGCGGCGCGCTCGCCTGGTACATTGATATGTTCATTGGCAGTCCGTAAAAGATAATCGGGGAAGGCGCATTCTAGCCGTGCCGGGCGGCATTGGGGAAAATGCGCGCGCGTTGCGGGCGTCTGGACTGATTCTGCCTTTGCCGACACAATGGCGGCACTGCCGTTCCGGGGGTGAACCATGAAAACGACTCGTGTCTCGCATCTTGCGAATGTCGCGGCGGGCCTGTCGCTGGCGCTGTTCGCCGCGGCCGCGTCGGCGCAGTACCCCGCGCGGCCGATCCGGCTGCTCGTGCCCAATCCTCCGGGCGGTGCGAGCGACACCATCGCCCGCGTGTTCGCGCCCAGGCTCGCCGAGGCGCTCGGCCAGCCCGTGGTCGTGGAAAACCGCCCGGGCTCCAACGGCAATCTCGCGAGCGAGATCACCGCGAAGGCGGCGCCCGACGGCTACACGCTGCTGCTCGGACAGGACAGCCAGATCGTCATCAGCCCGCACCTTTACGCAAACATGCCGCTCGATACGCTGAAGGACCTCACGCCTGTGGCCCCGCTCATCACCACCCAGATGGTGCTCTCGATCAATCCCGCGCTGCCGGTGAAGAACCTGCAGGAGTTCCTCGAGTACGCGCGCCGCGCCAATCCGCCGCTGGCGTACGCGTCGATCGGCAACGGCAGCCAGCACCATCTCACCATGGAAATGCTGAAAGCGCGGGCGCACATCGACCTCGTGCACGTGCCCTACAAGGGCGGGGGTCCCGCCACCCTTGCGGTGCTCGCCGGCGAGGTGCCGGTGATGTTCGGCGGCAATTCCGTCACCGGGCAAATCAAGGCAGGCAAGCTGCGCGGGCTTGCGGTCGCGGGCAAGCAGCGTTCCGCGACGTTCCCGGACTTGCCGACGCTCGGCGAGTTCTTTCCGGGGCTGGAAGTCACTGCGTGGCTGGGACTGTTCGCGCCGGCCGGCATGCCGGCGCCGGTGCTCTCGAAGCTGCGCGCTGAAACGAACCGCCTGCTCGCCGACCCCGACATGCGCAGCAGGATCCACAACGTCGGCGGGCTCGAGCCTTTCATCGCCACGCCGGAAGAATTCGCTGCGCTCATTCAAGCGCAGTACGCCAGGTACGGCGAGGTGGTGAAGGCCGTCGGCGCGAAAATCGATTGAGCGGGAAAACAGTGAATGACCTGAGGGCTCCGGAGGGCGCCGTGTCCGGCGCCATCGGCCGGCCGTTGCGGCGCAAGGAAGACCTGCGCCTCCTGACCGGAGCCGGCCGTTTCAGCGACGACTTCAGCATGGCCGGGCAGGCGTACGCCGCGATGGTACGCTCGCCCTTCCCGCACGCGAAGATCCTCCGCATCGACGCGGCGCAGGCGCGCGCCATGCCGGGCGTGCTCGGCGTTTTCGGCGGCGCAGACTGCGCGGCCGACCGCCTCGGCCCGATTCCGCACACTCCGCTGCCCGCCACGAAACACGACATGAAGCTCACCGCTCCCGGCGGCGGGGAAATCTTCGAAGGCCCTCACCTGCTCCTGCCGACGGACAAGGTTCGCCACGTGGGCGAGGCCGTCGCGATGGTGGTCGCTGAAACCAGGGAGCAGGCGGCGGACGCCGCCGAAGCCGTGCAAGTCGAGTACGAAGAGCTGCCGTGGGTGACGCACTCCGAGGACGCGCTAGATATCAAGGAAAAATCGGGCGCACCGCCCGTGTGGGACGAAGTGCCGGACAACGTGCTCGTGGACACGGTGTTCGGCGATCGCGAGGCCACCAATCGCGCCTTTGCCTCAGCGGATCACATCATAAAGATGGACTTCCACGTCGGACGGTGCACGGCTGTTGCGCTCGAGCCGCGCGCGGCGCTCGGGTCTTACGATGCGGGCACGGGCCGCTACACGCTCTACGCCGGAAGCGGCGGCGCCGTCCGCCACAAAAGGGAGCTTGCGTCGATACTGGGGGTCGATTCCAGGCAGTTGCGCGTGCTCTCCCATGACGTCGGCGGCAATTTCGGCTCGCGCAATCGCGTCTACGTGGAGTTCGGCCTCGTGCTTTGGGCGTCACGCAAACTCGGTTGCCCCGTCAAGTACACCGCCGCGCGATCCGAATCGTTCCTCTCCGACTACCAGGGACGCGACCTCGTCACTCAGGTCGAGCTCGCGCTCCGCTCCGACGGAAAATTTCTCGCCCTGCGCGCATCCAACTTGAGCAACGTCGGCGCGCGCTGTGTGTCGCTCTCCCCTCTCAGCAAGGGATCGGGGCTCATCACCGGCTCCTACGACATTCCCGCCGCGACGCTCCGAAGCCGCGCCGTGTTCACCAACACCGCGCCGACGCAGGCCTATCGCAGCTCGGGCCGCCCCGAGGTCACCTTCGCGATCGAGCGATTGATCGACACGGCCGCGAAGGAATTGGGCCTCGACAGAATCGAATTGCGCCGCATGAACCTGGTTCGTCCCGAAGCGATGCCGTACACAAACGCGGTGGGGATGACCTACGACAGCGGCACCTACGAGGCCAACATGGATCTCGCCATGAAAACCGCCGACTGGGACGGGTTCGAAGCGCGCCGCAAGGCGGCGGCCGCGCGCGGCAAGCTGCTCGGCCTCGGTCTCGCGAACTATGTCGAATCCTCGATCGGCGCTCCGAAGGAGCGCGCCGAGATCACCATCACGCCCGCGGGGCGCGTCAGGGTCGTCATCGGCACGCAGCCTGCCGGCCAGGGCCACGAAACGAGTTTCGCGCAAGTCATCTCGTCACTTCTTACCGTCCCCGTCGAAGCGATCGACATCCTCCTCGGCGACACCGACGTCGTCAGCGTGGGCGGCGGCTCGCATTCCGGGCGCTCGATGCGCCACGCCGCGACGGTGTTCTCGATCGCCGCAAAGGAGCTGATCGAAAACGGCAGGAAAATCGCTGCGTTCCTCCTTGAAACGAGCGCGGCGCAGATCGAGTTCACGAATGGGCGTTTCTCCGCGCCGCAGGCGAACAAGTCATTCGACTTCCTGGAACTCGCGCGCGAAGCGGCCGAAGGCCTGCTGCCGAAAGAACTCAAGGGCGGACTCGCCGTCATCGCCGACAACGAGATGCACGATCCGGTCTTTCCGAACGGATGCGCGATCTGCGAGTGCGATGTCGATCCCGAAACGGGATGGGTGGACATCACGCGATACGCGTCGGTGGACGACGTCGGCCGCTGCATCAACCCGCTGATCGTCCACGGCCAGACTCACGGCGGCATCGCGCAAGGCGTCGGCCAGGCAATGTGGGAGCTCTGCCACATCGATCCCGCGTCGGGACAGCCGATCGCAGGCTCGCTGATGGACTACGGATTGCCGCGCTCCGACTCGCTGCCTTCTTTTTCGACCGAGATCGTCGAAGTGCTCTCGCCGACGAATCCGCTCGGCGTCAAGGCCGGGGGCGAAGGCGGAACGACGCCCGCGCCTGCGGCCGCCATCAACGCGATCATCAATGCGCTTTCCGGATTCGGCGTCCGCGACATCGCCATGCCGGCCACGCCGGAGAAGATCTGGCGGGCTATTGGATACAAACTTTGATCTAGATCAAATCGCCCTCAATCGGCCAGGAGTAAGAATGAAACTGTCTCGCGCCGCTTGCTAGAAACCCGGATGCCGACTCCGGGAGACCCTCGGGCGCGGTGACGACGACCGGTAACAGCCTCCTCCCAATGCCGGTCAAGCAAGGCTGCCAATCGCAGCCGCTACGTTGGCCGACCGGTACTCCGCAAGGATCCCGGTACCCGGTACGGGTGTAAACGGCATGACGGGCAAACGTCGGCCGAACGCCGGGAGCCTCTGGTTCCCCGGCGTTCTCTTTTCAGGCGAACGGCGGGCCTTTCACAACACCAGCTTCGCGGCGACCGCCCTTGCGAACTCCTGCGTTCCCAGCTTGCCGCCCAGGTCGGCGGTGCGCGTCGCGGGATTATTGAGCGCCGCATCCACGGCTGCGTCGATCGCACGCGCTGCGCGGCCGAGCACTTCGCTTCCTTGGCGCCTGCCTATCCATTCGAGCAGCATTGCCGCCGACAAAATGAGCGAAGTCGGATTCGCCCGGTCCTTGCCGGCGATATCCGGCGCCGAACCGTGCTGCGCCTGCGCGACGCAGAGCTCGTCCCCGGCGTTGATCGAGCCGCCAAGACCGAGGCCCCCCGAGAGCTCCGAGGCCTCCTCCGAAAGAATGTCGCCGTACATGTTCCCGGTGACGATGACATCGAAGCGCATCGGATCGCGCAGCAGGAGCGCGGCCATCGCATCGACGATCACTTCCTCCAGCTGCACACCGGGAAATTCCCGCGCGACCCTGCGCACCTCGCGCAGGAAAAGGCCGTCGGAGATCCTGAAAACATTCGCCTTGTGCACCGCGGTCACTTTATTGCGCCGGGCCGCTGCCGCCTCGAACGCGCGGCGCGCGATGCGCTCGCAGCACTTCGCCGTGACGCGGCGCACTGCAAGCGCCATGTCCTCGGTCGGCATGAATTCGCCGCTGCCCATGTACATGTTGCGGTCGGCATAGAAGCCTTCGGTGTTCTCGCGGTAGAACACGAGATCGACCGGCTTTCCGGTCAATCCGACGCCGAGGCGCGATCTGGCGGGGCGGATGTTGGCGTAGAGATCGAGCCGGGTGCGCATTTCGCCCGACGCATTGATGCCGCCCTGCTCGCGCGGCGGATACTCGTAGGTCGAAAGCGGACCGAGGATCACGCCGGCGGCCTTGCGCGCCGCGTCCATCACGCTGGCGGGGAGCGTCGTGCCTTCCTTCTTCAGCGACACGAGCCCGACTTCTTCCTTCTGCCATTCCAGGCCGAGCTTGAAGAGCGTATTGGCGCGCTCGAGAACCGCGAGGGTAGCAGCGGTGATCTCGGGCCCGATACCGTCGCCCGGCAAAACGAGAATCTTCATGATGTGCAACGGAATCCTGGCGCCCTGCTCTACTGCGCCGGTATTTTGGCGTCCTTTATGAGCTTCGCGTACATCTGCAGGTCGCTCCTGATCAGCGCGGCGAATTCCTCGGGCACTCCGGTGACGATCTCGTTGCCGCCCTGCGTGACGAGGCGCTCGTGCACCTCCGGCGCGCGCAGCGCCCTGACGATTTCCAAGTTGAGGCGATCGACGATCGCCTTCGGCGTGCCGGCGGGCGCGAGAATCCCCTGCCATTGCGAGAGATCGAAGCCCTTGATGCCCGCTTCGTCCATGGTCGGCACCTCGGGCAAGGCCGAGGACCGCTTCGCGCGCGACACCGCGAACGCGCGCAACTTGCCGGCGCGGATCTGCGGCACCGCCGTGATCACGGTATCGAACATGAACGAGAGCTGGCCGCCAAGCAGATCGGCGAGCGCCGCCGCGCTGCCCTTGTACGGAACGTGGGTCATCTGGATGCCGGTCGCGAGCGCGAGCAGCTCGCCGGCGAGATGGTTGCCGCCGCCGATTCCGGTCGAGCCATACGAGATCGCGCCCGGTTTTTCGCGCGCGGCGCGCACGAGATCGTCGATGCTCCGGATCGGCGAACTGGAAAGCGTCACCAGCACGTACTGGTACACGGTGCCCTGCGCGATCGGCGCAAAATCCTTCAGGGGATCGTAGGGCACCCTGGCGTAGAGCACCGGGTTGACGACGATCGGGCCGCTCGCAGTCACGAGCAGCGTGGTGCCGTCGGGAACGCTCTTCGCGACGAAGTCCGCGCCGATGCCGCCGTTGGCGCCGGGCCGGTTTTCGACGACAAAGCTCTGCCTGAAGGCCTCGGTCAGCTTCTGGCCGATGGTGCGGCCGAAAATGTCGGCCGCGCCGCCAGCTACGTACGGGACGATGAGGCGAACGGGCTTTGCGGGGTAATCCTGCGCCGACTCGACGGGCGCAAGGCCCAGCGTTGCAACGCCGAGGGTGAGCACAACGATTCGGATTTTCATCGGGACTCTCAATGGGCAGGGAAGAGCCCGGCGGTATACTATCAGCACCCCCAAAAATGACATTCGCACTCTCCCGCATGCGCTTCGCCGCCGCGCTCGCCCTTTTTTTCGCCGCGCTGCCTGCCGGCGCCCAGCCCCATTCGACAAGCTCAGAGCCTGCCCTGAGCCCCTCGAAGGGGCAGGCCTATCCGAAAAGCCCGGTGCGCGTGATCGTGCCTTTTCCCGTGGCCGGCGGCGTGGATGTCGCGGGCCGCATCCTTGCGCAGAGCCTCGCCGAAAGCTTCGGCAAGCCGTTCGTCATCGAGAACCGCGGCGGCGCGAACGGCAACATCGGCACCGAGACCGTCGCGAGATCGCCGAGCGACGGCTACACGCTCCTCTTCACCGGCGCGGGCCTCGTCACAAATCCCAGCCTCTATAAGAAAGTCCCTTACGATCCGGTCAGGGATTTCGAACCGGTAAGCCTGATGGCGCTCGGCCCCAATGTCACGTCGTGCACCCGTCGCTACCCGTGAAGTCGGTGAAGGAACTGATCGCGCTGGCGAAAGCCAGGCCCGGCGAGATCGGCTTCGCGGGCTCCGGCAGCGGCAGCACGCCGCACCTCGCGGGCGAGCTCTTCAACACGATGGCCGGCGTGCAGATGGTGCACATTCCCTATCGCGGCTCGGGCCCGGCGATGATCGGACTTTTGTCCGGCGAGGTGCCGGTGATGTTCATTCCCGCGATCAACGCAGGCGGCCACGTCGCCAGCGGGCGCCTGCGCGCGCTCGCGGTCACGAGCCGCGAGCGGCTGAGTGCGATGCCGGACCTGCCGACCGTCTCCGAGGCCGGCTTGAACGGCTACGAATCCAGCCAGTGGTACGGCTTGCTCGCCCCCGCCGGCACTCCGCCTGAAATCCTGAACCTGCTCAACGCGAACGTCGCGAGAATCATGCAGAGCGCGGACATGAAAATGCGCATGACCAACGACGGCCTGGTGCCGATCGGCGGCAGCCGCGAGCAGTTCGCGGCCCACATCCGGACCGAAATCGAAAAATGGGCGAAAGTGATCAGCGCGTCGGGAGCGCGCGTAGACTGATCCTGCGCCGCTACTGCGGCGGCCTGACGCCGTCCTTGGTCACCTGCACGCGCGTTGCGGTCAATTTGCCGTCGGCGCCGGAAGTTACGGCGATCAACGCGTACTGGCCGGGCACCAGCAGCGAGCGGTCCCCCTTTAGGATTGGATCAAATCGCGAGGCTCTTCGCCTCTGCGTCAACACGTGGAACCGGACTTTATTCCCGGGCGGTCTGCGCCTATTATCAATGGGGATGAGCTCATTGCGCCTCGTCGCGGGTCGGCCTCCAGAATCAATCGACGTGCGCGCCCGAGTCCTTCACGACCTTGGCCCACTTTCAGGCATCGGCCGCGCAACGGCGCATTTTAACGGCTGGCGCCGCAAGATCGCGGCAGCAGTTTCAATTTCAACAAGAGGTGAAAAAACCCGGGAGACCGGGCTTCGCCGTGGCGCCGCAGTGGCGTTACTGAATCCTAGATCGTCAGCCGCGGGGATTGTTCGTCGGCCATGCGTCTCCCCAGATCGGTCGCGAAACGGACCGCGCCCTTTGCGGTCTCGAACAGGGGCGACAGGCCGGGAAACGCCTGGCTCTTGGAGAGTGTCTTCGCGAAAGCCATGCGCGTCATCGTGAGCCTGGGTTGCCATTTGTTCCCGTCCGGCAGATGAAACGCGCCCGCTTCGATCAGGTATTGCCCGTGTTCCTCCCGGTGGGTCGGCATGCAGTTCTCCTCGTAACCCGATCAAGGTATCACACTTACGGACTGCTTAAGGATTCCCCAAGGACGAGTGCAAGGCGTGGCGGGTTCTGACGCCGCCTGGCCGCACCGCCCGCGCCCGGATCGTTCCGGCACGGGCGGGCCTCTGTCGCTTACCTACCGCACGAGCTGCGCGAAGATGAGAATGAGCCCGACTATCGAGGCGAACCACACCAGCGTGCGCAGCCAGATGACGCCCGCGTATGGTACGCCTGACTTCGATCTAGCCGCTTCGATACTTTTCCTTTGCCCCGCGCTCGAGCGCCATGCCGTGCCCCGGCCGGTCGGAAATGCGAAAGTGGCCCTCCGTGCATTGCGGCATCTGCTCGAACAGATCGGGCGGCGTCCAGTCGATGAACTCGACGAGGAAACCGTTTGCGAGCGCGCCGACGACCTGGAGCGAGAGCTCGTGCACGACGTGCGGCGCAACGGCGACCTGGTACGCGGCGGCGTGACGGCCGATGCGCAGCGTTTCGGAAAAACCGTTGGCGCGGCACACATCGGGCATCAGGTAGCGCGCGGCGCGGCGCTCGATCAACTCACGGAACTCGAAACGCGTGTAGTTGTTCTCGCCGGTCGCGACCGGGATGCGGATCGCGTGGGCGACTTCGGCACAGGCGGCGATGTCGTCGGCGAGCACCGGCTCCTCGTACCAGACGAGGTCGAGGTCTTCGAGCGCCGCCGCCTGCCGGATGTTTCCCATGACGTCGAGGCGCTGGTTCACATCGACCATCATCCGCACGCTACTGCCCAGCGCGCGGCGCACGGCCTCGACGCGCTTCCTGTTCTCGCGCGGGTCGGTGTGGTGAATCTTCATCTTGTAGTACTTGCAGCCGAGCGCGGCGTATTTCTCTGCCTCGGCAATCAGCTCTTTCTCGCTGTACTTCGACCAGCCGCCGCTGCCGTACGCGGGAATGCGGTCGTTCACCGCGCCCCAGAGCTTGTAGAGCGGCAATCCCGCGGCTTTGCCGGCGATGTCCCACAGGCCGATGTCGAGCGCAGATAAGGCATAGGCCGCGATGCCCTGCTTCTTGATGCCCATGTCGGCGCGGAACATGCGCTCCCAGAGGCGCTCGACGAAGAGCGGATCCTCGCCGAGGAGCACTGGCGCGAGGCGCGTCTCGAGATAGACCTGGACCGCCTCCGCGCCGCCGCCGCCGAAGACCAGGCTGTAGCCCAGGCCCTGGATCCCCTCGTCGGTCGCGATTTCAGCGACGACGAGCTTCTGCTGCGCGTAGTTAAGCGCCATGGGTTTCGGCGTCGGCACGGTAAGGACGCAGCTCTCGACAGCGGTGATCTTCATCGTGCCGCGATGCTAACATCGACCGCTGGGACGCGTCGCGGGCGGCTGGCGCTTTCCTGCCGGAGTACAATCTCGATTCGCCCGGCGGCAAAGCCGCTGGGCGCCGCATCCCAAAGGGGGCTTCATGAATACGAGAAAAAGTGTGTACCTGGGCGCGGCGGCGATCGCCGTTGCCGCGCTTCTGGCCGCGTGCCTGAGCACGCCACAGAGCGGCTCGGGCCTGAATGTCGGCGCCAACGACCTCGGCGGCACGGTTACGGGCGCGAACGGGCCCGAAGCGGGCGTCTGGGTAATCGCCGAGACGACCGACCTTCCCACGAAATTCGCCAAGGTCGTCGTCACCGACGACCGCGGGCGCTTCCTCATTCCCGATCTTCCCAGGGCCAGCTACAGCGTGTGGGTGCGCGGCTACGGGCTGGTCGACTCTCCGAAGGTGCAGAGCACGCCCGGCCGGACGCTCAATCTCACCGCTGTCGTCGCGCCGAGCGCAGCCGCGGCGGCGGAATACTATCCCGGCATGTATTGGTATTCGATGATCAACATCCCGGCCAAGAGCGAATTTCCCGGCACCGGCGAGAAGGGCAACGGCATCTCGTCGAACATCAAGTCGCAGGATCAGTGGGTCGACACCGTCAAGAACGCGTGCCAGTCGTGCCACTCGCTCGGCAGCAAGGGCATGCGCACGGTGCCGAAGGAATTCGGCCCCGGTGTCGCGGGCTGGGCGCGGCGCACCCAGTCGGGACAGGCCCTGACGCAAATGGTGCTCGGACTCGGTTACATGGGCGCCGACGCAGCGCTGAAGAACTACGCCGACTGGACCGACCGCATCGCGGCGGGCGAGCTGCCTTTCGCCAAGCCCCAGCGGCCGCAGGGCATCGAACGCAACATGGTGGTCACCATGTGGGATTTTTCCACTCCGAAATACTATCTGCACGACGGCATCTCGACCGACCGGGACAATCCGCGACTCAATGCCAACGGTCCGATCTACGGCGCGCCCGAGGAGAGCACCGACCTGATTCCGGTCCTCGACCCGGTGACGCACACGGCCTCGCAGATCAGGCACCCCGTTCCCGATCCCAAGACGCCGTCTTCAACCACCCTGCCGATGCAGCCCTCGGCCTACTGGGGCAAGGAGCCGATCTGGGACGGCCACTCGAGCATTCACAACGCGATGATGGATAGCGAGGGGCGGGTATGGTTCAGCGCCAGGATCCGGCCGGCGCCGAACCCGGACTTCTGCAAGAAAGGCTCCAATCATCCGTCGGCGAAGGTCGCGCCGCAGGATAGTTCCTTCCGCCAGGTCTCCGTGTACGATCCGAAGACGGGCAAGTGGCAGCACGTCGATACCTGCTTCTCCACGCACCACCTCTATTTCGCCAAGGACGCCAACAGGACGCTGTGGCTAAGCGCGGGCGGACCGCAGAGCGGCGTGGTCGGCTGGGTGAACACCAAGCTGTTCCTCGAGACCGGCGACTCGGCAAGATCGCAGGGCTGGACGCCGATCATCGTAGACACCAACGGCAACGGCAGGCGGGATGAGGGCGACACCCGGCTGACGGCCGCGTTCTACGGCATCATGCCGAGCCCGGTGGACGATTCGGTCTGGGGCCAGTCGATGGGCATCGGCTTCGGGCGCATGAACCAGCCAGGCTATCTGATGCGGATCGTGCCGGGACCGAACCCCGCCGAGACCGCGCTGACGGAAGTCTTCGTGCCGCCGGAAGGCGCATGGAGCCCGCGCGGCATCGACGTAGGCACCGACGGCGTGGTGTGGACCCCGCTGGCGAGCGGGCACATGGCGAGCTTCGAGCGGAAGAAGTGCAAAGGGCCGCAAAACGGACCCGAGGCGGCGAGCGGCAAGCTCTGCCCGGAAGGCTGGACGCTGTATAAGATGCCCGGGCCGCAATTCAAGGGTCTGGACTCTTCGGGAAGCGCCAACCACGCCTATTACATCTGGGTGGATCGCTACAACACCCTGGGACTGGGGGCGAACGTGCCGATCGCCTCGACCAACGGCGCCGAGTCGCTGCTCGCGGTAGTGGACGGCAAGATGGTGGACCTCCGTGTGCCCTATCCGCTGGGCTTCAACACCAAGCTCGTGGACGGCCGCATCGACGATCCGAGCGCCGGCTGGAAGGGACGCGGAGTGTGGACCATGTCGGGCACGCGCACGGTGTTCCACAACGAGGGCGGCACGCAGAACCGGCCCAAGGTCTACAAGATTCAGATTCGCCCGGATCCGCTCGCGAACTGAAGCATCGCCTTCCGGCGATGCTTCATCCCGAGGCCGCAAGCCGAGGGATCTCCTCCGCTCCGATGCGTCATCCTGAGCCCTTCGACTTCGCTCAGGGCAAACTCCGCGAAGGATCTGCTTTTAGTTGCGACGCAGCACGAGTTGCAATCGGTGGGTCGGCAGAAAAAGGATAGCCATGAGCAGGCGAAACCAAAGACGGGCCAAAGCGCCCGCGCGGCCGATCAGAACAAAGCGCGACTACAAGGGCGCGGCAGCCGTCGTCAGGAAAATGTCCGGTCAGACCGACCGGAATTCCGCCGCCGAGTTGCGTCTGCAATCGCTGCTCCGGGAAATGGACGAGTTCGACGATCCGGAAGACGACACGAGTTCGGACTTCCCGGGGGACAGCATCTATTCAGGACCTCGCCGGCGGTGGTCGGACGACACCCCGGGGGTCGACTGACGGCTAAGATTACCGCCGGATCAGGGAGCGGCATGCACCTGACTCGGATAGCTGGCTGAACCCGGAGCGAGCGCCTTGGCCGCAGCCTGATTCGCGCGGGACTATTTCGTTCCAACGCCCTGTCCACCGGTGTACGCCGGATCAAGCCCCTGGTAAGTATACGTATAGATGCCGTTCGAATCGAAATACACGTGGGCAAGCATCCGCACCGTGGTGCCCCCAAGATAACGGTAATCCCAAGTTTCCACACCCTGTCGCGGATAGATTCCCTCCTCCGACGGAATGCCGATTTGTGTGCGTACGTCCGCCTTGGTCGTGATCCCCGGCTTCAGACTGGCGAACGCCGATTCCTTGATCTCCCAAAACGGCGTGGGAGAATAACCGGCACACGCGGTCAAGGAGAAGAGGGCCGTTAGAATCAACCCATTGCGCGTCGTATTACCCATTTTGCCTCCTGTCACATTGCGCGAGTTGCCCCGCTCAAACGTAAACATGGCCGGTACACTTCCTTATTCCCGATTCTTTGTAACAGACGCCCTCGGCATCAACTGGACTTCGCCGCTCATGAGCTCGGCGGGAGCCAAGGCAAGCACCTTGTAAGGGACGTGCACCGAAGAAAGCGAGGGTCGAGAGCTCAAGCCAGTCATTTGACCTCCCGGCCGGGATTCGATGCGCCCTCCACCTCCGCCGGAACGAGGCGGGGAACGGCCGGGCCGGACGTTTTTTTAAAAATGGTCCCCAACCCGATCCCTGTCGCGGTGATTTGCGCCGCGATCCTGGCACCCGGTACCGGCCCCGGCGGGTCGCGACCGGGGCGCTTCCCGGCGCGGGCGAATCGGCCGCCGCGGGCAAAATGCACGCCTCGGCGCGAAACCTGGGTTCTCCCAAGGCGCCGGACGAAGAGCGGGCATGCTTTCTGCTCCATGGAAAGGAGGGGCAACGCTGACAAGACATCATGACACTGGCAATTCTCCGGGTGGGGATCAAACGTTGGGGTTGGATGCGGGGCTTGTTCAAGGGGCTCATATCGTGCCTGCAGGACTACGCCGGTCTTCACATCTATCGGGTCAACCTGCGGCCTTTGGGTCGGGATTCCACCGCGCCGGATCTCCCCGGCGGCATCACCTTGCGCATGGTGCCACCGCGGACATTGCTGGATGCGGTCGTCGATCCGGAACTCGATATGGAGCCCGGTTTCGTTCGCGCGGCGCTTGCGCGGGGCGATCTGGCGTTCGGGGCGTTCGATGGCGATTACCTGGTTGCTTACGTGTGGCGCACGTTCACTGCCGCACCGGATGCCGATGGTCTGTGGCTCAAGGTCGATCACCCTTACCATTACACCTACAAGGCGTTTACGCTGCCGTCGTACCGGGGCAAGCGCATCCAGGCCGCCATTTCGCTCCTTTGCGACAAATATTTGCTGGAGCAGGGCTACGCTGCCGAGGTCGGGTACAGCGAGCTATCTGATTTTTACGGCATCGCCGCCGCCGAATTTTCGGGAAGACGAAGGATTGGCTTCGCGGGGTACGCGATGTGGTTTGGACGCGCTATTGCCTTCAGAACGCCCGGCTTGAAAAAAATCGCGGTCCGGTTTTTCCGGTCACCAAGCCGCCCATCGAATCGGCAGGAATATCAATCATCCCGCCTTCGGAATCAACTCCTCGGCCGAAACCGCCGCGAATTCTGACGCAGCCCCCGAACGAAGCGGTTCAAGGCCGGCGCGCGTAGGCGGCATCGAACGCCGCTTCGAGCCCGGCATGCGCGCCGCGCAAGCCGTCCACCACGCGCTTCGCCCAGTCGAAATATTCGCGCCGGCGCTCCAGCGGCCATTCCGAGGGCGGATGGTCGACCACGTCGCGCAGGTTGGCGATCTTGTCGGCGAGCTTCACCAGCTTGGCAGCCTGCGACAAATGCGGCGCATGCTCGATTTGCAGCCGCTTGCGCTCGGCCTTGGGCAGCGAATTGTCATCGGTGACCTCGCGCACCACGTCGGCGATTTCGCGCCCGAATCGTCCGGCCAGCTCTTCGTAGCGGGTCTCGGTGTCCTCGATGGTATCGTGCAGCACCGCGGCGCCGAGCACGAGCCCGTCCTCCACCCCGCCTTCGATCGAGAGGATGCGCGCCAGCGCGATCGGATGGTTGATATAGGGCGAGGCCTCGGCGTCCTTGCGCCGCTGGTTGCGGTGCTTGTCCGCGGCGAAGGCGAGAGCGTCGATCAGCGCCGCCGGCATTGAATCAGCGTGAGACATGCTTCATGGTTCCCACGATCTTATTTAAATGGAGCTGAACCTGTCCACTTCCCCGACTCCGACCCCGAATGTGCACCGAATGTGCAGCCTATTCCGGAAACTGTAAACACAAATGTGACCCTTGTCCCTTACTCGTCTATCATGTGAAAAATGAATAGCGATCAGAAAAAAGTCGCCATCGGCGCCTTGATCGGCGTGGCGAGCATGGTCGCGCTGGTGGCATTGCTGTACCTGCTTTTGCCGGCGCTTCGAGGCATGGACGACTCCGTGGCTCGTCTCGTTTTTACCCTGAAAATGAATGCATTCGCAATACTTCCATTGTTCGTCGGCATTGCAGCGGTCGCGAACGGTCGATTTGCGAGCGCAGCAATCGATCCATTGCGTCACGCAGAAATTCGCGCCATTGAAATCAACGGCAGGTTCGTCGACAACACCCTCCAACAAAACTTCGTATTCCTGGTTGGAACCCTTGCGTTATCGATTTTTCTCGACGCGCAATCGATCAAGCTGGTGGCCGCCCTCACCATTGTCTACATTCTTGCACGCATCGTCTTCTGGATTGGCTACCGCATCGACCCCCTTTATCGCGCCCCCGGGATGGCGGCGACCTCGTATCTGAATCTCGGTATCCTTCTTTCATTATTCTACTTCCTGATCGCGTGAACACCGCCGGCATCGTCCCGGACGGCCACCCGCCTCAACCCGGCCCCTGTTCGACCCCATGCCCGAAGCGCCGCGCCGCATCATCCACGTGGACATGGACGCGTTCTATGCGTCGGTGGAGCAGCGCGATGATCCCGCGCTGCGCGGCCGGCCGGTCGCGGTCGGCGGCCCGGCGGAGTCGCGCGGCGTGGTGGCCGCGGCAAGCTACGAGGCGCGCGCCTTCGGCGTGCGCTCGGCGATGCCGATGGCCCGCGCCGTGCGCCTGTGCCCGCCGCTCGTCGTCGTTCGCCCCGATTTTGCGCGCTACCGCGCGGTCTCGCAGCAGGTGATGGCGATCCTGCGCTCGTGCACGCCGCTCGTCGAGCCGCTGTCCCTCGACGAGGCCTACCTCGATGTCACCGACAATCTCTGGGGCGAGCCGCTCGCGACCCACGTCGCGAAGACGCTGAAAGCGCGCATCCGCGCGGAACTCGATCTCACCGCCTCCGCCGGCGTCGCGCCCAACAAGTTCCTCGCCAAGATCGCTTCCGGCTGGAAGAAGCCGGATGGGCTCACCGTGATCCCGCCCGAGCGCGTCGAGCAGTTCCTTTGCGAGCTGCCGGTCGAGGCGCTCTCGGGCGTGGGGCCGGTCACCGCAAAAAAGCTGCGCGCAATCGGTATCGAGCGGCTGCTCGACGTGCGCGCGGCCGAGGACGAGCGGCTGCACCGCGCGGTGGGAAGCCTGGCCGGGTGGCTGAAGCGCCTCTCCCGCGGCGAAGACCCGCGGCCGGTCGAACCCGACCGGCGGCGCAAATCGCTCTCCGATGAGACCACCTATGCCGAAGATCTCGTCGACCCGCAGCAAATCCGCGGCGAGATCGAGCGCATCGCGCGCCGTACCGCCGAGTCGCTCGAGCTCCGGAACCTGCGCGCGCGCACCGTGACCATCAAAGTGCGCTACGCGGACTTCTCCACCGTCACCCGCAGCCACACCGCCGCCGCGCCCACGTGCAATGCAGCCGAAATCGCCGCTCGCGCCCTGGCGCTCCTGGATCGCACCGACGCCGCGCGCCGGCCGGTGCGACTGCTCGGCGTGGGCACGCACGGGCTGCTCGAAGAGAGCGAGATCGTCCCTGCTCCGGATTCGCTGCCGTTTTGACGCGCTCCCCTAGCCGATCTCCAGAGGCTCGATCAGCTTCTCGCTGTCTTCCTCGGTGGACCTTATATTTCCCCTCTGTTTCCCCACTATTTCCTCCACCCCTTCTACTTCTTATAATCCCGTGATGACCAACCCAATCAACGAGACACCCGAACCCGCGGAACGCCGCCTGCACCAATCCGCGGAACGCCGCCTGCACCAATCCGCAGAACACCGCCTGAACCAATACGCACAGCTGGCCGCGGTGGTCATCATACTCGTCGGCAGTTACCTGGTTCTCCATCCGTTCATTCCCGCCATCTTGTTTTCTGCAGTGGTGTGCTCTGCAACCTGGCCGCTGTATGTGCACCTGCGAAAAGCGTTGTGGGGCCGGTCCACACTCGCGGCGCTGGTGATGACGCTGCTGCTGATCGCGCTGGTGATCGGTCCCTCCGTGTTGTTGGCCGTGAGCCTCGCGGACAACGTAACGGCCATGGTCGAGGCGGGCAAAGCAGCGCTGGAAAGAGGCCCCATTCAGCCACCCACATGGTTACGCAAGATCCCGATGGCGGGAGAAATGCTTGCGGACTATTGGCAACGCCTGGTCTCCAGCAGCGAAAGCCTGGCCGCGCAGTCGCGAGGTTTGCTGGAGCCCGCTCGCAACTTTCTGGTTGGCGCGGGCAAGACCATAGGCCAGGACTTGCTGCAACTGGCGCTTGCGATGTTCATCGGCTTCTTTTTCTACCGCGACGGCGAAGCGCTGGCGCGGGCCCTTCGCAAAGCGCTGGATAGACTCGCCGGCGGGCTGGGCCGCGAGTTGCTGCAAACGATCCATACCACCGTGACCGGGGTCGTGCACGGCATTTTCGGGACGGCGCTGGCGCAGGCGGTCGTCGCCTTGGTCGGCTTTCTCGTCGCCGGCATTCCCGCGCCCTTTTTGCTTGCGGCGGCGACATTCTTTCTCTCCATCCTTCCGATCGGGCCGCCGCTGGTGTGGGGCGGGGCCACCCTGTGGCTTGTCTCCCAAGGGCAAATAGGCTGGGCGGTTTTCATGGCCCTTTGGGGATTGTTGGCGATCAGCACCATCGACAATTTTGTCAAACCGTATCTCATCAGCCGCAGCAGCGACTTGCCCATGCTTCTGATTGTGCTCGGCGTATTCGGCGGCGTGTTCGCCTTCGGTTTCATCGGCATCTTCATCGGCCCGCCGGTCCTTGCAGTCGGGCTTACGCTGGTACAGTTCTGGATCGCCCGCTCGCTCGAGGAAACCGGAACCCCCGGCGCTTAGCAGTGTCCCGGCGCGCCTCCCCCGCTCTCGCACCCCTCGAAACGCTTTACGAAACGAAGCTCGGCACGGCGCTGCCCTTGCCTCCCAGGCTGGCGCGCCTGTACGGACGCCTGCGCATGCCGCTCGAGCGTGCGCGGCCGCACGTCATCAGCAATTTTGTTACGACGCTGGACGGCGTCGTTTCGCTCAATGTGAAGGGACACGCGAGCGGCGGCGACATCAGCGGCTTCAGCGCCCAGGATCGCATGGTGATGGGCCTGCTGCGCGCCATCGCCGACGTGGTGATCGTCGGCGCCGGCACGCTGAGCGTCGACCGTCATCACGTCTGGACAGCCGAAAATATTTTCCCCGACCTCGCGGATGAATATCGCCGGCTGCGCGCGGCGCTCGGCAAACGCGGGCCGCCGCTGCAGGTGATCGTCAGCGGCAGCGGCCGGATCGATCTGGGCTTGCGAGTGTTCGCATCCGGCGAGGTTCCGGCGCTGATCGTGACGACGGCCGCGGGCGCAAAACAGGTGCGCAAGCAAAGAGTGCCCGATTCGGTCGAGATCCGCGCGCTGCGCCGGAGCACAAGTCCGACTCGTGGTGGCACGAGTGCGACTCGTCGGAGCACGAGTGCGACTCGTGGTGGCGCGAGCGCGAATCGTGGTGGTGCGGGCGCGATTCGCGCGCGCTCCATCGTCGACCAGGTGAGCCGGGTGAGCGCCGGCAAGCTGATCCTCGTCGAGGGCGGGCCGCGATTGCTCGGCGACTTCTACGCGGAGCACGTCATCGACGAGCAGTTCCTGACCCTCTCGCCCCAACTTGCCGGCCGCGGCGTTGACGATCAGCGGATCAGCCTGGTCATGGGGCAGACGTTCGCGCCGCGGAATCCTCTATGGGGAACCCTGGCCGATCTGAGGCGCGGCAGCAGCCACCTTTTTCTGCGTTACTCGTTCTCCTGACTCACATCCCATGGAATCACGGGGCCATTCGGACTATTCGACGCAGCGCGACGCGTTCGCCCTTCAGAAATCCAGGGATCGGAGACGTATAAAGCAAAGGCCACCCGAAACGGGGTAGCCTTCGATTGGGCGAGTGCGGAGTCCGCAGCTGCGAGCTGCGGATCAGAGGATTTTCCTAGCGAATGCGAATATCGAGCGGAAAGAACAAGCTGAAGCCCGGCGACGGCTGCGGGGGATAATAAACCGGCGGCGGCGCATAGACAGGTTGCGAATAGTTATAGGGGTGCGGATACACGGGCCGATACACGCGCTGGTGCTCACGCCAGTAGCGATCGTCATGCCGATTGTCATTGTGCCAGCGGTTGTCCCGATGCCCTTGGCGACCATCGTTGTCTTTGCCGAGCGCCGGCGTCATGGATACACCGCCCATCACCGAAGCAACAGCGAGCGCTATCACGATCTTGCTCAATGTCGGCCTGAAATTCCTGGCCTGCTTTGTCGAGTTTTTCATTTTGATTTCCATTTCTTAGCGATTCCCTACCGCGAGGCAGGGTTTCCTGATTTTGGCGTGCTTGTACTTGCGGTCATTTGCTCTTCTTTGACATCCTGCGGCCGCCATGGCGAAACAGGTCATCGGCTTCCTTCTTCTGGGCGTCCGACATTCCGGCATAGAGAGTCGCGAAGACCGGGGTGAATCTCTTGATCCCGTCTGCATGGGCATCGGTGATCTCGCCATAGGATTTGAGATCATCGATAGCGTTCATGGTCTTGGCATTCTTGAATCTTGCCTCCGTGAGCGTATCCAGCGATTTCGCATTTTCGCGCATCACATGGGCGACCTTGGCCCACTGCTCTTCCTGCTCGTGGGTGATCTTGAGCTTGGCATGCATATTCTTGATGCGTGCTTCGACTCGGTCCCCGCTGGAGTCCTTGGCAGCGAGCACCGGGCCCGGAGCAAAAGCAAGGGTAGCGAAGAGCGCCGCCGCAACAGCGCGTGCAGCCCTATAGGTGAATCGATAACTACCTTGTCTCATGATTGTCTCCGTGTTAGTTCAAGCTCTGGCGCCCCCAAGCATTTGAAGCGCATTCATTTCGAGGGCTATTATTGCCATTCCCCTGCAGGCGCTCTGTTCGCTGGCACGCATAAGGCCGGGAAAACGGACCTATATCTTCCGGGGGCGAGCATCCTGTGTTGATTGGGCATAGTTCAGGGTTCAAAGTAAGCTGATCCCGGCGTGCTCCCGCACGACCTCGTTCTTCGCGTTTGGCGGGCCGCACGAAAGAACGCTAGTCCGGTGTAGCCTTATTTGTTTACACTGAATCCGCACTAACGTAGCCCGCCCCGGGATAGCGGGGACCTGTCGTGACATCTGAATTCAAAACGGAGGAAAAACATGTCTGGCGCACACAGTCATATCGACCCCTCGAACAAGAAAGTCGCGATGCTGATCGCGGTGCTGGCGCTGGTGCTCGCGATCGCCGAAACCCTGGGCAAGGGCGCGCAGACCGCCGCCCTCAGCCTGAATATCGAAGCATCCAACCTGTGGTCCTTCTTCCAGGCCAAGACCATTCGCAGCACGGTGCTTAGAACCGCCGCAGAGGAACACCAAGCGCACCTGCCCGGCGTCGCCAATAAAAAAGTGGTCGAGGCCACGGAAAAGCAGATTGCGGCG
>JBGPYQ010000186.1:0-7001 GCA_041493345.1 Gammaproteobacteria bacterium | reverse complement strand
CGCGATCGCATGGACCAGGCCATCCAGTCCGTCCCAGTTGCTGGCGAGCTCTGAAAAAAGCGCCGCAATCTCCGCATCGCTCGCAACGTCGCAGGGAAAGACGAGCTCGCTGCCGAATTCGCCGGCCATTTCCGAGACGCGCTCCCGAAAGCGGTCGTTCTGGAATGTAAACGCGAGCTCGGCGCCTTCGCGCCGTGCCGCCTTGGCGATGCCGTAGGCGATCGAGCGGTTGGACAACAGTCCGGTGATGAGCACGCGCTTTCCGGCGAGAAAACCCATTTGAACTCTCCCTGAAACAGCGCCAATTATATCCGAGAGCCGGACCGTTCCAAATGACGCTGCTGCGGGGTTCCGCTACACTTGGCCGCCATGCGCTGCCTCATTGTCTCCCTCACGTTGCTGATATGCGGGCTTGCGGGCTGCGGACGGATATGGAACGAGCCTTACCCTCCCGGGGACCGCGGCAGGAACATTCTCTACACCGTCTTCACCGAGCGACCCAAGCATCTCGATCCTGCGCAGTCCTATACCTCGGACGAATACGACTTCATCCAGCAGATATACGAGCCGCCGCTGCAGTACCACTATCTGAAGCGGCCCTACGAGCTCATCCCGGACACCGCAGTCGAGGTACCCAAGCCGAAGTTTTTTGACCAGAGCGGGCGTCCGCTGCCGGCCGACGCGGAAGCCGAGCGCGTCGCCTACAGCGAGTACGGGATCCGCATCCGCCGGGGCATCCA
Organism: Gammaproteobacteria bacterium; assembly: GCA_041493345.1. Classification (GTDB taxonomy): domain Bacteria; phylum Pseudomonadota; class Gammaproteobacteria; order Burkholderiales; family SG8-39; genus VBDM01. Next base: position 6,261 of record JBGPYQ010000186.1, on the reverse strand, counting down.
GTACCAGCCGCACCCCGCGTTTGCAATAGACGGCAAGGGCGAGCCGCTGTATCTCTCGCTTCCCGAGGGCGAGGTGCGCTCGAAGTACAAGCTGTCGGATTTTCCGACGATGGGCGCGCGCGAGCTGACGGCAGAGGACTACGTCTACGAGATCAAGCGGCTCGCCCACCCGCGCCTGGTGTCGCCCATTTATGGCCACATGACCGAGTACATCGTCGGCTTGAAGGAGCTGGGCGAGCGCCTCAAGCGCGACAGCGACGCGATGCTGGCCGAGCACCAGAAACGCTACGGCGCGGCCGACCGCGGCTACCCGTGGCTCGATTTGCGGCGCTACGAACTCGCCGGAGTGAAGGCGGTGGACCGCTACACCTACCGCGTGCGCATCCGGGGCAAGTATCCGCAGTTCGTCTATTGGCTCGCCATGCCTTTTTTCGCGCCGATCCCGTGGGAGGCGGACCGCTTCTACTCGCAGCGCGGCATGAACGAGGGCCGCAACCTCACGCTCGACTGGTATCCGGTCGGCACCGGCCCGTACATGTTGACTGAGAACGACCCCAATTCGCGCATGGTGCTCCAGGCCAATCCGTATTTCCGCGGCGAGCCCTATCCTTCCGAGGGCGAACCGGGCGACGCGAAGGCCGGGCTGCTCGCCGACGCGGGCCAGCGGGGGCCTTTCGTCGAGCGCATCGTGTTCACGCGGGAAAAGGAAGGCATTCCTTACTGGAACAAATTCCTGCAAGGCTATTACGACAGCGCGGGCATCGGCTCGGACAATTTCGACCAGGCCGTCCGCATCAACGTGGAAGGCGACGCGACGCTGACACCGGAGATGGAAAAGCGCGGGATCAGGCTGCGCACTTCGGTCGCCCCGAGCACGTTCTATCTCGCGTTCAATTTCAACGACGCCGTCGTGGGCGGCAAGGGCGACGAGAGAGTGCGCGAGCGCGCGAAAAAGCTGCGGCAGGCATTGTCGATCGCGATCGACTGGGAGGAATTCATCTCGATCTTCGCGAACGGCCGCGGAATTGCGGGCATGGGGCCGCTGCCGCCGGGTATCTTCGGCTACCGGGAGGATGCCGGGGGCTACAACCCGATGGTCTACGACTGGGTGGACGGCAAGCCCCGGCGCAAGCCCATCGAGGCGGCGCGCAAGCTCCTCGCCGAAGCGGGATATCCCGACGGTCGCGACGGGAAAACCGGGCAGCCGCTGGTGCTCTATCTCGATACCGTCGCGCGCGGCCCGGACGACGCCTCCCGCCTCACCTGGTACCGCAGGCAATTCGCCAAGCTCGATGTGCAGCTGGAGGTCCGCGCCACCGACTGGAACCGGTTCCAGGAAAAGATCCGCTCGGGCAACACCCAGATGTTTTTCCTCGGCTGGAACGCCGATTATCCCGATCCGGAAAATTTCATGTTCCTGCTCTACGGCCCGAACGGCTCCCAGGACGGGGAGAACAAGGCACGCTACGCAAGCCCGGCCTTCGACCGCCTGTTCGAACAGATGAAGAACATGGAAAACGGCCCACGCCGCCGGGCGATCATCGACCAGATGGTGAAGATCGCGCGGGACGACGCGCCCTGGGTGTGGGGTTTCCATCCCAAGGACTATTCGCTCTCGCACGCCTGGGTGAAAAACAGCAAGCCGAACAAGATGGCCCGCAACGGCCTGAAATACATCCGTGTCGACGCCGAGCTGAGAGATCGCAGGCGCGAGGAATGGAATCACCCGGTGCTGTGGCCGCTGTCCGTGATCCTCGCGGTGCTGATCCTGGGCAGCCTGCCCGCCTATGTGAGCTACCGACGGCGCGAGCGCATGGGCGCGAAACCCGCCGCATCTGCAGCGTGATCGCCTATATCGTCCGCCGCGCGTTCTACGCCATCCCGATCCTCATCGGGGTGAACCTCATCACTTTCGCGCTTTTCTTCGTCGTGAACACGCCCGACGACATGGCGAGGATGCAGCTCGGCGTCCGGCGCGTCACCACCGAAGCCGTCGAGAAGTGGAAGGCCGAGCACGGCTATGACAAGCCCATGCTGTACAACAGCCGGGCCGAAGGGTTCAGGCGCCTCACCGGCACGATCTTCTACGAGAAGTCGGTGCGGCTGTTCGTCTTCGACTTCGGCAACGCCGACGACGGCCGCTCCATCCGTCACGAAATCTCGACGCGCATGTGGCCGAGCCTCGCGCTGCAGCTGCCCGTGTTCGCCCTCGGCATCGCCGTCAACATCACCTTCGCGCTGCTGATGGCTTTTTTCCGGGCCACGTATCTCGACTTCTGGGGGGTCGTGCTGTGCGTGGCAATGATGTCGATCTCGGGCCTGTTCTACATCATCGGCGGCCAATATCTCTTCTCCAAGATATGGAACGTGGTGCCCATTTCCGGCTATGCCGGCGGCGAGGACGCGTTCAAGTTCCTGGCGCTCCCGGTGGCCGTCGGGGTGGTGAGCGGCATCGGCTCGGGAGCGCGCTGGTATCGCACCGTCTTTCTCGAGGAGATGGGGAAGGACTACGTGCGCACCGCGCGCGCGAAGGGCCTGGCGGAAACGGCGGTGATGTTCAGGCATGTGCTGAAGAACGGCATGATCCCGATTCTCACCGGCGCCGTCGTGGTGATCCCGACGCTGTTCATGGGGGCCCTGATCACCGAGTCTTTTTTCGGCATCCCGGGCCTGGGCAGCTACACGATCGATGCGATCCAGGCGCAGGATTTCGCCGTGGTGCGCTCGATGGTCTTCCTCGGCTCGGTGCTGTACATCGTGGGCCTGCTGCTGACGGACATTTCCTACACCCTGGTCGATCCGAGGGTCCGGCTCGCATGATGTTCGTCCCGCTCACGACGGACATTCTCGTCTGGCTGCTGGTCGCGGCGATCGCCGCCTATTTCATCTATGTCTTTCGCCAGCCTCACCTGCTCATACCCTGGCGGCGTGTCACCCAAAGCGCTTACGGAATGTCCGCGCTGGTCGTGCTCGCGGCGTTTATCGTCGTCGGTCTGCTCGATTCGCTGCACTATCGGCCGATGCTCGAGCGCAAGGCGGGGCAGGACGCCGCCTATTCGACCGAGGTGCTGTCGGTCTTCGACGCCGCCGCGACTGGGCTTCGCGCCCGCCGGGAGCGCACCTACTCGGCGCCTTTTGCGACCCGGGCCTATGCGCGTGAGACGCTCGAGATTCCGGGGCCCGACGGAAAGCCCCGGCAGGTACGGGAATTTCCGCGGCTTTCCTGGGGCGGCGCCCATCTCCAGGACGAAGCCGAACGAGACAAAGATATTCTGGTCCGTGGGGTGCAGGGGCTAGTGCTCGCGTTGCTGGCGTGGTGCGCTCTTGCCGCAGCAGTGACGCTGCTGCACGCGCGCCTCGCGAAGCGCACGGCGAGGCAAGCCTGGGGCGCGATCCGGCGCGCCGGGACCCGCACGCCATGGCACGCCGTCCTGTTCACCGCCGGCGCCCTGCTCGCGCTCGCCTGCCCGGCTCTGGTGCTTTGCACGCACTATCACATACTCGGCACGGACAAGGTCGGGCAGGACGTCTTCTACCTCGCCATGAAAAGCATACGCACGGGGCTTGTCATCGGCACGCTCACCACGCTCGTGCTGCTGCCGTTCGCGGTGGCGCTCGGCATCATGGCGGGCTATTTCCGCGGCTGGATCGATGATGCGATCCAATATCTCTACACGACCATCAATTCGATCCCGGGCGTGCTGCTGATTGCCGCTGCCGTCCTGCTGATGCAGGTCCATATCGACCGGCATCCGGAGCTCTTTCCCACGGCCGTGGAACGTGCCGACCTGCGGCTGCTCTTCCTGTGCATGATCCTGGGCCTGACGAGTTGGACGGGCCTTGCGCGCCTGCTGCGCGGTGAAGCGCTGAAGCTGCGCGAGCTCGAGTTCGTGCAGGCGGCGCAGGCGTTCGGCGTGCGCGACGCGCGCATCATTACGCGCCACATCCTGCCCAACGTCATGCACATCGTTCTGATCACCCTCGTGATGGACTTCTCGGGCCTCGTGCTCGCGGAGGCCGTGCTGTCCTACGTCGGGGTCGGGGTGGATCCTTCGATGATCAGCTTCGGCACGATGATCAATGCCGCGCGCCTGGAAATGTCGCGCGAGCCCATCGTCTGGTGGGCGCTCGCCGCGGCATTCGTGTTCATGTTCGTGCTGGTGCTCGCGGCGAATCTCTTCGCCGACGCGGTGCGCGACGCTTTCGACCCGAGAGTCCGCGTCGGGGCCCTTAGCGTCCGCCCTATCGGAGCCTAGCGATGGACATTTACCGCAAAGGAGGCAAAGGGCGCGAAGGAAACCTGAATTGTTTTGCCTTACTTCGCGTCCATCGCGTCCATCGCGTCCATCGCGTCCTTCGCGGTGAGACAGGATTGTTGCGTGGCTGAGACGCTACTTAAGGTCGAAGGCCTGCGCACGGTGCTCGAGGGCGCAGGCGAGCCGGTGCGCGCGGTGGACGGCATCGAGATCGACATTCGGCGCGGCGAGACTTTCGCCATCGTCGGCGAATCGGGCTGCGGCAAATCCATGACCGCGCTGTCGCTGCTGCGGCTGCTGCCCGAGACCGGTCGCATCGCGGATGGAACCGTAGAACTGTCCGGTGTCGATCTGCTCGGCCTGCCCGAGGCGGGCCGCATCGAGTCGGGCTCGGTGCGCCTGGAAGGCAAGGACCTGCTGGCGCTGCCGGAGTCGGCAATGCGCGACATCCGCGGCCGGCGCATCGCCATGATCTTCCAGGAGCCGGCCACGAGCCTGAACCCGGTGCTCACCATCGGCCACCAGATCGGGGAGGTGCTGGAGCTGTTGAAGAAGCTGCAGGCCGAGCGCGGCATGTCGATGCTCTTGATCACGCACGACCTCGGCATCGTGTCCGGCATGGCGCACCGCGTCGCGGTGATGTACGCGGGAAAAATCGTCGAAGCGGCCGAGCGCAGCACGTTCTTCTCCGCGCCCCAGCACCCGTACACGAAGAAGCTGTTCGCCTCGCTGCCCGAGGCGCTGCCGCCGGCGGTGTCGCGCCAGGTGTCCGCGCCGCCCGCGCCGCTCCTGTCCGTTGGCGACCTCAAGGTCCACTTCCCGATCAGGAAAGGCCTGTTCAAGCGCACGGTCGCGCACGTGCGGGCGGTCGACGGCGTGTCGCTGGAGGTGGCCGCGGGGCGCACGCTCGCCCTGGTGGGGGAGTCCGGCTGCGGCAAGACCACCGTCGGCAAGGCGCTGCTGCAGCTGCTGCGCGGGCAGGGAGCGGAGATTGCCGGCCAGGTGATGTTCGAGGGTACCGACCTGATGAAGCTCCAGGGCGAGGCGCTGCGCGCGCGGCGCCGCGAGCTGCAGATCGTGTTCCAGGACCCGTACTCGTCGCTCAACCCGCGCATGCGGGTCTCCGACATAGTGATGGAGGGCATGAACACCCTGGGCATAGGCAACACCCCGGCGACGCGCAGCAAGCGCGTGGACGAGCTGCTGGGGCAGGTCGGCCTTTCCCCGGAAGCGCGCGGGCGCTATCCGCACGAGTTCTCCGGCGGGCAGCGCCAGCGCATCGCCATCGCCCGCGCGCTCGCGGTCGAGCCGCGCCTGATCGTCTGCGACGAGCCCACCAGCGCCCTGGACGTGTCGGTGCAGGCGCAGATCCTGGACCTGCTCGCCAAGCTGCAGAAGGAGCTGGGGCTGTCCTATTTGTTCATCACCCACAACCTCGCGGTGGTCGACTACCTGGCGCACGACGTGGCGGTGATGTACCTGGGCAGGATCGTCGAGACCGGCACCACGAAGGAAGTCATCGGCTCGCCCAAGCATCCGTATACGCAGGCTCTGCTCTCCGCCGTGCCGCGCATCCAGCCCGGGGCGGAGCCGAAGCTCGCACGCCCCGTCATCCGGCTGGAAGGCGAGCTGCCCTCGCCGGTGAACCCGCCTTCGGGCTGCCACTTCCACCCGCGCTGCCCCAAGGCGATGCCGGAGTGCAGCGAGAAATATCCCGGGGTGAGTACCTTGAGCCCCACCCAGAAAGTCCGCTGTTGGCTGTATCCTTCGGATGAGGGCGCCAAGGAATAGAACACTCGCGCCGGAAAGGAGCAAGCATGGGCAATCGTGACCGGCCACGCAGGGAAACGAAGAAACCGAAGCAGCCGAAGAAACCCGCTCCGCGCTAGCTCCGCGGCCGAGATTCCTGGAGGACAAGGCGCGTGCGTCGATTTGGGCGCGCCGCTCGTTCGAGGCTGCGCTGCGTTCCAAGGGGGCGGGCAGGAAGGGCGGGAAAGAGCTTGGG
>JBGPYQ010000017.1:0-27530 GCA_041493345.1 Gammaproteobacteria bacterium | reverse complement strand
GGCCGGACTGCAGCATCGCGCAGCCGGCAAGAAGCGCGATGAAACTCAGGGCAATCGCGTGAAGGGCTCTCGAACGCATGGAGGTCTCCAGTTCAATCGTAATGCTGCAGGGGCGATATTACGGCAGTGTGAAGACGCAGCGAATCCGGATCAGCTTCCCGGAATGATTCCAGGCGCAAGCGATCGGCAGAATTCCGCAATGTCCCCGGGGCGCGTCCACCACACCTGGTCCCTGTGCTTGTGCTCGACACAGTGCTTGAGCGCAACTCGCAGCGGACGCAGCCGGAACGGCTGGCCGAACACGTAGGGATGAACGGAGATGTTGCACACGAGCGGATGCTTCGCGCACTGCTCGATCATCTCGTCGAACTGGTCGACCAGCATGTCGCAGAACTCGCGCGCGCTGTGCTTGCGGTGCACGATCACCGGCGAGTCGTTGACCTCGACCGGGTAGGGCACCGAAAGGATCGGTCCGGAGCGCGTGCGCATCCAGATCGGCTGGTCATCGCAGGGCCAGTCCATCAGATAGGTGTATCCGGCCTCCTTGAGCAGGTCGGGCGTGACCGCCGTCTCGTAGGCGCCCGCGCCCATCCAGCCGGTAGGGCGCTTTTTCTCGTTGCGGGCAAAAGCCTCCGTGACCTCGCGGATGAGGCGCTCCTCGTCGGGCTCCCACATCGCGCGCAGGTTCTCGGAATTGGTGCGGCCGTGAGCCACGATCTCGTCGCCGCGCGCGCGCAGGCGCGTGAAAATCTGCGGCGCGTAGTCGTAGAGCAGGCTGTTGGTATTGTGCGCAAGCGGCAATTTCAGCTCGTCGGCGAGGTCGAACAGGCGCCAGATGCCGACGCGGTTGCCGTAGTCGCGCCAGGAATAATTGCGCTGCGTCTGCGGTTCGCCCGACTTGGCGTTGTCGTGGCCCAGGCCCGCACCGAAGGCGAAGCACTCGATGTTGGTGGTGACGCAGAACGCGAGGCGTTTGCCTGCCGGCCAGGAATAATCCTTCCTCTCCGTGATCGGGACGTAATCATAGCGGGAGTGCCGCGGAAGAAAAGTTTTCGCCACGAGCAGCCGCTGCTCAATCCGCCTTGGCCCCGGAAGCCTTCACGGCCCGCCCGAGCTTGACGATATCGGCGCGCATGTGGGTGGCGAATTGTTCCGGGCTGCTCGTCATCGGCGTCGCCCCCTGGGTCGCGAAGAAATCCCTGATTTCGGGCAGATTGACGACCCTGACGAGCTCGCCGTGGATGCGCTCGACGATCTCCCTGGGTATGCCCGCCGGGCCGATGACGCCGCTGTAGAGCGTCAGGTCGAAAGCGGGCAGCCCCGATTCGGCGACGGTGGGAATGTCCTGCACGGCGGCCACGCGCGCCGGCGTGGTCACCGCCAGCGCGCGCAGCCTGCCGCCTTTCACGTGCGGCAGCGCCGCGGGCATGGTCGAAAAAGTAAATGCCACGTCGCCGGCGATCACCGCGATCGCCGCGGGAGCGCTGCCCTTGTAGGGCACGTGCACAAGATCCACGCCCGCCATGGTCTTGAAGGTCTCTCCCGCCAGATGCACGATGGTGCCGTTGCCGGAGGATGCGTAATTGAGCTGCCCGGCCTTTGATTTCGCCAGCGCAATCAGCTCGGGCACCGATTTCGCCGGCAGCGCCGGGTTGACCACGAGCAGCAGCGGCGTCGAGGCCACCAGGCTGATATAGGTGAAATCGGCCACGCTGTCGTAGGGCAGCTTGCTGTAGAGGGTGGCGTTGATCGCATGCGTGGTGGCGTCGCAGAAGTAGAGCGTGTAGCCGTCGGGCGCGGATTTGGCGACGATCTCGGACGCGATCGTGGTTCCGGCGCCGGGGCGATTGTCCACCACCACCTGCTGCCCGAAACCCTGCGAGAGTCTCATGCTGATCGCGCGCGAGAGCACGTCGGAAACGCCGCCCGGCGTGAATCCGACCACGAGGCGGATCGGCTTGTTCGGATAGGCCTGGGCCAGCGCCCCGCAACTGAATGCCGGCAAGAGCAGCGCGAATACGACGAGGATGCGGCGGAACATGAGGCCTCCTTGTCTTGCGGGGCGAAGGGAGTGAAGCCGAATATAGTGTAAAGGCATGCGGCCCGCAACGCGGGCGCTCAGCCCTGAACCGCTGCGCTCTCGCGGCTTCGGCTCACGTGCAGGAAATAGGCGAACAGAATGGCGCCCGCCGCAGCGATGCTCAGCGCCGCCGCGAGCCAGAATCCCGCCGCGCCCATCGGCGTGGCCAGGCCGAGCGCGTTCGCAAATTCGGACTGCGTCAGCCCGAGGACCCAGCCCCCGCCCAGTCCCATCCCCCAGAGCGCGACGGTGTACACCACCATGGGAATGAATGCGATCTTGTAGCCGCGCAATGCATTCACGATCACCACCTGGGCGGTGTCGAAGAGCTGATAGAACGCGATGAAGGCGAGCAGCTGAACGGCGATCGCCTGAACGGCCGCGTCGCGCGTGTACAGGAACACGATCCCCGGGGCCCCGAAGAATATCGCTACGCCGGCGCAGGCGGAAATGGCGAACATGATGCCCAGGCCCGTGAGGCCGGTATGCCGTGCCTCGCGCCGCGCGCCCGCGCCGACCGCTTGCGCGGTCAGCACGCCGGTGGCGTTGCCCACGGCGAGCCCGAACATGTATACGACCGCCGAAACGTTGGCCGCGATCTGGTGGCCCGCCGAAGTGGCGGCGCCCAGGCGCGCAAGGAACAGCGCCATGAAAGTGAAGGCGGTCACCTCGACGAAGAACGTGAGCCCCATCGGCACGCCGAGCTTGAGATGGTTCCAGATCGCCCGCGCGTCGGGCCAGGACCAGCGCGCGAAGATCTGGAACTGCGCGTAGAAAGGATGCTTCGCGCAATAGACCCAGGCAATCACGCAAATCAGCCAGCTCGCGATCGCCGTCGCCACCGCGCAGCCGGGTCCACCGAGCTCGGGCGCCCCGAGCACGCCGTAGATGAACAAGGCGTTGAGCGGTACCTTCACCGCGAGATAAAAAAGATTGATCAGCATCACCGCGCGCGGCCGCGACACCGCGGTGGTCAGCGCGAAGAACACTCGGAACAGCAGCATCGCGGGCAGCGCCCAGGCGATGCCGGCGAGATATGCATGGGTGCGCGACACGACTTCCGCCGGCGCGTCCAGGAGCCGCAGGAACATGTCCGGAAAAGCAAGCAGCAGCACACCGGGCACGGTGATGCCGAGGGCGAGCCACGCGGTCTGCCTCGTCTCCTCGCCGATCCTCGCGTCCTGCCTGGCTCCGTAGAGTTGCCCGGCGATCGGGGAGAGCGCCTGCACCACGCCGAGCAGGCCGATGAAGACGCTGAAGTAGACGCTGGTGCCGATGCCCACCGCCGCGAGGTCCACCGCGCTGTAGCGGCCCGCCATGATGGTGTCGAGCACGCCGCTCGCGATCGCTGCGAGCTGCGCGATCAGCACCGGCCAGGCGAGCCGGCCGATCGATCGGGCAATGCGGGGAAAGGTTGCAGGCAAGGCGGGACGCTTTGCCGGGCAGGCCGGCAAAAGCGCGTATTTTACGGTAGCGCCTCGCCCGAAGCCGTCTTGCTGTCAAAATAAAGCCTGCCGCCAATCACAGGGAAGGATCCAGCATGCGCGATGAAACCAAGGCCGTTCACTCGGGACTCCACCCCGAAAGATTTCAGGGCGCGGTGAATCCGCCCGTTTTCCACGCCTCGACGATCCTGTCGAAAACCGTGGAGGAGTATCAGCGCAAGCGCAAGGACTGGCTGCAGGAGGCGCCGGGCACGTATTACGGGCGCTTCGGCACGCCGACGACCGAGTCGCTGCAGGAGGCGATCGCCGCGCTCGAGGGCGGGCATCGCTGCGTCGTCTACCCTTCCGGGCTCGCCGCCTGCTCGGGCGCCCTGCTCGCGTTTCTCGCGACGGGCGATCACGTCCTCATGAGCGACAGCGTCTACGGGCCGACGCGCAACCTCGCGAAGGGCATTCTCAAGCGCTTCGGCGTGAGCACGACTTTTTTCGATCCGCTCGTCGGCAAGGGCATCGAGCCGCTGATCCGGCCCGAGACGCGCGTGATCTATCTCGAATCGCCCGGCTCGCTCACTTTCGAAGTGCAGGACGTGCCGGCGATCGCCGAGGCCGCGCGCCGCCGCGGCATCACGGTGATCATGGACAACACCTGGGGCACGCCGCTTTATTTCAAGCCGTTCGCGCACGGGGTGGATGTATCGGTACAGGCCGCGACCAAGTACATCGTCGGGCATTCCGACGCGATGCTCGGCACGATCACCTGCACGAAGGAAGCCTGGCCGAAGCTTCGCAGCACGACCTACGAGCTCGGCCAGACGGCGGGGCCGGACGACGTTTATCTTGCGCAGCGCGGCTTGCGCACGCTGGCGGTGCGGCTGAAGCAGCACTGGCAGGCCGGGGTCGCGCTGGCCGAATGGATTTCGCGCCAGCCCGAGGTCGAGCGCGTGCTGCATCCGGCGCTGCCCGCGAACCCCGGCCACGCCCTGTGGAAGCGCGATTTCCTCGGCGCGAGCGGCCTCTTCGGCGTGGTGCTGAAGGCGGGCGTCACCGAGAAGGCGCTGGCGGCGCTGATCGACGGCCTCGAGCTCTACGGCATCGGCGCGTCCTGGGGCGGGTTCGAGAGCCTGATCGTGCCGTACCATCCCGCCGAAGCACGGACCGCGACGAAATGGCCGCACAAGGGACCGTGCTTCCGCATCCACGCCGGATTGGAAAACGTGGACGATCTCATCACCGACCTCGAGGCGGGATTCAAGCGGCTGCGCGCTTCGTGAGAGGGTTGTCACAAAACATCGGCATTTAAAAATAAATGCCTAGGATTTGTGAACGCTTGCCGATAATAACGGGAAGCGTTATTATCGGCCGATGATCAAGTCCTTCGCGGACAAGGACACCACCCGTGTGTTCGCCCGCGAGTACGTGCGCCGGCTGGCGCCCGCGCTGCACCCGGTGGCGTGGCGCAAACAGGACGGCGACACCTACGACGTCGAGATCGCGGACTATCACTGAAGGAGAACGACATGGCCAAACGCAAATTCGATCCAGTGCATCCCGGCGTGGTTCTTGCCGAGGACTTTCTCAAGGGAATGGAGATCAGCCAGTACCGTCTCGCCAAGGGCATCGCCGTGCCGCCGCGGCGCATCAACGAGATCGTGCAGGGCAAACGCTCGATTACCGCGGACACGGCGCTGCGGCTCGGTAAGTTTTTCGGCATGGAGGCGCAGTTCTGGATGAACCTGCAGTCGCACTACGACTTGGAAGTGGCGAAGGACGCCATCGCCGGCAAGCTCGACCGCGAGGTCGAGGTGCTGAAGGCCGCCTGAAGAGGAAGGCTCTCATGCGATGGGTCGCGCCCCTTGAGGTCTTCGCACGCGGCCCATACAATACGAACCTCCCCATGGCTGTCGTCCCCATTCGTTTCGATCCCGAGCGCGCGCTCGAATTGGTTTTGTATGTCGCCAACCAGTTGCGCTACCCGACGCTGCATTCGGTTTCCAAGGTGGTGTATTTCGCCGACCGGGAGCACCTGTCGCGCTACGGCAGCTTGCTGTCCGGCGACAACTATGTGGCCATGCGGCACGGCCCCGTGCCGAGCTCGATCTACAACCTTCTGAAGGCCGCGGCGGGACGTCAGGAGCCGTTGATTCCCGCCGAATTCTATAAGCTGGTCGGCCAGTCGCTGAAGGTCGAGGGCCGCAGCCGCGTGCAACCCTTGCGGCCAGCCAATCTTGAACTTCTCAGCGCCTCGCAGCGCGAGTGTCTCGACGCCTCCATCAGGACCAATGGTCGGCTCAGCTTCGTGCGGCTCACCGCTAAAAGCCACGACGCAGCGTGGAAGTCGGTCGACGAAAACGACCTGATCGAGGTCAGGGCGATCGCGAAGACGCTGCCGAACGCCAAGCAGGTCCTCGCCTACCTGGAAGAGTAAAGGCCTGCGGAGATGGCGAGGCTGGGCGACGCCTTCTCCGAAATCTCACTACGACCTGGAAGTCGCCAAGGACGCGATCGCCGGCAAGCTCGACCGTGAGGTCGAGGTGCTGAAGGTCGCCTAATCCGAACATTCCCGTCGAAAAACCTGCCGCACCTATGGCCACACCGCGCGAAAAGTTTCAAGAGCTGCTGAAAAAGCTGTTCCAGTTCGACAACGCCGAACTGGACTTCGGCATCTACCGCATCATGAATCACAAGCGGTCGGTCATTGAGCGCTTCATCGAAACGGACCTGATCAAGGGCCTACACCAAAGAACTCTACGAGACCAAGTGCGCGACGCTCTTCGAGCACGTCTACGAGGCGTATCGGGGCGACGGCGGCAGCGTTTTCGCGGACGCGGCTGCCTAGTCTCCGGAAATGAATCCGATCGGCCGCCTGGACTTCGGCTCCGGCGGCGCCATCAGTTCCCGGATGGCATCGAACACGGCTTTGAATTGCGCGTCGTATTTCCTTTCGAGCGCGGCGAGCTTTCGCGCCAGGTCGGCGTTGGAGGCGAGCAGCGCGCGCAGGCGCACGAAGGCGCGCATGATTTCGATGTTGACCCGCACGGCGCGCTTGCTTCGCAGTACGGAGGAAAGCATGGCGACGCCCTGCTCGGTGAAGGCGCGAGGCGGGTACTTGAGGTGCATGCCGCGGCGGCCGCCGCGCTCCGGGCTCCTGTCTATGATCACAATTTGTGATCTTAAAGATTCCACCTCTTCCCAGTCGAGCTGAATCATGAAGTCTTCCGGGAAACGATCGAGGTTGCGCGTCACAGCCTGATTGAGCGACCGGACGGGGACCCCGTAGAGGTCGGCAAGGTCCCGGTCGAGTATCGCCTTGTGGCCGCGCACGAGCACGATGCGTGCATCGATGCCGTCTGCAATCTCGGGCTGTGTTTTCATGACACCACCCGACAAACGCATCGGCCCCGGCTGCGTTGACGACCGCCCGGCGCTTGACCCACAACTTGACCCACGCTTGACCGACGGGTAACATCCGCGTCATGCGCTACGAGCCGCGGTTCACCATCACCCCTGCGTTGCTGGCGCAGGTGGAGGCGATCGCTGCGTTGCGCGAGCGCATCCAGGGCGCGGCAGTGCAAGTTGCGTGGATTCCGGCTCTGCAGAAGGACACGCGCGCCCGGAACGCGCATTCCTCCACGGCCATCGAGGGCAACCCGCTCACGCTCGAACAGGTGCGCGCCGTCGAGGCGGGCGAGGTCCTGCCCGTGCCGGCGCGCATCCGCCGGGAAGTCGTGAATTATTTCGCGGCCCTCCGGCACGTCGAGAAACAGGCGGCGAAGAAGCGGCTTGCGCACGAGGACGTGCTGCGTCTGCACGGAATCATCGCCGGGGAAGTGATGGATCAGGGCGAGGCGGGGCGTTATCGCACCATGCGCGTGCGGGTGGGCGCGTATGTGCCGCCACCGCCGGAGGAGGTGTCGGGTCTCATGTCCGGGTTTCTCGAGTGGTGGAACAAGGACTCGCCGGCGCTTTCACCGGTGCTGAGTTCGGCCATCGTGCATTACCGGTTCGAGGCCATTCATCCGTTCGCGGACGGCAACGGCCGCACCGGCCGGGCGCTCGCCTTGTGGGAGCTTTACCGGCGCGGCTTCGATTCGCACCACATCTTCTCGGTGGATGAGTTTTACTGGGAGGATCGCCCGCGTTACTACGCGGCGCTGCAAGCGGTGCGGCAGCAAGGCGATGATCTGACGTCGTGGCTGGAATACAGCGCCGAAGGGTTGCAGCAAACTCTGGAGCGGGTGTGGCGGCGCATCCAGCTGTTCTCGGCCTCCAAAGGCCGCGCAAAGCTGGTGCTGCGCCCGAAGCAGGAGCAATTGCTGCAATTGCTCCGGGCGCAGGGCAGTCTCCGGCCGCGCGAAATCTGGGATGGCCTGAGGATTTCCAAGCAGGGGGCGATGGATTTGCTGCGTCCGCTGCTCAAGGCCGGACTGATCGAACGCGTGGGCACGTTGAAACACGGCCGCTACGTTCTGAAATGAGCGCCCGCGCCTACACCGAAGACCAGCTCGTCGAGCAGCCGGCCTAGCCCGCGTGCGCGGAGCGGCTGTCCTGCGGCGCCTGCTTGCGCTCGCTCATGCCGTAGTCGCGGATCACGCCCGCCACGCGCAGGCGGTAATCGGCAAAGACTCCTGATCTCCCGCGCGCCTGCGCTTCGCGGTGGCCGGCGAAATTGCGCCAGCGGCGCACCGCGTCCTCGTCGCGCCAGAAAGAGAGCGAGAGGATCTTGTTCTCATCGGAGAGGCTGGCGAAACGTTCGATCGAGATGAATCCGTCGAGTTTCTCCAGGTCGGGCCGCAGTTGCGCGGCGAGATCCAGATACTCCTGCTTCCTGCCCGGAGCCGGTACGACTTCGAAGATCACCGCGATCATGTCGCCCCCATTCGGTTATCGGCCGCGCAGCTCGCGGCGCATGATCCTCGCGCCCTCGACCATCGCTTTCATCTTGCCGAACGCCACGTCGCGCGGGAGATACTTCATGCCGCAGTCGGGCGCGACGATGATGTCTTCGGCTTTCACAAAAGGCAGCGCGCGGCGGATGCGCGCCGCGACTTCTTTGGGGCTCTCGACGTTCATGTCGTTCAGGTCGAGCACGCCGAGCAGGATCTTCTTTCTGGGCAGTTTCTTCAGCACGGCGCAATCGAGCTTCGACTGCGCCGTCTCGATCGAAACCTGGCGGCAGGCGCAGCGGGCGAGCTCGCCCAGGAACGAGTAGCCCGACGGCCGCTGGTGGATGACGGCGGCGTAGCCGAAGCAGATGTGCACGCAGGTCGTGCCCTCGATGCCTTCGAGCGCGCGGTTGAGCGCCTTGAGGCCGTGCTGCCGCGCTTTCTCGGGCCGCGCCTGCATGTAAGGCTCGTCGATCTGCACGATGTCGGCGCCGGCGGCGAAGAGGTCGCGGATTTCCGCGTTCACGGCAACGGCGTAATCCATCGCCGCTTCTTCCTCGCTCTTGTAGAAATCGTTCTGCGCCTGCTGCGACAGGGTGAAGGGGCCCGGCACCGTCATCTTGATCGGTTTTTTCGTATTGGCGCGAAGGAACTTGACGTCCTCGACTTCGACCGCGTGCTTGCGCCGGATCCTGCCGACGATGCGCGGCACGGGGTTCGGATGTCCCGAACGGTCCAGGGCTGAGCCGGGATTGTCGATGTCCACGCCGTCGAGCGCGGTGGCAAAGCGGTTCGAGTAGCTCTCGCGGCGGATCTCGCCGTCGGTGATGATGTCGAGGCCCGCTTCTTCCTGCGCGCGGATGGCGAGCAGCGTCGCGTCGTCCTGCGCTTGCGCGAGCAGCGGCTCGGGAATGCGCCACAGCTCCCGCGCGCGCACCCGCGGCGGGAAGCGCCCGGCCAGTTTTGCGCGGTCGATCAGCCATTCGGGCTGCGGATAGCTGCCGACGAGGGTGGTGGGAAACAACATGTTTTCCTCCTGGTACGTCATCCCCGCGCAACCTGTCCCCGCATGTGGTAAGCGGGGAGCGGGGATCCAGTGACGTTCACGACGCTGGACTCCCGCGTTCGCGGGAGTGACGGGTCACTATGCCTTCAGCCCCTGGAACAGCTTCTCCCGGCCGAGCTTGATCCCGGTCTTGCCTTCGTACAGGAAGATGTCCGCGGTGGCGAAGGTGTCGGCGAAATTGTCGGGAAGGAACGAGCCCGTGCCGACCACGTCGAGCGGCGCGCGCGCGTTCGCGAACATCTTGCACTTGAACAGGTTGAACCCCGAGGAGCCGACGATCTTGCAGGCGTTGAAGCCGTTCGCATCGAGCGCCTGGCGCAGCTGGATGGTGGCGGCAACCGAGACGCCGGTGCCGAACAGCACCCTGCGCACCCTGTCCTTGACGATGTCCAGGCTGTCGGCGTCGAACGCCTCCTCGCCCATGACGTGGCGCACCGCCTCGAATTCGTTCGGCACGTGCAGCCAGTTGACCACGATCTCCACCGATTTCTCGTAGTCGAGCCCTTCGGCGTAGCGCTCGCCGTGGGTGTCGATGCGCAGCGCGAGCGAGCGCGCCCCGCCGGGCTCGCGCGGCAGGCGCTCGCCGTACCACCAGCGGCACACCTCGAGCGCATCCGTATACTCGCGGCCGTAATAGTCGATCAGGACGGTGAGATTGTCCTGCGGATGTGTCTCGACGAACATCTGCGCCGCGCGCAGCGTTGATCCGGCGTAGCCGATGATGGCGTGCGGCATGGTGCCCACGCCCTTGTCCTGCCCGTAAAAATGCGCGGTCAGGTCCTGCGAGGAGCCGATGAAGCCCGTTGCGCCGTTCATCTTTGCCATGCGACTGCCCACCGACGCTCCGTAGGCGGCGAGCAGCGACAGGTCGTCGCCCGGCGAATGGCGTGCGTGCATGTCGATGAACGCGACCTTCTTCAAGTCCATCGCCATCTTGTAGGCGTTGTAGGCGCAGACGCAGGCGATCCCGGTTTTCTGCAGGATCAGCGTTTCCAGCTCGACCAGCGCGGCGAACGAGCCGGTGTAAGTGAAGAGCGGCTTCTGGTCGGGGACAAACGCGCCTTCCTCGTACTGGCGCATGATCCGCAGCGGCACCGCCGCACTTTCGTTGCGCACGGAATAGTACTGGCGCAGCACTTCGATCGCCGGATTGACGGCGCAGATCACGCCGCGGCGCAGGAACACGCCGTAGGTGACGGCCCGGTCGCCGAATTTCTCGATGATCTGGCGCGACTTCGTGAAATACTTGTCGGTGCGGCGCTTCAGGAATTCGAGCCTGTCCGCCGGCGGCTGTTCAAGGGGTTTGTTCATGGGCGTATCTCCGGCGGGCGCCTCGCCCGCTCGCGGATTGGAGGCGGCCATTTTAGCAGGGAGCACGCGCAGAATCTGGCGGAGTATTCCAACCGGTGCTAATCTGAGGCATGCGTAAGATTTTGCTCGATTGCGTCGTTGCGGCCTTTGCGCTCCTGCTTTCGGGCTGCGCGATCAGCTATTCCGCCCGGTCGGGCACCAACGGGACGGTGGCAACGCAGACGAGCGCCGCGCGGGTGAGCGTTTCCACCGGCTCGCCGCTCGGGGCCGCGATCCTGGTCGGCATCATGCTGGCCGACGGTTTCCACTACTATCTGCTTGCTCCCGACGGAACGAAGACCCCGGTCTATTCCGCGCCCGAACCCGATCCCACGCGCAAGATCAATGCACAGGACTGCACCCGGCCTGTCGATCCCGGCGCCGGCAACCTTTTCTGCCGGTAGACGGGCCCGGGGGGACTCATGATTCACTTTGTGGTACATGACGAAAAGGATTCCGTCGGCGTCATCGTGGTCGAGGGGGTGAAGGCCGGACAGGAACTCACGGGCTGGATCATGGACCAGGACAAGGAAATCAAGGTCCAGGCCCGGAACGACATCCCCATCGGCCACAAGCTGGCGGTCCGCGAGCTGAAAGCAAACGACACCGTGATCAAATACAGCGTCGACATCGGACGCACCGTTGCGGCCATCAAGGTGGGCGAGCATGCCCATGTCCACAACATAAAAACGAAACGCTGGTGAGCGGGACGCACATGGCCATCGACCTCAAGAATGCGACCTTCCAGGGCTACAAGCGCGAGAACGGCCGCGTGGGGGTGCGCAACCACGTCATCATCCTGCCGGTGGACGATCTCTCCAACGCCGCGTGCGAGGCGGTCGCCAACAACATCAAGAGCACGCTCGCCATCCCGCATCCCTACGGGCGGCTGCAGTTCGGCGCGGATCTCGATCTTCATTTCAGGACGCTGATCGGCACCGGTTCCAATCCCAACGTCGCCGCGGTGGTCGTGATCGGCATCGAGGACGGCTGGGCGAAGCGTGTCGCGGACGGCATCGCCGGTACGGGGAAACCCGTCTCCTTCTTCGGCATCGAGGGCCACGGCGACCTGGAAACCATCCGCCGCGCCTCCCGGGCCGCAAAAGACTATATGCACTGGGCCTCCGAACTGCGCCGCGAGGAGCGAGCGCTCAAGGACCTGTGGGTGTCCACCAAGTGCGGCGAGTCGGACACGACTTCGGGCATCGGTTCAAACCCCTGCGTCGGCAACGCCTTCGACAAACTTTATCCTCACGGCGTGACGCTGGTGTTCGGCGAGACCACCGAGCTCACCGGCGGCGAGCAGCTGGTGGCCGCGCGCTGCCGCACTCCGGAGGTACGCGACAAATTCATGGCCATGTTCAACCGCTACCAGGACGTGGTGAACCGCCACAGGACCAGCGACCTCATGGATTCGCAGCCGACCAAGGGCAACATCGCCGGCGGGCTCACCACCATCGAGGAAAAAGCGCTCGGCAACATCCAGAAGATCGGCAGGAAATGCATGGTCGACGGCGTGCTCGACAAGGCCGAAGTCCCGAGCGGCCCCGGGCTGTGGTTCATGGATTCCTCGTCGGCCGCGGCGGAGATGGTGACGCTGTGCGCGGCGAGCGGCTACGTGGTGCACTTCTTTCCCACCGGACAGTGCAACGTCATCGGCAATCCCATCCTGCCGGTGATCAAGCTCTGCGCCAATCCGCGCACGGTGCGCGTCATGGCCGAGCATATCGACGTGGACGTCTCCGGCATCACGCGGCGCGAGATCAACATGGACCAGGCGGGCGACAAGCTCCTCGAGATGATGTTCCGCACCGCGAACGGCCGGCTCACCGCCGCCGAGGCGCTCGGCCACCGGGAATTCGTGCTCACGCGCCTGTACGAGAGTGCTTAGAGTGAGAGGGATGCAAAAAATTGTCATGGTGTTGCTTGTGCTCTGCGCCGCTGAGGCGCTTGCCGCGGAGGTGGCCGGCGTGAAGGTGGACGAACGGGTCAGGCTCGGCTCGAGCGAACTCGTGCTGAACGGCGCGGGCCTGCGCACCCGGGCTTTTTTCAAGGTCTACGTCGCCGGGCTTTATCTCGCGGAGAAGAAAACAAGCACCGCCGAGGTGCTTGCGCTGCCCGGCGCGAAGCGTGTCAGCATGCGCATGGTGCGCGATCTCGGCGCGCGGCAATTGGTCGATGCACTGGAGGAAGGCGTCCGCGACAACACGCCTTCCGCGGAACAGGAAGTGCTCAAGGATCGCATGGCCGAGCTCACCGCCATCATGAACGCGCTGCAATCGGCGAAAGAGGGCGACATCATCGCGCTCGACTGGCTCCCCGGCGCCGGCACGCGTGTCGTGCTGAACGGGGAAATCCGAGGCAAGGCCATCGCGGGAGAGGATTTTTACCGCGCGCTGCTCAGGATCTGGCTCGGCGATAATCCGGTCTCAGGCAGCTTGAAGAAAGCATTGCTCGGGCAGGGAGATTGAGGTGTTCATCGGCCACTTCGCTGTAGCGTTCGCAGCGAAAAAAGCTGCGCCCAAGGCCTCCCTCGGCACGCTGATTTTCGCCGCGGTATTCCTCGATGCGGTTTGGCCGGTGCTGGTGCTCCTCGGGATCGAGCGCTTTCGCATCGTGCCGGGCTACACGGCGATCAATCCGTTCGAGTTCCTCTATTACCCGTGGTCGCACAGCCTGCTGATGACCGGGGTCTGGGCGCTGCTCTTCGCGATCGTCTATCAGACGGTAAAAGGCGATCGCGCCGGGGCGCTGTGGGTTGCAATCGCCGTCGCCAGCCACTGGGTGCTGGATTGCGTCGCTCACCGGCCCGATCTGCCGCTCTATCCCGGCGGGAGCGAGCGGCTGGGCCTCGGCCTGTGGCAGTCATGGCCCGCGACTTTCGCGGTCGAGGGGCTGATGTTCGCGGCCGCGGTAACGCTGTATGCAAGGACCACTTCGGCAAAAGACCGCACCGGCGCGCTGGCGTGGTGGGCGCTCGTCGCTTTGCTGCTCGTGCTCTACGTGCCGGGGCCGTTCTCGCCGCCGCCCCCGAGTGAGAACATGGTCGCGACCCTCGGCGTCGCTGCCTTGCTGATCTTTGTTCCCTGGGGCTACTGGATCGACCGGCACCGCGAGATGGGCGCGCCGGTCAGAACGGCAGGCGCGCGCTGATCCCGGCGATGTAGTTGCGCGGCGGTGACGGCTCGAAGAAGCGCCGGTTGGTGTCGCCGACGATGACCGAGCCGGTGTAGGACTTGTCGAAGAGGTTCTCCACGCGCACGAATTCGCTCAGGCGCCAGCCGCCGAAGCGCTGCTCGAAGACGATGCGCCAGTTGAACACGGTATAGGGGTAGGCCCACTCGCTGTTCGCGTCGCTCGTGTAGATGCGATCGCTGTAGCGCAGCTCGAGCGCGGTGCTGAAGCCCGGTCCGAACGGGCTCCAGCGCGCCTCGCTGTAGAACGTGCGGCGCGGCACGCCCGGGATGTAGTTGCCTGCGTTCGTGGTGACGCCGCTGCTCGTGAAATCGTCCCGGTAGCGCGCGTCCACGTACGCGAGCGCGGCGAGCAGATCGAGCGTCTCGAGCGCTCTTGCGCTCCAGGATATCTCGGCGCCCCGACGCGTGGTGCGGCTTGCGTTCTTGAAGGTGTTGCGTCCTCCAAGCGCGGTATCGATGACGATCTCGTTCTTCGTGTCGATATGGAACACAGCGAAAGTAAGCCGCTGGCCACCGGCCAAGTAGGCCTTGGCGCCGAGCTCCGTGTTGACGCTCGTGCTCGGTTGCAGCGCGAAGTTCAGACCCGTCGTACCGTCGGAGCGGTAGGCGAGCTCCGCGAAAGTCGGCGTCTCGAAGCCTTTGCCGACGTTGCCGTAGAGGTTGAGCGAGGGATCGACCTGATAGACCAGGCCCGCCACGGGACTCGTGTTGGTGAACTTGATCTTTCCGCTATCGTCGGGGTTGCCCGTCGCTATGTAGTAGTCGCTCGAGTAGAACGAAACCTCGGTGTGCCGCAGCCCGGCGGAGAGGCTCCAGCGCGGCGCGAACTTCCAGTCGCCCTGCGCGTAGATCGCGGCGCTCCGCACCGTGTCGTCCTCGTCGCGTTTCAGCTCACCCAAGTTGATTCCAAAGCGATTGATGTATCCCCTGCGTCGCTCCTTCTGATTGTCGTAATCGGATCCGACGGTAAACGCGAAAGGCTGGCCGGCGAGGTCCGTCGCACGCGACCAGCGCAGGTCGAGCCCGTAATAGAAGCGGTCGAGATTGACTACGGCCCCTGACGAAGTGGGCGGAGTCTGCGCCACGATCGGGATCGCGAGAAACTGCTCGACCTGCCGGCTTCCGCCGTAGGCGGCAAGGCGCAGGCTGTCCGAAGACGAGAGGCGGTGCTCCACGGTCGTGCCGAGCTGATCCTGCGCGACGTCCTTGCGGGTGTTGAACTGAATCACCAAGGGATCGACTTGCCGCGGGTTCCGCTCCACCTGGTCGCGTCTCAGCCCCGCCGGGTCCTGCGCCGGCTGCCTCACGGAATTCAGGATCAGGGCAAGCTGCGTATCGTCGCTGAGCGCGAATTTCAGCTTGGCGTTTCCGAGGTCTTTTTCAGCCGCGCTGTGATCTCGGTAGCCGGTGGTCTCGAGGCGGGAAGCGCCGCCGATGTAGTTGAGCGCGCCCGACTGGCCGCCGAACTTGAGACCGAAGCGGCTGGTTCCATAGCTCCCGGCGGCGCCGTTTAGCGTGAGCGTGGGCTCGGGCGGACCGTTCTCCGTGAATACCTGGATGACCCCACCCGAGGCATTCCCGTAGAGGGTCGAGAAGGGCCCCCGCATCACCTCGATCCTTTCGGCCGCGCCGAGATCGAAGTTAGAGGTTTGCCCCTGGCCATCGGGCGAAGTGGCGGGGATCCCATCTGCGTATAGCCTCACGCCCCGAACGCCGAACTGCGCGCGCGCACCAAACCCGCGCGAAGAGATCTGCAGGTCCTGCGAGTAATTCTGGCGGTTCTGGACGACCACGCCGGGGACCCGCGAGAGGCTCTCCGACAGATTGATCATCGGTTTGCCGTCGCGGATCACTTCCGCATCGATCCGGTCGATCGAGACGGGCAGGTCGAAGCTGTTGCGCTCCGAGCGCGTCGCGGTGACCACGATGGAAGGCGCGGAAACCTCCGGAGTGCCCGGCGCCGGGGCCGTCTGGGCGCCGGCCGGCCCGGCGATATTGAAGGCGCCGAGCGCCAGCGCGGCCATCTTGTGCAGAGCGGGGTTGCGGTGCATCATTTTTTTCCAGTCAAATGTGCGTCGTTGTCGCGGGCCGGGACCCGCATCGTGGCCGGCTATGATGCCATTACGCGCCATCGCCTGCATGGGCGTGCGTCCGGAAACATCGGCGCAGACCGCGCGCGCTTGCCATGACCGATCCTATCTGGATACACTAGTTCGGCGGCAAGCGCTACTCACGCGAATTCTGCCGGAAGTACCCCGCCAAAGCAGCGAAAAATGGAGGAGACATGAACGCGCTCAAGGTTTCATCCGCCGCATTCCTTGCGGCGGCACTCAGCACCACCGTGCTCGCCCAGCAGGCGCCATCGCCGGCTCCGTCCTGGCAGCAGGGCCGGTCCGCGGAACAGGACAAATCGCCGCTGCACCCCTTCGCGATTGAAGTGACCGGCAAGACCGCGAAGCTGCTCCCGGTGGACAAGCTCAGGGTTCCGGCCGGCTTCAAGGTCGAAGTCTGGGCCGACGGCCTTCCCGGTGCGCGCTCCATGGCGCAGGGCGACAAGGGCACGGTGTTCGTAGGCACCCGCCAGTTGAAGGACGTGTATGCGGTCGTCGACCGCGGCGGCAAGCGCGAGGTTAAAAACATTCTCAAGGGTCTCGAATCGCCGAACGGGATTGTTTTCAGCAAGGGCACGCTCTACGTCGCCGAGCGCCACCGCATCACGCGCTACGACGGCATCGAAGACAAGCTCGACAATCCGCCCGAGGCCAAGGTCGTCATCGACGGCCTCGATCCCCAGAATCAGCCCGGCCACTTCTGGAAATTCCTCGCGCTCGGACCCGACGGCAAGCTGTACTACAACGTCGGCGCACCCGGCAACATCGTCATGCCGTCCTACTTCCAGGCATCCATCTCGCGGGTCGATCCCAAGACCGGAATAACCGAGAACTACGTCCAGGGCGTGCGCAACTCGGTCGGCTTCGACTGGCATCCCAAGACCAAGGAGCTGTGGTTCACCAACCACGCCCGCGACTGGCTGGGCGACGATTCACCGAACGACACGCTTCACCGGGTTGCGAAGAAGGGAGCTCATTTCGGCTATCCCTACTGCCACCAGGGCGACACGCTCGACCCCGAGTTCGGCAAGAACCGCTCCTGCGCCGAGTTCACCCCGCCCACGCTCAAGCTCGGCGCGCACATCGCGCCCATCGGCATGCGCTTTTACACCGGCAAGATGTTCCCGGCCGAGTACCGGAACAACATCTTCATCGCGTTTCGAGGCTCGTGGAACCGCACCGTCAAGCAGGGCTACAACGTCACGCGCGTGAGCTTCGACGAGAAGGGCAAGCCGAAGATGGAGCCGTTCCTCACGGGCTTCCTGCAGGACGAGAAGGCCGATCCGCCGATGTGGGGCCGGCCCGCGGATGTGATGGTAATGCGCGACGGGTCGCTGCTCGTCTCGGATGACCACAACGGGATCATCTACCGCGTGAGCTACGCCAAGTAGTGAGCGGCAGTCGCAGGCACCGTCGCTATAACGGCGGCGCGGCGGCGATGTTTGCCGCCGTGCTTTGTTTTTTCCCCGGCGCGCTTGCCGCCGAAGAAGTCCCGCGGAAAGCGCAGGCCTGCATCGTCTGCCACGGCCCCGGCGGGAATTCGACCGACCCGGGCATGCCGTCCCTCGCCGGCCAGCCGGCGCAGTTCATTTCCATGCAGCTCTACATGTTCCGCGAAGGCAACCGCAAGGATCCGCAGATGTCGCCGATCGCCTCCAGCCTCGCCAACGCGGACATGAACGAGCTTGCCGTGTATTTCGCGAGGCAGAAACCGGCCGCTCCGTCGCACCGGACCGTGCCGGAAAACGCAGCCGCCGGACGCCGCCTCGCGGAGCAGCACTACTGCGTGCAGTGCCATGGCCCGGCGCTTCTGGGGCTGCAGCACATTCCGCGGCTCGCGGGCCAGCAGGTCGGCTATCTGAAAACGCAGCTGCACGGCTTCAAATCCAGAACCCGCGCCGACTTCGACGGCAACATGACCTCGGCGGCGCAGTTGCTTTCGGACAAGGACATCGACGTTCTTGTCGATTACCTTTCCGGCCTCGCCCCTCCCTGAGATTGATAGCAGGGCCCTGCTGCGGTATTGTTGCAACGCAGCAGCCAGAAAGCTGTCCAATGCACATGCATGATCAATCCACCCGCACCATCCAATTCGAACGCCAGCTTGCCGGCGTAGCCTGCACCGCCGAGGCTTGGGCGAGGGTGCCCGAAGCGCCAGGCGTGGAAGAACGCCGGGAATTGAAAGCGCGCATCAAGCGCCTGCTGAAGGATCGCAGCGCAGTGCTGCTCGCGCATTACTACGTCGATCCCGACATTCAGGACCTCGCCGAGGAAACCGGCGGCTGCGTGGCCGATTCGCTGGAGATGGCGCGCTTCGGCCGCGCGCAGGCCGCGCCGACGCTGGCGGTGGCGGGAGTGCGCTTCATGGGCGAGACGGCGAAAATCCTGAATCCCGAGAAGCGCGTCCTGATGCCGGATATGGAAGCGACCTGCTCGCTCGATCTCGGCTGCCCGGCCGGGGAATTTTCCGCTTTTTGCGACCGGCATCCGGACCGCACCGTGGTGGTGTACGCGAACACCAGCGCCGCGGTCAAGGCGCGCGCCGACTGGGTGGTCACCTCGGCGATCGCACTGGAGGTCGTGCGGCACCTGCATGAGCGCGGGGAAAAAGTTTTGTGGGCCCCCGACCGTCACCTCGGGGCTTACGTGCAAAGCCAGACCGGCGCCGACATGCTGCTCTGGCATGGCGCGTGCGTGGTGCACGAGGAGTTCAAGGCGCTGGAGCTCGAACTCCTGAAGAACGAGCATCCCGGAGCAAAAGTGCTGGTGCATCCGGAGTCGCCTGCGGAAGTGATCAGGCTCGCCGATGCGGTCGGCTCGACCACGCAGCTCATCCGCGCAGCGCAGGCGCTCGCGGCCGACGAATTCATCGTCGCGACCGACAACGGCATACTGCACAAGATGAAAATGCTGATGCCGGAGAAGCGTTTTTACGAAGCGCCCACCGCGGGCCAAGGCGCGAGCTGCAAGAGCTGCGCTCATTGCCCCTGGATGGCGATGAACGGCTTGAGGAACCTCGCGCAGGCGCTGGAGACCGGCGCGAACGAGATCCGCGTCGATCCGGAGATCGCGCGCCTCGCGTACCGCTCGATCGACCGCATGCTCGCGTTCGCCGGGCGCCGAAGCGCCGGCGTGCGTGCTTCGGGCGATCTTGCGAAGGACGGCGCGCTGTTCAAGGGCTTCGGGCCGGCCTGAGCGGGCGGGGCCGGGGCAGCGACGCCAATCGCCCGTTTCAAATCCTGCTTGGCGCGGGCTCCCCGCGCGGGGATAATCGGAATAAAACACGGGCACGCTGCGTTCCCGGTTGCAAGCTGTCCCGATGGAAAACCATAATCTTTGGAGGAAATACCATGAGAATCCTTGCTTCCGTCGTTCTCGGCGCCGCGCTCGCACTGGCGGGCGCCGCGCAGGCGCAGGAAAAATACAGCCTCTCGATCGCCACCGGCGGCACCGGCGGAGTGTACTACCCTCTGGGCGGCGGGCTCGCCAACATCCTGTCCAAATCCGTGCCGGGCATGCAGGCCACGGCCGAGGTGACCGGGGGCTCGATAGACAATCTCAAGCTCATCGCCAGCGGCAAGCCCTACATCGCGTTTTCCATGGCCGATGCCGGCCAGGACGCATACCGCGGCGAGGACAAGTTCAAAGGCAACAAGGTGCCGCTCAAGACCCTCATGATCCTGTACCCCAACCGCATGCACGTGGTCACTATCGAGGGCACGGGCATCACGAAGATGGCCGACCTGAAGGGCAAGCGCGTCTCCACCGGCTCCCCCGGCAGCGCGACCGAGGTCATGGGCTTTCGCGTCATCGAGGCGGCCGGCCTCGACAAGGACCGCGACATGAAGCGCGAGCGGCTCGGCGTCTCCGAGTCGGTGAACGCGATCAAGGACCGGAAGATCGACGCGTTCTTCTGGGTGGGCGGGCTGCCGACTGCGGCGGTGACCGACCTCGCCAACACGCCCGGGATCAAGATCAAGATGATCGACCACGCCGATACCGTCGCGGCGATGAACAAGAAATACGGCCCGCTCTACATCCAGGACGCGATTCCGAAGGCCACCTACCGGGGCATGGACGCGGACAATCGCCAGGCCACCGTGTGGAACATCCTCGTTTCGCACGAGACCCTCAGCGACCAGAACGCGTACAACATCGTCAAGACCATCTTCGACAAGCGCGACGACATGATTGCCGTGCACAAGGAGGCGGAGAATTTCAAGCTGGAAAACCAGAAGGCCGCCGCCTCGCCGATCCCGTTCCATCCGGGAGCCGCGAAGTATTTTGCCGAGCGGGGAGTGAAGCTTAATTAGGCGATATTCCGGACTCTTAATATGCGTTTAGCCGACCTTGATCGTGTACGCCGATCTTTACTACAACTCATTCTTACAAAGGAGGCAACATGCGATTTAACGTCACTGCTTTGTCTTTAACGTCCGGGCTTATCTGGGGCGCGGCGGTCCTTATCGTAGCCTGGGCCAATGTGATCTGGCCGAGTTACGGCCGCGCTTTTCTCGAACTCGCTGCCTCCGTCTATCCGGGCTATCGCCCTGGCCCTGGTATCGGATCGGTTATTACAGCGACTCTTTACGGGTTGGTGGATGGGGCAATTGCGGGTGCTGTGTTCGGGTGGCTCTATAATTTGCTTTCGCGCCGGCTCGCGGGCGGGACGGCTTAACCGCGCAGTGCACCGGTCGCGCGGTCAGCGGCCCGCGCGCCGGTGGCTGCGATCGTTAGTCGCTCGAACGCCGTGAATCCGCTGCAAAAGGAAATCGGCCGCGCGGTCGGCCTGGTTCGCTGGTTGCGCCTTCACGTCGAACGCTCAGGTGCCTCCTTCGACTGCCGAAAAATCGGGCTACACCGGCCTCTTTGCCGCTGCGGCGCGCGGCGATGCCGCGCAAATCAAGACAATGCCCACTCGCGCTCGCGCTTGCGCGCGGGCACGGAGAAATGGCGAGGTTGCTGGAACGCGCGGGTGCGCGGTGACCTGAGAACGCTCGGGAAATTGTGAGAAGTGACGACGCAGCTATCTGGAAACCCGCGCCAGTCGGGACCTTCCAGTCCTGATTGTTGAAGAAGCCGGACGAATTGGCCGGGCGCGTGCTGATCGCCGCGGGCCGAAAATCCGTCTTGCCGCCGCGGGGCCGGATCGCAGGCGGCCTGCCGCCCGCGCTGTGCTAGCATGCGCGCCGAGGAGGCGGGATGAGCGAGATCGCGAGGCCGGTTCTGGCTGAGCCGGTGGTCGATGCCGAGGCGCTGAAGAAGGCCGAGGAGTACATCGAGGCCGAGGAGGGCGCGAGCAACAAGCTGCGCGGATGGCTCGGCGTCTTCGTCACCATCGTTGCGGTGGTGATGTCGGTGTTCCATCTCTACACCGCGTACGCGATCGTTCCGACGCAGGTGCTGCGCCCGGTGCACGTCGGCTTCGTGCTGTTCCTCAGCTACCTGCTGTTTCCGGTCGCGAAGCGCTACCGCCACCGCATCATGTGGTGGGACTGGGCCGCCGCGCTCGCCGCGGTGGCGGTGATCGCGTACATTCTCCAGGGCGGCGACGATATCTGGGACCGCAACACGTCGCCGGGCAATTGGGACATAGTCTTCGGCGTCGCGTTGATCCTTCTGATACTCGAAGGCATGCGCCGCGCCTCGGGCTGGATCATGCCGGCGGTAGTGATGGCGTTCGTGCTCTATGCCTTGTTCGGCGAGCAGCTCCCCGGTTCCTGGGCGCATCGCAGCTACGAAGTCGGACGCCTGGTGGGACATTTGTACATGACGCTCGAAGGCATTTTCGGCGTCGCCGTGGACGTCTCCTCCTCGCTCATCATCCTGTTCACGATCTACGGAGCGTTTCTGCAATTCTCCGGGGCGGGCAAGTTTTTCATCGACTTCTCGTTCTCCGCCATGGGCGGCAAGTCCACCAGTGCCGGCCGCACCGTGGTGCTTGCCTCGTTCCTGCTCGGCGGCCCCTCGGGGAGCGGCGTCGCGACCACCGTGACGCTCGGCTCGGTCGCCTACCCGATGCTCGTCAAAGCCGGCTACGGGAAAAACGCGGCGGGCGGCCTGCTCGCCGCCGGGGGTCTGGGTGCGATCATCTCGCCGCCCGTGCTCGGCGCGGCGGCCTTTCTCATCGCCGAGTTCCTGAAGATCTCGTATCTTGACGTGCTGCTGATGGCGACGATCCCGACCTGCCTGTATTACTTCGCGCTGTTCCTGATGGTCGAGATCGACGCGCGCAAGTTCGGCATGAGCACGGTGAAGTACGAACAGGTCGAATCGCTGTGGAGCTTGACGAAAAATTACTGGTTCCACTTTCTGTCGCTGGTGTCGATCGTCGTATTCATGCTGTACGGCTACTCGCCCGTGCTTTCGGTGTTCTGGGCCACGGTCGCGGCATTCGCGACGAGCTTCCTGCATCGCGACTGCGCCCTGTTCTCGTACGACCTGTTCCGGGGACGCGAGCCCCTGGTGAAGGGAATCTTCGGGTCAAAATTTTTCAAGGCGCTCGAGGCGGGCTCGACCGGCGTGCTCAATGTCGCCACCACCTGCGCGGGCGCCGGGATCATCGTCGGCGTGGTAACGCTCACCGGCCTGGGCCTCAAGTTCAGCTCGATCATCATCGAGTACGCCGCGGGCTCGCTTCTGCTCACCGCCATCTACACGTCGCTCATCGTCTGGGTCGTCGGTCTCGCGGTGCCGGTGACCGCGTCCTACATCATCTGCGCGGTGATCGCGGCGCCGGCGATGATCAAGCTGGGCGTGCCGGACTTCGCGGCGCACATGTTCATTTTCTACTACGCGGTGCTCTCGGAAGTGTCGCCTCCGACCGCGCTCTCGCCTTTCGCCGCCGCAGCGATCACCGGCGGCGATCCGTACAAGACCACGCTGCAATCGTGGAAGTACACCATGCCGGCGTTTCTCGTGCCCTTCATGTTCGTGCTCGACCCTTCCGGCGTGGGGCTGCTGCTCACCGGTTCGATCAAGACGCTCGGAAACGCGGACTGGGGCTCGATCGCGCTGGTGACGATCACCGCCGCGCTTGGCATCGCCGCGCTCGCGGGGGGCGTTCAGGGTTGGCTGTTCAGGCGCGCGACCTGGATCGAAAGGGCGATGTTGATCGTCGCAGGACTGGCGCTCGTGTACCCGACCACGACGGCTGATATCGTCGGCCTGGGCCTGTTCGCCGTAGTCGTCGCGACCCAGCTCGTTCGCATTCGCGCGGCGCGCCAGCCCGCCTGACTTTCATGAAGCGCGCTCGCACCGCAGGCGCAGACTATCAGGCGAAACTGCCGACTCCGTTCGCATTGCTCGGCATCCGCACCGAAGGCGACGGGCTCGCGGAAATCACGTTCCTGCCGAAATCGGGCGGAGCGCTTGCGCCGCGGGACCGGCTCGCCGCACGGGCGTGCGCGCAGATCGAGCGCTATCTCGACGATCCGCAGTTCCGCTTCGATCTGCCGCTCGCGCCGCAGGGGACGGCGTTCCAGCGCAGCGTCTGGGCGAAGATCGCCGCGATCGGCCCGGGCCGCACGCGCAGCTACGGCGAGATTGCGCGCGATCTGCGCTCGGCACCGCGCGCCGTGGGCCAGGCCTGCGGCGCCAACTGCGTCCCGCTTGTCATTCCCTGCCACCGCGTGCTTGCGGCGGGCGGCATCGGCGGCTTCGCGCACCACGAGAGCGGATTCCACCTCTCGGTAAAGCGCTGGCTCCTTGCGCACGAGGGCGCGAAAGCCTGAAGCGATGAACGCGGACAATGCCGCGCTGCTGGATGAATTCTGCGACACGGTCTGGCTCGAGGACGGCCTGGCGAAAAACACGCTCGAATCCTACCGCCGCGACCTGCGCCAGTTCGCCGAATGGCTGGAAAAGCAGGGCCGCGCGTCGCTGCTCGGTGTTTCCGAGGCGGACCTGTCCGGTTATTTCGCCTGGCGCTATTCGCGGCGGGGCGAAAAAAACAAGGGCATCAAGTCAAGCACCCAGGCGCGGCTGCATTCCAGCCTCAAGCGCTTCTACCGCTTCCTGCTTGCCGCCGGCCGTGCCAAGGCGGATCCCACGCTGCGGCTCGATCCTCCCAAAAAATCGCAGCGATTCCCCAGGACGCTCTCGGAGGCCGATGTCGAGTCGCTGCTCGCGCAGCCGGATGTCGAATCGCTGCTCGGGCTTCGAGACCGGGCGATGCTCGAGGTGCTGTACGCGAGCGGCCTGCGCGTGTCCGAGCTCACGCGCCTGAAACTCGTCGAAGTGAGCTTCGACATGGGCGTGGTGCGGATATTCGGCAAAGGCTCCAAGGAGCGCCTCGTGCCGCTCGGCGAGGAGGCGTTGTCCTGGCTGCAGCGCTATTTCAAGGAGGCGCGCCCGCAACTCCTGAAAAACCGGCCGAGCGACTACGCTTTCGTCACGGGGCGGGGCGTGCCGATGACGCGGCAGGCATTCTGGCATTTGATCAAGAGGCGCGCCGCCATCGCCGTACCGGGAAAGACGCTCTCGCCGCACACCCTGCGCCACGCGTTCGCCACCCACTTGCTCAACCACGGCGCCGACCTGCGCGTGGTGCAGTTGCTGCTCGGCCACGCCGACATCTCGACCACGCAGATCTATACCCACGTGGCGAGGGAGCGGCTCAAGCAGCTGCACAAGGAGCATCACCCGAGAGGGTAAATGACATTCCCTCTCCTTCTCCCCCGCACGCGGGGGAGAAGGCATAACATTTTAGGGACGGCTTCGCTCGATCGTGACGCCCACGCGCTTTGCGTCGCGCAGCACGCCGAGCTTGGCGACGCTCAGCTTGACGTGCGGAGACTTGAAATCCCGGAGAATGAGATCGGCGATGCGCTCGGCGAGGATTTCGACCAAGCCGAAGCGCTCCTCGGCCAGCAGCGCGCGGATGTGCTCGACGACCACTCCGTAGTCGACCGTGTCCGCGACCTTGCCCGTCTTGAAAGCGGTTTTGCCGGGGAGGGCGATTTCGAGGTCGATCTCGATCGTCTGCGGAGCGACCTTTTCGTGGCGGTAAAGTCCGATCCAGGCCTGCAGCCGCAGCTCGCGGATGAAGATCGTGTCCATTAGGACCGGAGGCGGGTGACCAAGGGTGGGAATGCGGCAGGGGTAAACTGTCCGCCGGCAATTTTAAGGGAATGCGATGGCCACGGCAGCATTTATTTTGATTGCGTACCTGATCGGATCGCTGTCGTTCGCGGTGATCGTCAGCCGGCTGTTCGGGCTTCCCGACCCGCGCACTTATGGTTCGGGCAATCCCGGCGCGACCAACGTCCTGCGCACGGGCAGGAAGCTTGCGCCGCTGCTGACGCTGGCGGGCGACACCGGCAAAGGCTGGGCCGCGGTATTCCTGGCGCAGCACTACGGCGTCGATCAGGGCGTGGACGCGGGCGCAATCGCCGCCTGCGCCGTCGCGGTGTTTATCGGACACCTGTTTCCCTTGTTCTTCGGCTTCAAGGGCGGCAAGGGCGTGGCGACCGCGCTCGGCATCCTGCTCGCGATCGATGTCTGGCTGGGTATCGCGACGCTCGCGACCTGGATCGTTGTCGCGCTGTTCTTCCGTTACTCGTCGCTTGCGGCCCTGGTCGCCGCGGTGCTGGCGCCGTTCTACACTTTTTTTCTTTTTGGGGCGGGTGCGGTGTTGCCGGCGGTGATCCTGGTGTCGGCGCTGCTCGTCTGGCGGCACAAGGGCAATATTCTCAAGCTCGCCGCCGGCAAGGAAAGCCGCATCGGGGAAAAGAAGGATTCATGATCCAGGATTCAGGATCCAGGGAAAACCTGACCGGTCAGGCCGGCCGCAGCGTGTCCAGATCCCAGCGCGGATTCACGGTGAAGCCGCGCGTCGCCGGGTCCTGGATCCCGGATCCTGAATCCCGCGCTTGCAGGGGCAACGCACCTGAGGGGCTATCGCGAAGCCCGGCGCCCAAACGCAGGGCGCCGGAGGGGCTATCACGAAGCCCGGCGCCCAAACGCAGGGCGCCGGCCAGGGCAATCATCGCGCCGTTGTCGGTGCAGAACTCCAGTTCGGGGTAGTACACGCGGAATTTGTCGCGCCCGGCCGCGGCGTCGAGCAGCGCGCGCAGGCGCGCGTTTGCGCCGACACCGCCGGCGACCACGAGCCGCTTGAGGGCTGTGCGTTCGACCGCCGCCCGGCACTTCGCCACCAGAACCTCGGCCACCGCCTCCTGGAACGAGGCGGCAACATCGGCGCGCCACTGCGCGTCGATCGCGGCACTCCCGTCCCGCGTCTGCCGGCCGGCGAGCGTAACCACCGCGGTTTTCAATCCGCTGAAGCTGAAATCGAGATTATCCGAGCCCAGCATCGGGCGCGGAAACTTGTACCGGCCCGGGCTGCCTTGTTCGGCGAGTTTCGCAAGCGCCGGCCCGCCCGGATAACGCAGGCCGAGGAACTTCGCGGTCTTGTCGAAAGCTTCGCCCGCGGCATCGTCTTGCGTTTCTCCGAGCAGCTCGTACTTCCCCACGCCCTCGACGCGCATGAGCTGCGTATGGCCGCCCGAGACCAGGAGCGCGACAAACGGAAACTGCGGCGGGTTTTTTGCCAGCAGCGGGGACAGCAGATGCCCCTCGAGGTGATGGATGCCGATCGCGGGAATTTTCAACCCGAATGCGAGACTGCTGCCGACGGCGGCGCCCACGAGCAGCGCGCCGGCCAGGCCGGGGCCGCGGGTGAAGGCGATTGCGTCGAGGCCGGATACTTCGACGCCGGACTTGAGCAATACCTCCCGGATGAGCGGCAGCAGCCGCCGTACATGGTCGCGGGAGGCGAGCTCCGGCACGACGCCGCCGTACTCGTCGTGCAGCGCCGTCTGCGAATGCAGTGCGTGGGCGAGGAGCCCGCGCCTGCCGTCAAAAACTGCGACGCCCGTCTCGTCGCAGGAGGTTTCTATACCCAGAATGAGCATGAATTTTCAGCGCTCGTCGGACTGTCGTGTCAGCCCGCAGTCAGCATGTTCCTCTAGAATCGCGCCCCACATGTTTGCACGAATGCGGGTCCTCGTGCTTGCTTCGAGCGAAAAACCGGGGTCTATCGGGAATGAATCGAATTGATTTTTTTATTGCTTTGATCGGGCTTGCGGCGCTGGCGGCTGGATGCGAAAAAAATAAGGCGCCGGTCGCGGCGCCGAGTTCCAGTCCCTCCTCCAATGCGACCGCCCGATCGGTGCAGATACCGGACGCTCAAAAGCAGTTCCTCTCGATCGAGGCGGTCAGCGCTTCCCAGACCGCGGATGTGCTTGCGTTGCCTGGACGCGTGACGTTCCGTCCGCAGGCGCAATCCGCCGTCGGGGCCACTGCGGCGGGGCGCGTCGTCGCCGTGCTGGTTCAGGCCGGGCAAGTCGTCAAGGCCGGCGCGGAGCTGTTGACCATCGAAAGCGCCGACGCGGGG
>JBGPYQ010000266.1:0-3661 GCA_041493345.1 Gammaproteobacteria bacterium | reverse complement strand
TCTCGTAGCGGAAGCCCCCGTTATGCGTGGCGCCGGTCTTGGTTCAGAATTCTTGCTGATTCAGGCCGATTCGCCGGCGGATTTCCCGCGGATTGACGAATTCCGGCCGTTTCATGATGAGGCCATAAAGAATGGTGACATTCATGCCAAACGCATGGACCGTGCCAGTCCCGCCCTTCCTTGTGACGGGGCAGGGCCGGCCGCGGACCCGTAGTCCGGTTTTTCTTACCCGGCGCCGGATTTTTCGATAAAACTCAAGGCTTTCTGGGAGCTTGCCTGGCGCTTAGGGTCCGGAAATGCGGGGATACCTCTATCGGAATGGCCGAGCGGATCAAAAGCGTCGCGGGCCGATTGGCAGGTTCCGCGCGACCGGCCTTAGGTTTGTTGTCGTGGTTTCGGCAATAAGTAGAGAATTCAACAGGCTAATATCCCTTGCCGGCGGTTTAGTCCGGACCCGCGCGAACGCGATGGGGCAGCTTCAGCTGCTTCTGCTCATGATTCGGCCGAAGCATGCGGAGAATGCGCCCGGGCTGTAGCCGTTCATGTGGCATGGCGGCCCGGGGGAACCCTTTTTTCCGTGGTTCGGACGTATTACCATCTCCGCGGTTCTATGGGATCTGAACATGCCTCGCGACCCTCTGACCAGGCTCGCCGCGCGCGTCGGCGCGCGGCTGAAAGCGCGCGGCCTGACGCTCG
This sequence comes from Gammaproteobacteria bacterium, assembly GCA_041493345.1. Lineage (GTDB taxonomy): Bacteria > Pseudomonadota > Gammaproteobacteria > Burkholderiales > SG8-39 > VBDM01. The sequence continues at coordinate 2,965 of JBGPYQ010000266.1, read as the reverse complement.
CAACGGCCGAGTCCTGCACCGGCGGCTGGGTGGCGCAGGCGGTCACTTCGGTCGCGGGCAGCTCGGATTGGTTCGAGCGCGGCTTCATCACCTACTCCGATGAGTCCAAGCGCGAGCTTCTCGGTGTGCGCACCCAGACGCTCAAGAAGTACGGCGCGGTGAGCGAACAAACCGCGCTCGCCATGGCGGACGGCGCGCTCGCGCGCAGCCGCGCGCAGGTGGCGGTGGCGGTCACCGGCATCGCCGGTCCCGGCGGCGGCTCCAGGAAAAAACCGGTCGGAACGGTGTGCCTCGCCTGGGCGCGCAAGGGCGCCGCGCCCGCGAGCCTTGCGCGCAGATTCAGCGGCGATCGCGCGAGCGTGCGCCGGCAATCGGTCGCCGCTGCGCTGAAGGGTTTGCTGGAAATACTGGAAGGAAAAAAGTGAGTGCCCGCTATTTGCTTCGATGTATGGGTAGCAAGGGCTTGGACCCGGGCGCCGTCCTGCTCTATATTTGAATCCATGAACCAGCGCGCGCTCCCTAGTGCGGAGGTCCGACCCCCGGCGGTCGCCCAGCTTTTCTACCCGGGGGATGCACGCGCCCTCGCCGGCGCAATTACCGATTACCTCGAGCAGACCGCAGAAGAGCCTCTGGCGCCCGGATTTCCCAAGGCCGTGATCGTGCCGCACGCCGGTTACGTCTATTCCGGAGCGGTGGCGGCAAGCGCGTACGGTCTGCTGCGCCCGGGGCGCGGCATCGTCAAGCGCGTCGTGCTCCTCGGCCCCTGCCACCGCGTGCCGGTGCGCGGCCTTGCCTTGCCCGCGGCGGCATCGTTCGAGACGCCGCTCGGGCGCATTCCGATCGACAAGCAGGCGGCCGGCGCGATCCGCGGCCTGCCGCAGGTGATGGAATCTTCGGCAACGCACGCGCAGGAGCACGCGCTCGAAGTGCAACTCCCGTTCCTGCAGCAGGCGCTGGGCGAGTTTTCGCTGCTGCCGCTGGTGGTGGGTGATGTCGCCCCCGACAAGGTGGCCGAAGTGCTCGGACGCGTCTGGGGCGGCGCGGAAACGCTGATCGTCATCAGCTCCGACCTGTCGCATTACCACCCCTACGAAGTCGCGCGCGGGATCGACGGCGCCACCGTGCGCGCTATCCTCGGGTTCGACGCCGGCCTCTCGCACGACCAGGCCTGCGGCGCGACGCCCATTGCGGGACTGCTGATCGCGGCCAGGCGCCACGGATTGATACCGAGGCTGCTTGACTGCCGCAATTCGGGCGACACGGCCGGTGGCAAAGACAGGGTGGTCGGCTATGCCTCGTTCGCGCTCGCCGCCGAAAGCCCGCGGTATGAGGCCGGGCACGGGAAAAAACTTCTCCGGATCGCGCGCGCCTCGATTGCCGACGCCATGGGGACGGTGGGTTTTCCTCTTTCCGATTTTGAATCGCGCAAACCGGCGGACGACGAATCCTGGCTCCGGGAATGGCGGGCGTCTTTCATCACCCTCAAGCTGGACGAAGAGCTGCGCGGATGCGTCGGCGCGCTCGAGGCGCAGCGGCCGCTCGCCGAAGACGTCGCCGCCAACGCGCGTGCCGCGGCGTTCCGGGACTCCCGCTTCAAGGCGCTCTCGCGCGAGGAGTTCGCGAGAACCGAAATCGAGGTGTCGCTGCTCTCGGCGCCCAGGCGCTTGTTGTTCGCGGATCAGGATGACCTGATCGCGCGGCTGCGTCCGGGCATCGACGGCGTCGTTCTAGAATACGGCGCGGAAGATGCGGGCCAGCGCGCGACTTTCCTGCCGCAGGTGTGGGAAGGGCTTCCCGACCCCGGGCAGTTCATCGCGCGCCTGAAGCAGAAGGCCGGCATTCCCCAGAGCACGGGCATCGACCGCTGCCGGGTGAAGCGCTATACGGTGCTCAAGTGGCGCGAATCGGAAATGCAATCATGAGCGCGATGCCCGACAAGCCTTACGTCGGCCGCTGGTGGCACATGCTGGAAGACGGCAGGCTGCAGTGCGACCTGTGCCCGCGCGACTGCCGGCTGCACGAAGGCCAGCGCGGCGCCTGCTTCGTGCGCATGCGTCCCAAAGGTGAAATGAGCGACCGCATGGTGCTCACGACCTACGGCCGCTCCTCGGGATTTTGCGTCGACCCGGTGGAAAAAAAGCCCCTCAACAATTTCTACCCGGGGTCGAGCACTCTGTCGTTCGGCACCGCAGGCTGCAATCTTGCGTGCAAGTTCTGCCAGAACTGGGACATTTCCAAGTCGCGCGACGTCGATACGCTCGCCGACGCGGCAAGCCCCGAGCAGCTCGCCAGCGCCGCGGCGCGGCTCGGCTGCAAGAGCGTCGCCTTCACCTACAACGACCCCGTGATCTTCGCCGAATACGCGATGGACGTCGCCGACGCCTGCCACGCTGCCGGCATCAAGGCGGTGGCGGTGACCGCCGGGTACATGCACGCTGCGCCGAGGCGGGAGTTCTACGCCAAGATGGACGCCGCCAACGTCGACCTCAAGGCCTTTACCGACGAGTTTTACTTCATGCTCACCGGCGCACGCCTGAAGCCCGTGCTCGACACCCTGGTCTACCTGAAACGCGAGACCGACGTCTGGCTTGAAATCACCACGCTTCTCATTCCCGGCAGGAACGACAGCGACGAAGAGATCGACGCCGAATGCCGCTGGATCGCAAAGGAGCTGGGGCCGGACGTTCCGCTGCACTTCACCGCCTTCCATCCGGACTGGAAGATGACCGATATCCCGCCGACGCCGGCCGCGACGCTGACCCGCGCGCGCAAGATCGCGCTCGGGCACGGGCTGCGCTATGTATATACAGGCAATGTGCACGACGTGGAAGGCGGCAGTACCTTCTGCCCGCACTGCGGCAGCGCTGCGATTCAGCGAGACTGGTACCGCATCCTCGACTACGACGTCACCGAAGACGGCCGCTGCAAGAAATGCGGCGGCGCCATCGCCGGGCGCTTCGAGCGG
>JBGPYQ010000267.1:0-3656 GCA_041493345.1 Gammaproteobacteria bacterium | reverse complement strand
CGCAAGCTCGGAGCGTTTCAGGGTGTTGATCGCGAGCAGCTTGATCCGCCCGTCCTTCGCGTGGGCGGCGAGCGTCGGATATCCCGAGAAAACCATCGACACCTGCCCCCCGATCAGCGCCGGCACGCTCTGCCCCGTCCCCTTGTAGGGAATGTGCGTCATGTTCAGGCCGAGCGCGGATTTCAGGGATTCCATGCAAAGGTGGTGAGTGCTGCCGATGCCCGAGGAGCCGTAGGCGAACTTTCCCGGGTTCGCTTTGATCAGCGCGATCAGCTCCTGAAACGAATTCGCCGCAATGGACGGATGCACCGCAAGAAACAGCGGCGCCCGCGCGGTGAGCGAAGCCGGCACGAGGTCCTTTTCCGCATCGTAGGGAAGCTTCGAGTAAATAAACGGATTGATCGCCGTGGTCGAGTTGTCGGTCATGAGCAGCGTGTAGCCGTCCGGTGACGCTTTCGCCACCAGCTCCGCGGCGACGATGCCGTTCGCGCCCGGGCGGTTCTCCACCACGAACTGCTGGCCCCAGCGCTCGTTGAGCTTCTGGCCGACCAGGCGCGCGATGGTATCGGGCAGCCCGCCCGGGGAATAACCGATGATCACCCGTACGGGTTTGTCGGGGTAATTTTTTGCCGCCTGCGGAAAAGCGGCCTGCGCGGCGCACAGCGCGGCGAGCCCGATCAGGGGAATCAGACGGTGAAACATCGAACTCATGGTTCCCGCTCCTCTCAGAGAAAGTTGAATGTTACTAGAACTCATCTCGAAATTCTCCCTCACTCCTTCCCCCGTCCCGGCCCCGGCCAATCGCGATACAGCGCGATTGGCGTTCGGCGGCAGCAGACGTGCGCAGGCACGTCTGCTGAAACCCCGCTTCACCCCGGAGGGAGAGGGAGAATCACCCTTCTCCCCTCGGGAGAAGGGTCGGGGATGAGGGGAAACGACGACACGTCATATTTTTGAAATGAGCTCTACTCCGTTCAGTTGCCCTGGGCCGTCTTCGGCGCGGCATCCGGATTCCATTGCCCGCGGCGCATGCGTGTGATCTTCACCGTTTTGAACAAGCCCGCCTTGCGGAACGGCTCATCGGCGGAGAAAGCTTCGGCTGCCTTGCGGTCCGGAACATTGATGATGAGCACGCTGCCGGTGCGCGTCGCCCCGTCCTCGGCCAGGAGCCCTCCGCCGAGCACCAATATGGCTTTGTGTTTTTCGAGGTAAGCAAGATGCGTGTCGCGCGTGGCGGCGCGGACCGCCTGGCTGTCGGGTTTGTCTTCCTGGTAAATGATGTAGAGCATTGTCTCTTATACTGGTCCATACAAGCTGGCTCGACAGCTAGCTGCCGCCTGTCATTTTGTCCGGGCGCACCCACTGGTCGAATTGGTCGGCCGTGACGTAGCCGAGGGCCAGCGCGGCGGCCTTGAGCGTGGTGCCTTCCTTGTGGGCTTTCTTCGCGATCTGCGCGGCCTTGTCGTAGCCGATGTGCGGATTGAGCGCGGTCACCAGCATCAACGAATTCTGCAGCAACTCGGAAATGCGCTCGCGCCGCGGCTCGATGCCCGCGGCGCAATGGTCGTTGAAGCCCGCCGCCCCGTCGGCGAGCAGCCTCACGCTCTGCAGGAAGTTGTGGATGATGAGCGGCTTGAACACGTTCAACTCGAAATTTCCCGAGGCCCCGCCGATATTGATCGCGACGTCGTTGCCCAGCACCTGCGCGCACAGCATCGTCATGGCTTCCGATTGCGTGGGATTGACCTTGCCCGGCATGATCGAGCTGCCCGGCTCGTTCTCGGGAATGCTGATTTCACCCAGGCCGCTGCGCGGGCCGCTGGCGAGCCATCTCACGTCGTTGGCGATTTTCATCAACGACGCAGCGAGCGTCTTCAGCGCACCGTGGGCATGAACCAGCGCGTCGTTCGCGGCGAGCGCCTCGAACTTGTTGCGCGCCGGCACGAAAGGCAGCGCGGTCATTTTTCCCAGTTCCCTGGCCACGCGCGCACCGAATTCCGGATGAGCGTTGAGCCCCGTGCCCACCGCGGTGCCGCCCAAGGCGAGCTCGCACAGGTGCGTGAGCGAGGCCTGCACGTGGGCGATGCCGTGGTCGAGCTGCGACACCCAGCCCGAGATTTCCTGACCGAGCGTGAGCGGAGTGGCGTCCTGGAGATGGGTGCGGCCGATCTTGACGATGTCCTTGAAGGCCTCGGACTTCGCCGCGAGCGTGTCGCGCAGCCTGCGAAGCGCCGGTACCAGGCGGCCGTGCAGCGCCTGCACCGCGGCGACGCTCATCGCGGTGGGAAACACGTCGTTCGAGGACTGTCCGCGATTGACCTCGTCGTTGGGATGGACGCGGCGCCCCTCGCCGCGCTCCCCGCCGAGGAGTTCGCTTGCGCGGTTGGCCAGCACTTCGTTCATGTTCATGTTGGTCTGCGTGCCCGAGCCGGTCTGCCAGACGACCAGCGGAAACTCGCCGTCGTGCCTGCCGGCGAGCACCTCCTGCGCCGCCGCGGCGATGGCATCGGCCTTTTCCGCGGACAGCTCGCCCAGTTCGCGATTGACGAGCGCACAGGCGCGCTTCACTTGTGCCAGAGCGTGAATGAGCTCGAGCGGCATGCGTTCGCCTGAAATCCTGAAATTCTCGAGCGAGCGCTGGGTTTGCGCGCCCCAGAGATTCCCGGCGGAGACGCGGATTTCGCCGAAGCTGTCGTGTTCGATGCGATGGTCGGCCATGATCGGGTCCTGAATACCTCTTTCAGCCTGCGCGAGTCGACTGGAAAATATGATACGCTAGATTTTGCATCCGAACCCTCGCCCGGTGCGCGCTTTCACCCATGAAAAAAATCGACATCTTCAACCACGTCATGCCGGTGCGCTATCTCGACATGATGAAGCAGCACTCCAAGGACGCGGGCATCGTCAAGCGCATGACCGGACTGCGCATGCTCTGGGATATCGAGGCGCGGGTGAAGATGCTCGATCAGTGGCCCGACCTGCAGCAGGTGTTGACGCTGTCGCTGCCCTCGCCCGAGCTGGTCGGCGGGCCGGAGCTCGCGCCCGAGCTCGCGCGCATCGCCAATGACGGCATGGCGGAAATGTGCGCGAAGTGGCCGAAGAAATTCCCCGCCTTCGTCGCCTCGCTGCCGATGAACAATGTGCCGGCGGCGCTGGATGAGATGGACCGCGCCGTCGCCAGGCTCGGGGCGCGCGGCATCCAGATATGCACCAGCGTCAACGGCCGGCCGCTCGACGAGCCGGAATTCTTCCCCGTATTCGAGCGCGTCACGAAAAAGCACGACCTGCCGATCTGGATGCATCCCGCGCGCCCGGCGACTCGCGCGGATTATGCCAACGAGACCCAGTCGAAGTACGAGATCTGGCAAGTGCTCGGCTGGCCGTTCGAGACCAGCGTCGCCATGTCGCGCATGGTCTTCTCGGGACTGTTCGAGAAACTGCCCGAAATGCGGCTCATCACCCATCACTGCGGCGCGATGATCCCGTTCTTCGCCGGCCGCGCCGAGACCCTGTGGGCGCAGCTCGGCAGCCGCAGCGCCGGCGAGAACTACGTGGAACTGCTGAAGTCCATGAAGAAAAAGCCGATCGAGTACTTCAGGATGTTCTACGCCGACACGGTGCTCGGCGGCTCGGCTTCCGCCTTGCGCTGCGGGCTG
>JBGPYQ010000088.1:0-12736 GCA_041493345.1 Gammaproteobacteria bacterium | reverse complement strand
GTGAAGATTCACCGAGCCTGCTTCGTGCACGATGATCGCATCCCGGTCGGCAAACTGCGCGATCTCCCAGGTGAGCCGGTCGGCGATCATCGGGCTGCGATCCCAATCCGGATTCTTCATAACCTGGGCCCGGAGCATTTTCGCTTTTTCGCTGAAGCGCCGGACTTCCTGCGCCCGTTCCCCGGCTTTTTTCCTGAGCGGCGCGGTCATGAGTTGTTCGACCGCGGCGGTCAGGTCGTCCAGCCCGTAGGCCACGTCCGCCACGAGCGGGACCTCCGTGTTCATCACGTTGCCCATGCTCCAGCTGTCGATCCTCATGTCGATGAACTTCACCTCGCGCGCGACGATCGGCTGCGGACTGTTGTGCTGCAATTTGTTCCCGACGTTGATGACGACGTCCGGGTTTTTCGGGAAGTCGAGCGAAGCGAGCCGGCCCACGGGCAGGTTGCCGACCCACAGCGGATGCGTTTCGGGAAAATTCGCGTAGATCTGCCGCGCCTGCGCCACCGGCATGCCGAGCATTTCCGCGAGCTTCACCGCCCTGGGCACGGCCTTGGCGTTGGAGATTTCGTCGCCGACGATCATGACCGGCATCCTCGCCTCGACCAGCAGCTTCGCCGCCCGCTCGACTTCCACGGGATTGGGCCGCACCCGCATGCGCGGATCGAATTTTTCCTGGACGATGATCTCGACGTAGGCCTTCTCGTCGTTCAAATCGGAATGCCACGAGGCGTAGGTGGGACCGTAAGGCGGCGTCCACGCGGCCTTGAAGGCGCGGCGCACGGTTTCGGGGATCATGTCCGCGCGGCGCGCGAGCCACGAGTACTTGGTCATCGGCGCGACGATCTGCTCCTGGTTGGCGACCTCCTCGAAGCCGTCGCGCCCCGCGCGGCGGGTCTGGTCGGTGCGGTAGCTGTAGAAGACGAGCGGCGTCTGCTCCTTGTACGCGTTGAACATCTGTCCCATGGCGTTGACGAGGCCGACCACCGCCGCCTGCATCACGATGGTCGGCTCGCCGGAGGCTTTCACGTAGCCGGCGGCCATGGCGGCACCCGGGCCTTCGTGCGGGGTGAGAATGTACTTGAGCTGCGGCCGGTCGACGAGCGCCTCGTAGAATTGCGCGTCCTCGCTCGCCGAATTGCCAAAGACGTATTTCACTCCCGAGGCGATGAGCTGCTCGGCGAAGCACTCCCCGCCCGACCCCTCGAACATTTTGATCGCCTCGGGCGCGACGCGGCGCGCGTCCTGCGCGTGGGCGATTGGGACGAGTGATTGCAGGATAGCTTCGGCCGACGCAAGCGAGATTCCGGCGGTGGTCAGGCCTTTCAGAAAACCGCGACGCGAGATCGAACGCGACAGATATCGGGCGACGAGTTCTCTCATGATGATCTCCCTTACCGGATTACCTGGACGTCTTGGCCTGCTGCCGCCCGTACGTCACGGCGAGATAGTCAGCCATGGTCCTGATCTCGTCCTCGGTCCACAGCGCGCCGCGCCCGACCATGCGGTAGAGGACGCCCTCCCAACCCCTGCGGTCCTGCCGATGGTCCAGCCACATCGTGGGGGCGTGGCACTGAAAACATTTGCTCACGAGCACTTCCTTGCCGGGGCCGTCGGGGAATCCGGGGGGCGCGGCTCTCTGGGCCTGCGCCGCGCCGGGCAGGAAGACCGCGAAGCTGCCGATGATAACGGCGAGGACTAACTTTCCGGATGCCGGCATGGGGACCGCCTTCTCCTGATCAGCGGGGGCATCCGCCAATGTACCAGTTTGGTCCCGCAAGAGGTGCTGCCGGACGGCACGGATCGAATCCCGCCATTGCTCTCCCTCACCCCAACCCTCTCCCGCAGGGAGAGGGAGAATCACCCTTCTCCCCTCGGGAGAAGGGCCGGAGTCCCTCGTCCCCCAAACCCCGCGAGGTGGAGGCTTCGAACGTGCTAATGGATACTAATGTGCGCGCGGTGCTGAGCGCCCAAGGCTTCGACATCAAGGGGCAGGGGCCTGAAAGCTTCAAGCCGTTCATTGACTCAGAAATCAAGAAGTGGACGCAGGTCGTAAAAGCTTCAGGGGCACAAATCGATTGATGCGATTCGGTGTTTAGCCGTACAGCGCATCACCTCAGTCGGGCCGTATGCCAGCTTCCTGAATCATGCTTCGCCAGCGTTAGATTTCTGAGTCGATGTACGCTCCGAAGGCCTCCAGAGTGCTAGGGAAACTCTGAAAAACCTGTTCTCCTCTTCATCGTAATAGGATTGCTGTACGTTAAGCAACCATGATGACGGGGAGAAAAACAAACGGGAGCCGAAGCTCCCGTTCATTGATTTGAGTTAATAGTAAATCACACGGAGAGGGTTTTCCTGCGGCGGCTGAATCCGAGTCCGGCTAGGCCAAGGCCGAGCAGGGCGAGGGTGGCGGGTTCGGGAACCTGCTGTGTGCCTTCACCCTGGAAGGTCAGCCCATCTATGGTGTTAGTGATGTCGCCAAACGGCTTGAAACCCGGTCCGAGCAGTGTGCCGGTGAGACTGTACGGGGCGACCAACCCGCCTGCTTGGCCGACCCACATAATATTGCTGTCCGGGTCATAGGCCAGAGCACCTGCCAGATCGGGCACGGTGAAGACTGACGTGAAGATGTTGGAAACCGGATCCCATATCCCAACTTGTTTATTCGCCCAGTTGGTAATCCAGAGCTGGCTACCGACCAGCGCCATGCCGACCACCTCCGGTACGCCAAATGTTGCAATGACCGCACCAGTTACCGGATTGATCTGCTGGATGTTGTCACTCCAGTGTGCGTGATAGAGGTTGCCGCCACTGAACTGCATTTCCTCGTTGCAACAGTTATTAGCAAAGCCGCCAGTGACGGATGTGAGCACATTACCGTTGTAGTCGATGGTGCGCAGCGTGTTGGCGTTCGGTTCGCCCGCATAGAGAAACCCGGGGCCATCGCCCAGACCGTTCAGGTTGAAATTCAGCGGAATATTGGTCTGGCTAACAAAGTTGGCGCCGCTGACCGTTGCCTTGACGAGGACGCTGGTGCCGCTAAGGGTAAATTCCTCGTTGTCGGTGCCGATAAAAAGCACACCAGCCGATGCGACGTTCGCCGCAGCGCAGGCTACCAAGGCCAAGCCGCCAAGTAGATACTTCGATACGTTCTTCATGTTTTTTCTCCTAAATTAGTTGTAAGAGAACCAAGCTGCGTAGCAACACCGTTTCGTACCTGCTTCACGCCCCGTCGCATGCTTGGCCAGCACGTAAAAGCAGAAAGAAATAGGAGAATCAATGCGCCCGTCGCCGGCATCCTGTGCCAATGCAACGCTGCACTGAAAAGTCGTGCCCATTGTCGCTTCCCCAAATTGTTTTCGGTGAACTGATGAATTTTCAGCACGAAACGCGCCATAAACAGTAGCACTCTGTATATGAAAGGAATCTGGAATTCCCGTCCCGCGCTGAAGCAACCGGATGTAAATTATTCCGACAGCTTCGGAGACTGCATATGGCAGTCAAATACAGAGGAAATATCGGAAAATCAATTGGTTGCGGGTTCTTGCAGGGTCCAGGCGGTAGATTCCATGTAAATTCGCTGTAAAATTTTCCGACATGGTCGCCGTTGCACGGCTTCATTTGAAGGGATAGGAAATTCCTTCTCCCGTTCATCGTCGATCTCCCGCCGCTTTGCACGTCTGAACCGCTCCACAGGGTGCGCGCCCCTCGTTTACAGCCGGGCCGGCTCCGTTCTGGCCCGATCAGGCCATCGGCCCGTTATGCTTCGAGCATCCGCGCAGGAAAACCTATTCTAAAATGGGGACCTTGACTAGCAGTGGGACAGCGCGGCGCGTGGCATACCGGCCCGAGCCGCAGACGCCGGTGGGCGACAGAATGCGAATTTCTTTAATGCCTCGCCCGGAAACCATTACAAAATCTGTCAAAGGCATTTAGCCGCAAATAAACGCAGATGAACGCCGAGAAGAAATAGGAAAATCAATCCGCGCGTTGCCGGCGTTCCCTGCGGCTGAAACCTTGTCGCGACGCCTGATCGGTGCACCCCGCACTCGGTCGCGCCTGACGCGGGTTGCCGGCGCCCGTTCGGTAGCCGGATCGGCACTCCCCGGGCGCTTCGCAACGAGCGTTGTGGCGAATCATGCAGTCCCCGGGCGCGCCACCCTGCGCTCAGGCGATGTCGGGAACCGGGTGGTAGGTGAGCGGCAGGCTGGCGTGCACCGGCCAAGCCTCGGGACCCAATGGCGGACTTCGTTGCATCGCCCGCGGCGCCCACAGGCCCAGGTGCTCGAGGAAACGGCCGAGGTCGAGACCCTCGGCCGTTCCTGCGGCTTCGATACTTCTCTTCGGCGCCGCGAACGCAGACGGCGAGCCGGCTCAGGTGCCGCGCCCCCAGAGGCCGCAATAGCGCCGCGTCACGAATTGCAGGTTGTTCTCGTAGCCGGGCCACTTTTCATATTTCGGCAGCTTGACCTCTTTCTCCGCCGGCTCCCAGCATTTTCCCTCGCGCGCCGCGACCTTCACCGCGTCGGAGGCATCCTGCAGGAAGGTGAGCTGGTCCTCGGCATCCTTCTTGGTGCCCAGCCGGTCGCCCGGCTGCCCCGGATGACCCGGGATCAGTCGATCCCAATCCATACTCAGCACCTGCTTGATCGAGCTCTCCGCCTCGAGTGGATAGAAGTCAATCATGCCGCGGCCCGGCACCGTGCCGACCGGGAGGAAGTCGACCACGAAGATGATTCTCTCCTTCGGCAGCCGCATGACGAGCGAGCTGTCGGAATGGTTGAGGCCGATGTAAGTAAGCTCGAGCGCGGTGCCGCCGAGCGTGATGGTCCTCTTCTTGTCGAACGTCTCGTCGGGAAGCGGCGTGGCCGGATCCCCGAGGACGGCGAGGCGCTCCTTGGCCTTCTTGTGGGCGATGATTTTCGCGCCCGCGTCCTTGAACGGCTGGCCGCCGGCGATGTGGTCGTAGTGGTGATGACTGTAGATCAGGTACTTGATCGGCTTGTCGGTGACCTTTTTGATCTCCTCGATGTAGGCTTTCACCGCCTGCGGCCGCCCATAGCCGATGGGATCGGTGGCGATCACGCCGTCCTTGGTGACGACGAACATCGACTGGTGGTTGCCGTAGCGGAAGACGTAGACGTTGTCCGTGCCCTCGACCTTCGTGGTCGCGAACATCGGGCGCTGCGCGGCGGGCTGGCCCTGCGACCAGGCCGGCGACCCGAACAGGGCCGCTGCCAGTCCGCAGGCAAGAAATGTACGCTGCATGGTCTCCTCCTGGATTATGGTTGGAATGAAGCGCCTCTCCTCCGAGGCGGCCTCGATTATGCGCTTCGAAACTTCGGAACTCCACCTCTTACGAAATAACGCAGTGACAGTAGGACTGACGAATGGCGAGCGCGTCGACGCCACTAGAAAGGCGAAACCTCTCCATGCGCGACAGAGTGTGGCAATGGCTACATCGGCGGAGAGATACGGACTGGTGCAAAACTGTCACCCGCCGTACCCGTGCCAAGTTGACCATTAAGGTTCCAGCCCCAGCAATACACACGATCGTTGGCGCTATTGCCGCATGTATGAGACTCGCCAGGACTCACGACTGAGAAAGCAATCACCCCGAAGACTTGAGCCGGTGTAGAGCTGCTCATCCCTGTTAGGATGCCAAGCTGGCCTCGGTCATTATTACCCCAGCAGAACGCCGCGCCGGACACTGCAACACCACAGGTGTGGAGTTCACGGGCACTCAATGAGTTGAACGTTTGTCCCCCAGAGACCGGGACTGGCAAAGAACTGTCGACAAACGTACCATTCCCAAGCTGACCATTCAGATTATTTCTTCCCCAGCAATACGCAGCGCCACTGGTCGTCACACCACAGCTGTGATAGAGCGCGGCGCTCACCGACATGAACGTGAGCCCTCCAGAGACCGGCACAGGTGTGCTACTGCTAGCAGTCCCGCCGTTGCCAAGCTTGCCCCAATCGCCATTACCCCAGCAGTACGCAATACCACTGGCTGCCACCCCACAGCTATGAAAGACACCAGCGCTTACTGAGGCAAAGCTGAGGCCGCCCGAGACGGGCACGGGCGTGGTGCTATTGTTATTCGTCGTCGTGCCGTCGCCAAGTTGAGCTTCTCCTCCTTTGCCCCAGCAGTATGCCGCACCGCCAGTAGTTATCCCACATGTGTGAACGCGACCAGCACTCACTAATGCGAACGTGAGCCCTCCAGAGACTGGCACCGGTACAGGGCTTCCATTCTCCGTGCCATTGCCAAGCTGGCCCCAACCCCCATATCCCCAGCAGTATGCTGCACCGCTGGTGGTCACACCGCAGGTGTGACCAACGAAAGCTCCTCCTCCAGCACTTATTGATTTGAAAGCAAGCCCTCCAGAGACAGGCACGGGTATGCTACTGCTAGCAGTCCCGCCGTTGCCGATCTGGCCGTTGCTTCCAAGTCCCCAGCAGTAAGCAGTCCCACCGACGGTGAGACCGCAAGTATGCTCGCCGCCTGCACTCACCGTCGTAATGCTGACCTCGGGAATAGAGTTGGCATTGTTCGGGCCGGTACCGGCCAGATACTCAATAAGGTTGCTCGCACCATCAACGTCGTTGTCGAGAGCAGCATCCGCAATGTTCGGATTCAGCCCGTTAGCCGTTTCCCAACTGTTGTGCATTCCATCACCATCGCTGTCGGCGAGGTCCGCGCCAACCGGGCCGGAGAGGTCAGTCCATTTCAACGTGGCGGTGTTCTCACGGACACCATCACCATCGAGATCCAACGCCAACCTCACCATTGTGGAAGACAAAGCCGTAACAAGGACGCTGCGGTTACCTGCGCCCATCGGGGCACCCATCAGCAAAAACCGACCGCTGTCGGGAAAGAACAGATTGGTGGTGTCGAAAACAAGCGGGAAAATCGTAGTGATGTCGACGAATCCGTGGACTGAATCGAAGACCCGCCCGGTTATGGTTTCAGTATAGGAGGACGGGAATAAAATACTGATGTAAACGTTCACGAAGACGAGATTTTCAGCTTTTGTAATCTGGCCCGTGTTGTTATCCAGGGCAACGACGTTTTCCGTGAGCGTCTCCGTGTTGGTTCCAATGTTTAACTGGGAGCGCAGGGATCCGCCAACATCAACATTCACGCCAGGTCCGCGAAGCAGCAATCTTGAAAAACTAAAAGTGGAGTCCGTTGGAACGAAATTGGACAGGTCGAACGAATCCACACGCAGCGTCGCCTGACCGCTCAACGTATCATTACCGCTGCGGCAATCATTGAAGCTGACCGTCAGTGTTCCAGTGCCATCGTCATTAAGCGTCCCGAACGTGCGCACTGAACCACTGTCGCAGAGGTCCGTCGAATCGACTGGATTTGCCGCAGCTGCAAATTGCTGAGCGGCGCTCGGCCGTCCCGGCTGCAACACGGTGCCACGCAAGCTTCGATTGAGGCGCCGTGCAACATCGGTAAGCCCGCTGCTCGGACGCTGCGCGGCATCGCTACTTGCGACCGAAACGCCAACGATGATCGCGGGAGCGTCCCCGCTACCCATGACATCGGCAGTAAGCTTGGCGGCGTTACCCGTAGTCACAACTGCAGCGTTGGTATTGCCAGCGTATACAAGGGTAGGCACATTACCGTCGCCACCGCCGCCGCCACCACCGCCGCCACCACCACCACCGCCACCGCCACCGCAGCCGCTCATGCCGAGAACTGCAAACGTGCAGATCGAAATCAGGCCGCTATGGCGCGACGTAATTCCATACCACTTTGATTTTTCAAACATGATCCGCCTCCATCTGCAGTGATCCTGCAGTCACAAGTTACGGAATAGGAAAGTACTTCTCCCGCTATACGGTCGCCTTCCTGTTGATTCGCCCGTCAGGATCGCTTTAGAAGACGCGCTCTTTTTGTTTTCAGCCAGGCCGGCTCCCTTCCGGCCCGATCATGCTTCCGCGCCCGACAGGCTTCGAGCATCCCCGCCGGATAATCTACTCAAGAAGCAACCCTTCTTGCTACCTATCGGTGCGATGCTTCAATACACGATGCCACTATCGGGCAGCAAAGTAGGCGTGTAAATATCCCAAGAGACTTAGGTCGAACGAAATAGGGGTGGGCGAAATGATAGGAAAATCAATCCGCCCGTCGCCGGCGTCAAGCAAGCAGCGCGATTGCCTCGGCGGCGATGCCTTCGCCGCGGCCGATTGTTCCGAGCCGTTCGGCGGTCTTCGCCTTGACGTTGACCTGGTCGGGGCGGATTTCGAGATCGGCGGCGAGGTTCGCGACCATCGCCGGAATGTGCGGGGCCATCTTCGGCGCCTGCGCGATGAGGGTGGCATCCACGTTCGCGATCGAGAATCCCGCCTCCCGGATTTTCCTGCCGACCTCGCGCAGCAGCATCCGGCTGTCGGCGCCCATGTAGCGCGCATCCGTGTCGGGGAAGTGCCGGCCGATGTCGCCGAGCGCCGCGGCTCCGAGCAGCGCGTCGCACACCGCATGGATCAGCGCGTCGGCGTCGGAATGTCCCTCGAGGCCTTTCTCGAACGGGATCACCACCCCGCCCAGAATCAGTTTTCGTCCCGCGACCAGGGCGTGCACGTCGAATCCCTGTCCGATCCTCACTTTCCGTCCTTCAGGATCCGCTCCGCCAGTTCGAGGTCGGCAAGAAAAGTGACTTTCAGGTTTTTCAGGCTGCCTTCGATCAGTTTCGGCTTGTAGCCGAGCGCCTCCACCGCGCTTGACTCGTCGGTCGCGTGCGCCGAGTCGCGCAGCGCGCGCAGCAGCATGCCATGGCGGAACATCTGCGGTGTCTGCGCCTGCCACAGGCCTTCGCGCGATTCCGTGGCGACGATGCGCTGCTCCTCGTCCGCGCGCTTGAGGGTGTCGGCGACGTGCACGGCGAGGATTCCGCCGACCTCGTCCCGGCTGGCCTCATCGATCAGACGGCGCAGCTCCGCCTTTCCGAGGCACGGCCGCGCCGCGTCGTGCACCAGCACCCAGTCGTTCGGGTCGACCAGGCTGGCCGCAGCGATCAGGCCGTTGAGCACGCTGTCGCGGCGGCTCGCGCCGCCGCAATACAGCGGAGCGACGCGCTCCCCGAACACGCTCCAGTCATGAGTGCGAAACTCCGTATCCGTCGGCGAGAGCACCACAAATGCGATTTCCACCTCCGGCGCGGCGAGCAGGCGTTCGATGGCGTGGTACAGCATCGGCCGTCCGGCGAGCGGCAAATACTGCTTCAGCGCGTTGCCGCTGAAGCGAAAGCCGGCGCCGCTGGCGGGTACAAGCCCGAAGTACCGGGAAGTCATTGAAACCGGGCGGGATTCGAAGAAGTCGACACTATATAATTATAACTGGGTCCCGAGTTCAAACTGGATGCTTCGTGAATCGAGGCGCGGTTTAACTCGGGTTTTGCTATTTCTATCGCGAAAACGATGAGCGCAGTCGTCCTTCCCGAAGCGGACACTAGCGCCGCCCGCCTTCACGGCTCGAGCGACGCGCTGGCGCTCGCGCGCCTGGCGCAGGCCTCGCGCCCCATCCTCGTCTTTTGCGAGAAGGCGACCGAAGCCCTGCGGCTGAAGGACGAGATTTCCTGGTTCGCGCCGCAGCTCTCCGTGACCCTGCTGCCAGACTGGGAGACGCTGCCCTACGACCACTTCTCGCCGCACCACGACCTCGTCTCGGAGCGCCTCGCGACGCTGTACCGCATCATGCGCGACGACTTCGACATCGCCATCGTTCCCGCCACGACCGCGCTCTACCGTCTCGCGCCGCCCTCCTTTCTCGCCGCGTACAGCTTTTTCCTGAAGCAGGGAGAAGCGCTCGAGCTGGATGCGCTGCGCGCGCAGCTCGCGCTCGCCGGCTACAGCCACGTCACGCAGGTCGTGGCGCCGGGCGAGTACTGCGTGCGCGGCGGGCTGATCGATCTTTTCCCCATGGGCAGCGCGCTGCCCTACCGTCTCGATCTGCTCGACGAGGAGATCGAGTCCCTGCGCTCCTTCGATCCGGACACGCAGCGCACGCTCTACAAGGTCGGCGAGATCCGGCTCCTGCCGGCACGCGAGTTTCCGATCGACGAGGCGGGACGCAACCGCTTCCGCAGCCGCTTTCGCGAAGCCTTCGACGGCGACCCGTCGAAGAGCAACATCTACAAGGACGTGAGCAACGGCGTGGCGCCCGCCGGGATCGAATACTACCTGCCGCTGTTCTTCGAGCAGACCGCGACGATTTTCGACTACCTGCCCAGGGGCGCCACCGTCTGCATGCACCACGACCTGCACGCGGCGTTCACCGAATTCTGGCGTGATACGCAAAGCCGCTACCAGCTTTTGCGCGGCGACCGCGCGCGGCCCCTGCTGCCGCCCGCCGAGCTGTTCCTGAGCGCGGAGGACTTCTTTCTGCGGGCCAAGCCTTTTACCCGGGTGGACATCGAAGCGGCGGACCGGTCCCTCTCCTCGCGGCCTCTGCCGGAGCTTGCTGTCGAGCGGCGCGCGGCCGATCCCCTGCACCGCCTGAATGCGTTTCTCTCCGAAACGCCGTATCGCACCCTGTTGCTCGCCGAATCGCCCGGCCGCCGCGAGACGCTGACGCAATATCTCGCCGAGTACGGCCTCAAGCCCGAGCCCTGCGCGGGGTTCGAGGAGTTCCGGCGCTCGAAATCGAAGCTCGCGCTCGGCGTGGCGCCGCTCCTGAACGGATTCATCCTCGACCCGGAACATCTTTGCTTCGTCACCGAGTCCGAGCTCTACGCCGGCACCGCCCGCTCCCGTGCCGCCCGCGACAAGGCGCGGGTGACTTCGGTCGAAGGCATGCTGCGCGATCTCTCCGAGCTGCGCGCCGGCGATCCGGTGGTGCACGTGCAGCACGGCATCGGGCGTTACAGGGGCCTGGTCGAGCTCGATCTCGGCGAGGGCCGCATTTCAGAACCGGGCGAATTCCTGCTGCTCGAATACGCGGACAACAACAAGCTCTACGTGCCGGTGGCTCAGCTGCACTCGATCGGCCGCTACTCGGGCGGGCCGCCCGAGCAGGCGCCGCTGCACAAGCTGGGCGGCGACCAGTGGGACAAGGCCAAGCGCAAGGCCGCGCGCGCGGTGCGCGACACCGCTGCCGAGCTGCTCGAGCTCTATGCCCGGCGCGCGACCCGTGAAGGCCATGCCTTCAAGCTCAACCAGCACGATTACGAGGCCTTCGCCGAAGGTTTCGGCTTCGAGGAAACGCCCGACCAGGCGGCCGCCATCGCCGCCGCGATCGAGAACATGAAGAGCGGCAAGCCCATGGACCGCCTCATCTGCGGCGACGTCGGCTTCGGCAAGACCGAGGTGGCGCTGCGCGCGGCGTTCGTCGCCGTCGCCGACGGCATGCAGGTCGCGGTGCTCACGCCCACCACGCTGCTCGCCGAGCAGCATTTCCATACCTTCAGCGACCGCTTCGCGGACTGGCCGATCCGGCTTGCCGAGTTATCGCGCTTTCGCACCGGGAAGGAGACGACCGCAGCGCTGAAAGGCCTGGCCGAGGGCGGGATCGACCTGGTCATCGGCACGCATAAAATTTTGCAGAAGGACGTCAAGTTCAAGCGCCTGGGCCTGGTGATCGTGGACGAGGAACACCGATTCGGCGTGCGCCAGAAGGAAGCCTTGAAAGCGCTGCGCGCCGAGGTGGACGTGCTCACGCTCACCGCGACGCCGATTCCGCGCACGCTGGCGATGTCGCTCGAAGGCCTGCGCGATCTCTCCCTGATCGCCACCGCCCCCGAGCGGCGCCTTGCGATCCGCACCTTCGTCACCGCGTATTCGTCCGGCATCATCCGCGAGGCCGCGCTGAGGGAACTGAAGCGCGGCGGCCAGATCTTTTTCCTGCACAACGACGTCGCCTCGATCGAAGTCATGCGCGAGCGGCTCGAAAAGCTCCTTCCCGAGGCGCGCGTCGCCGTGGCGCACGGCCAGATGCGCGAGCGCGATCTCGAGCGCGTGATGCGCGAATTCCTGCAGCAGCGCCATAACCTGCTCCTGTGCTCGACCATCATCGAGACCGGCATCGACATCCCGACCGCCAACACCATCCTCATCAACCGCGCCGACAAGTTCGGCCTGGCGCAACTGCACCAGCTGCGCGGCCGCGTCGGACGCTCGCACCACCAGGCCTACGCCTACCTGCTCACCCCCGGTGATGAAGCCCTCTCCGCCGCCGCGAAGAAGCGGCTCGAGGCGATCCAGATGATGGAGGAGCTGGGCTCGGGGTTCTATCTCGCCATGCACGACCTCGAGATCCGCGGCGCGGGCGAAGTGCTGGGCGAATCGCAGTCAGGCGAAATGCAGGAGGTCGGCTTCAACCTTTACGCCGACATGCTCGACCACGCAGTGCGCTCGCTGAAAGCCGGCCGCGAGCCGGACCTGTCGCAGCCTTTCGAGGTCATCACCGAAGTCAACTTGCATTTCCCTGCGCTCCTGCCCGCGAGCTACTGCGGCGACGTGCACGAGCGCCTGGTGCTCTACAAGCGCTTCGCCAATTGCGACAGCGCGGAGCGCGTGGAGGCGATGCAGGAAGAGCTGGTGGATCGTTTTGGCGGCCTGCCGCCGGCGGCGCGGTCGCTGATCGAAAGCCATCGCCTGCGCATCCTCGGCCGCTCGCTCGGCGTTGCCCGAATCGACGCGGCTCCGGAATTCATCCAGCTGCAATTCGTGCCGCATCCCCCGCTCGACCCGGCCGCCGTGCTAAAGCTCGTCCAGAAAAACC
>JBGPYQ010000271.1:0-3230 GCA_041493345.1 Gammaproteobacteria bacterium | reverse complement strand
TCCCCTTCCTTGAAGCCCTTGCGCCGGGTGAACTCGCGGCCCGCCTTGAAGAGGGTGCCGATGTTCTCGTGGCCCATGATCACGGGGGCGTTGGACGGCGGCGTCTTGTAGAGCTTGACGTCGGTTCCGCAGATCCCGGCGACCTCCATCTTCAGAAGCGCGCTGTCCTCCGGGATGTCCGGCATGGGAAATTCGCGGATCTCGGTCCTGCTCGGACCTGTTCGCACTGCCGCCAGCACTTTTTCCACTTGCGCACCTCCAATCAATCGCTGCCGGTTCGCATTTTCTCATACCGGGGGATGACGACGGGTCGGACAAATCAGCTATCATCGACACGAAGCAAGCGATACTCGAAGGGAGCGCATGTCGAAACCGAAGCTTTCCGTCGCGACCACGGGCGGCCCGGTCTCAGCCGAACAGATCGCAGACCT
This sequence comes from Gammaproteobacteria bacterium, assembly GCA_041493345.1. Lineage (GTDB taxonomy): Bacteria > Pseudomonadota > Gammaproteobacteria > Burkholderiales > SG8-39 > VBDM01. The sequence continues at coordinate 2,799 of JBGPYQ010000271.1, read as the reverse complement.
GGCCGCCGCCAGCCGCATCCTCGCCGCCCAGGGCGTCGTCGATGCCTTCGGTCACGTCTCGATGCGCCATCCTTCGGCGCCCGAGCGCTATCTGATGGCGCGCTCCATTGCGCCGGCACGGGTGACGCCCGACGACATCATCGAGTACGATCTGGACAGCCATCCCTGCAATGCCAACGGCCGCGGCAGTTTCCTCGAACGCTTCATCCACGGTGAAATCTACAAGGCGCGGGCCGATATTCACTCCATCGTGCACAGCCATTCGCCGTCGGTGGTCCCGTTCGGCCTGGTCGGCGTGCCGATGCAGGCGATGTTCCACAACGCGGCCTTCATCGCGGCGGGCGTGCCGGTGTTCGACATACGCGACAAGTTCGGCGCCACCGACATGCTGGTCGGCAACGGGGAGAAGGGCGTGGCGCTTGCCGAGGTCATGGGCAAGAAGGACATCGTGCTCATGCGCGCGCACGGCAGCGTGGCGTGCGGGACTACGCTGCAGTCGGCGGTATTTCGCGCCGTGTACACCGAAGTCAATGCCCGCATTCAGCACTGGACCCTGGCGCTCGCCGGTTCGACGACCGCTTCGCTCAAAAGCGGCGCGACCATGGCCGCGCTCGACCGCGAGGAAGGCCGGCTCGCGGACGCGGTCAACCAGACCGCCGCCATGCGCGCCTGGGATCTCTGGCGCAGCCAGGTAAACTGGTAAGGATTACTGAGGGAGTCACGTCATGTCACAGGCTGCGGTAAAGCACGTAGGGGAGGACGCATCACTGACCGAATTGAAGCAGCAGCTCGTCGACTGCATCCGCATGCTGGAGCAGTCCGACATCATCGATTATAACGGCCATTGCAGCATCCGCGTGGGCGACGGCCGCGTCCTCATCAACATCGGCTCGTGTCAGCGCAGCCGGCTCACGGTCGAGGACATCTGCACGATCGACCTCGAGGCGAACCAGATCGAGGGCAAGGGCAATGCTCCGCTGGAGCGTCACCTGCATTGCGGCATCTACCGGGTGCGGCCCGACGTCAAGGCGATCGTGCACGCGCACCCCAAGTGGTCGACGTTCCTCACCATGGTCGGCGAGAGCTACCAACCGGTGTATGCGCAGGGCTCGCTCGTCTACCCGGTGCCGCTGCTCGATTCGCCCAACTCGATCAACAACCGGGTGATGGCCGATCGCCTGGCCGCGACGCTGGGCGACCGGCCGGCGGCGCTGATGAAGTCGCACGGCGCGGTGACGGTCGGCAAGGACATCGTCGAGGCGTTCGTGCTCGCGAACTACATGGAGGAAAACGCCTACCGGCAGTACATGGCGCTGCAGATCGGCAAGCCCTATACCTTCAGCGAGGAGGAGATCGCGCTGTGCCGCGAGAAGCTCTGGAACGCGAACCTCTTCAAGCGCACTTGGGACCATTTCCGGGCGAAGCTCGGGTGAGGCCGACCCTACCGCTCAAGACCCGCTGAAAAAATCTTGAACCACGAGAGCACACAGAGCACACCCAAAATAAATACGGCGGCCGAAGCCGCCGTATTGTTGAGTTCTTGTTCCAGCAGGCTCAAATACCGAGCCACTTGGTCAGCGTGGCAAGCTGCTGCTCGTTGCCGCTCTCGTAGCCCTTGTAGCCGATCTTCTCCAGGATCTTCTGGCCGGCATCCGACTTGTCCAGACCCAGCATCAGCGCGCGCACCTTTTGCACGTCCTGTTCGCTCAACTTGGTCGAGGCGATCATGTGCTTGATCGGTACGGCCTTCGACTCGAACAGCACAGCGCCACCCTTCTCCTGCCACTGCTTGATCACCGCGCCGGAAGCCGACACGCCGACGTCGCTGAATCCGTTCTCCACGAAGAAGGGCACCGCGTCCTGATAGCGGGTGGTGCGAATGTCCGCCTTGGTCGAGTCTATGCCGAGGTCGCGCATCGTGGCGCGCGTGATCACCGCGGTGATCGAGTCCGGATCGGGCATTCCGAAACGCTTGCCCTTCATGTCCGCCGGCTGCTTCATCTGCGCACCCTTGTTCACGAAGAAACGCGCCTTGTATTCCGTGTAGCCCTTGGTCAGCACCACCAGGTGGTACTTGCCGTCGCGCATCGATACCAGCGAATGATGCGCCGGGTGCACGAAGGCGAGGTCGTACTGCTGCTCATCCAGCCCCTTCCTCAGAACCGGGTACTGGTCGACGGGAACGACTTTGACGGTGGTCTTGAGCGCCTTGCCAATCAGGTCCGCCAGATCCTTGTACTTCTCGCGGATCTCAGTAGGGGTGACGTAGTAAGTGACGCCTTCGTTCACGGCCAGCGTGAGCTCGGCGTGCGCGGGCGCCGCGGTGAGCAGCGCAAGAACAAACGGCGCGAACAAGGAAACAAACAATCTCATGTGGGCTTCTCCAAAGTTGGGTTTGAGTCCCCAATAACTTCCTTTATAAGCAATATGCATGCCAGCGTCATACGCCCGGCCCACTCAGGCCGACTGTAAGCTCGGTATCAGTTTTGAGCGCCTGGGACCGTCGATCAGGCGATACACGCGAGGATTCTGTAAGCCTGGCGTCAGGCCAAGGCATGGCCTCCCGGGCGTCGCCCTATCCGTGGGTACCTGCCAGCTACCGGCACCTGTCTGCAATTCGTCGATGAGTGACGCCTCCAAGACGGGCATCAGGTAGCGCGCGGCGCGGCGGTCGATCAAGTCACGGAACTCGAAACGCGTGGTGTTGTTCTCGCCGGTCGCGACCGGGAGCCTGCGCGCGCGGAGGGCTGCACCGTCCGGGCTTGTGAATTTTGGGACAGGTGAATTGATTTTTCTATC
>JBGPYQ010000025.1:0-23248 GCA_041493345.1 Gammaproteobacteria bacterium | reverse complement strand
GCGGGTAGGCCACCAGCCCGCAGCTCGGGCATTCGCGGCTGCGTTCGCTCATGCGAGCCGCCGTCGCCGCGCCGCACGCTCCGCAATACTGGTGCGTGCGGTCCCATTCGACAACTTGCAAGGCCTGGCCGGCCAGCGCGAACTGCGCCTCATCGATTACGCCGAACAGCGCCCGCAATCCCTGCCAAACCCAGCCTTGAGGCGCCGCGGCTTGCGCTGCCACTTCGGCCGAGAAGCAATGTTCCTCGCCGAGAACCCCAAGATATAGTGTTCGCTGCGGCATCATACCCAATTCCTTGGGGTTATTGCAACAGGGAATTGCGGGCGCGGCGGGTGCCGCAGCCACCAGGAGCTCGGCATCGCGGAACACGAACCAGAGCGATCGTCGCGGCGGCTCGACCGGAGGCTGAATGGCCGCGACGTAGGCGAGAGGCCGCTGAAAAGGCATGGTCATCGGGATTTCACCCTATGAAGACCCTCCCGGAACAAGCGGGCCCGCAGGGCAAGGCAGCTTGCGCCGCGAATCCGGCCGCGAAACGGTCTCCGGGGGCTTTCAGCGGCGCAGCCGCCGGATCAGGCTTGACGTATCCCAACGCCCGCCGCCCATTTTCGAGATCTCGTCGTAAAAACCGGCGACGGTCTGGGTGACGGGAAGCTGAGCGCCGGTTTCCCGCGCGGTCTCGGAGCAGATGCGCAGGTCCTTTCGCATCCAGTCGACGGCGAAACCGAAGTCGAACTTGTCATCAACCATGGTCTTTCCGCGGTTCTCCATTTGCCAGGACTGGGCGGCGCCCTTGGAGATCACGTCGAGCACAAGTTTCGCGTCCAGCCCGGACTTCATGGCGAAATTCAGGCCTTCGGACAACCCCTGGACGAGCCCCGCTATGCAAATCTGGTTGACCATTTTTGTGAGCTGGCCCGAGCCGGAGACGCCCATCAGCGTGACGGCCTTGGCGAAATGCGAGATGAGCGGCTTTGCCCGCTCGAACGCCGCAGGGTCGCCGCCCACCATGACGGTAAGCGCGCCATTTTCGGCGCCCGCCTGCCCTCCCGAGACCGGCGCGTCCAGGAAGTCAAAGCCGCGCTTTTTCGCCTCGGCCGCGAGTTCGCGGGCCACTTTGGCCGAGGCGGTAGTGTGATCGACAAACACCGAGCCCCTTGCCATCTTTTGAAAGGCTCCATTCGGCCCCAGCGTCACTTCTCGCAGGTCCGGGTCGTCGCCGACGCAGGAGAACACGATGCTTGCGCCTTCGGCGGCCTTGGCGGGGGTTTCGGCCGCCTTTACGTCCACGCCATGACCGCCATGTTTGGTGATCCAGGCTTCGGCCTTGGCGCGGCTGCGGTTGTATACGGCGATCTCGTGGCCGCCCTTGGTGACGAGATGGCCGGCCATGGGAAAGCCCATCACGCCAAGACCGATGAATGCGAGTTTGCTCACTGCCCCTCCAATCCTGATTTGCTCTCGCCAAGTGAGCGAGATTCGCCGATAATTATAAACTCTCCGCACACCTTCCCGAGCGTTCCGACGATGACCCAGGACTTTACCAACGCGATTCGCGTTGGGGTTCACGAGCGCGAACTCGCCAACGCGATTCGCGCATTGGCCATGGACGCCGTGCAGGCGGCGAACTCGGGTCATCCCGGAATGCCCATGGGGATGGCCGAGATCGCGCTGGCGCTTTGGGGGCGGCACCTGCGGCACAACCCCGCAAACCCGAAATGGGCCGATCGCGACCGCTTTGTGCTCTCGAACGGCCACGGCTCGATGCTGCTCTACGCGTTGCTGCATCTGACCGGCTATGACCTGCCGATGGACGAACTGAAGCGCTTCCGCCAGCTCCACTCGAAGACGCCGGGACACCCGGAGCACGGACTGGCTCCTGGGGTCGAGACCACCACCGGCCCTTTGGGTCAGGGCCTCGCCAATGCCGTCGGCATGGCGATCGCCGAGCGAATTCTCGCCGCCGAGTTCAACACGCCGGGCTTCGACATCGTCCATCACCATACCTACGTGTTCGTCGGCGACGGCTGTCTCATGGAAGGGATTTCGCACGAGGCCTGCTCCCTCGCCGGGACGCTCGCTCTGGGGAAGCTGGTCGCGCTCTACGACGACAACGCGATCTCCATCGACGGCGAGGTGAAGGGCTGGTTCGGCGACGACACGCCCAAGCGCTTCGAGGCCTACGGCTGGCACGTGATTCCGAACGTTGACGGCCATGATGTCGACGCGGTCGATCGCGCCATCCGCACGGCCAAGGCGGTCACGGACAAGCCCAGCCTCATCTGTTGCAAGACCGTGATCGGCAAGGGCGCGCCCAGACGCGCCGGCACCGCCAAGGCGCACGGTGAAGCGCTCGGCGCCGAGGAGGTGGCGGCGACGCGGGCCGCGATGGGCTGGAGCCATCCGCCGTTCGAGGTCCCCAAAGAGGTCTACGCAGGCTGGGACGCGAGAAAAAACGGGCTGGAGCTGGAAGGCAAATGGAACGCAAAGCTCGCCGCCTACGGGAAGGCTCATCCGGAACTCGCGCGGGAATTCGCTCGGCGCATGGCGGGCGAGTTGCCGGCAAACTGGAGCGCGCACTGCACGGGGCTGCTGGAGAAAATCAACGCCAAGGCCGAGACCATCGCGACGCGCAAGGCCTCGCAGAACGCGATCGAGAATCTCGCCCCGCTGTTGCCCGAACTCGTCGGCGGCTCGGCCGACCTCACAGGCTCCAACCTGACCCTGTGGTCGGGCTCGAAGGCGATCGGAAAGTCTGGCGGCGGCAACTATGTCTATTACGGTGTGCGCGAATTCGGCATGAGCGCGGTCATGAACGGGATGGCCTTGCACGGCGGCATCATTCCCTACGGCGGCACTTTCCTCACCTTCGCCGATTACTCGCGCAACGCGCTGCGCATGGCGGCGCTGATGCGGCTGCGCTCGATCTTCGTGTTCACCCACGACTCGATCGGCCTGGGCGAGGATGGCCCGACGCACCAATCAATCGAGCATGCCTCGGCACTGCGGCTCATCCCCAACATGGACGTATGGCGGCCCTGCGATCCGGTGGAATCCGCCGCGGCGTGGATCGCCGCGATCGAGCGCCATAGCGGGCCGACTTCGCTGCTTTTCACCCGCCAGAGCGTGCCGTTCCAGAAGCGCGACGCACATACGATCGCCGCGATCCGGCGCGGGGCTTACGTTCTCGCCGACGCGCAGGAGCCCAAGGCGATCATCATCGCCACGGGGTCAGAAGTGCAACTTGCGCTGGGCGCGAAGCAGAAGCTCGCCGAGGAAGGCATTCCGGTGCGCGTGGTGTCCATGCCCTGTACCTCCGTTTTCGACCGTCAAAGCGCGATGTACAAGGATGTGGTGCTGATACCGACTCTGCCCAAAGTCGCCGTCGAGGCCGGGGTCAGCGACTATTGGCGCAAGTATGTGGGCCTGGATGGCGTCGTGGTCGGCATCGACCGCTACGGCGAGTCGGCGCCGGGCGCGAAGCTGTTCGAGTACTTTGGCTTCACCGTGGATAATGTGGTGAAGGCTGTGAAAGGCGTTTTGTAAGGCAAATCTTTTACCACAGGGAACAGGAATTCCATTATTTCAGGTTTCCCTGTGTACTCTGTGTTCAAGACTTTTTAGGAGTGGCGTAATGACGATTCGAGTTGCCATCAACGGCTACGGCCGCATCGGCCGGAACATCCTGCGCGCTCACTATGAAAGCGGAAAAAAGCACGACCTGCAATTCGTCGCGATCAACGACCTCGGCAACGCGCAAACCAACGCTCATCTCACGCGCCACGACACCGTTCACGGGAAGTTCCCCGGTACGGTCGTGGTGGAGGGCGAAGCCATGGTCGTGAACGGCGACCGGATCCAGGTGTGCGCCAGGCGCAACCCGGCCGAGCTGCCCTGGAAGGATCTCAAGGTGGACGTCGTGCTGGAATGCACAGGGCTCTTCACCAGCAAGGAAAAGGCCTCCGCGCACCTGGTGGCGGGCGCGAAGAAAGTCATCATCTCGGCACCGGGGGGCAAGGACGTCGATGCGACCATCGTCTACGGGGTCAACCACCAGGTGCTGAAGGCCTCGCACACGGTGATCTCGAACGCTTCCTGCACCACCAACTGCCTTGCGCCCCTGGTGAAGGCGCTGCATGACCGCATCGGCGTGGTCTGCGGCCTGATGACGACGATACATTCGTATACGAACGATCAGGTGCTCACGGACGTCTATCACGAGGACCTGCGCCGCGCGCGATCGGCCAGCATGAACATGATCCCGGCCAAAACGGGCGCCGCCACCGCGGTCGGGCTGGTGCTGCCCGAGCTGAACGGCAAGCTCGACGGTTTCGCCATCCGCGTGCCGACGATCAATGTCTCGATCGTCGATCTGTCCTTTGTTTCGAAGCGCGCGACCACGCCGGACGAGGTCAACGCGGCGGTCAAAGAGGCCTCGGAAACCGACTTGAAGGGGATCCTCCAGTACAACACCGAGCCGCTCGTTTCGATCGACTTCAATCACAACCCGGCCTCGTCGATCTTCGACGCGACGCTCACCAAGGTGGCCGAGGGGACGCTGGTGAAGGTGTCCTCCTGGTACGACAACGAATGGGGGTTCAGCAACCGCATGCTGGATGCGGCGCTCGCTCTCATGAACGCGAAATAGGACTCTGAGTCCTCTGCGGTTAGCCCTTTGAGGGTTTGTCTTGACCGTCCTTAAAATGTCCGATCTCGACCTGCGCGACAAGCGGGTCTTCATGCGCGTTGATTTCAACATTCCCATCCACGACGGCCATATCGACGACGACACGCGAATCCGGGCCTCGCTGCCCGGGATCAAACTGGCGCTTGCACGGCGAGCCCGCCTCATGCTCGTGTCGCACCTGGGCCGGCCGGCGGAAGGACCAGCCAGCGAGAAGGAGTCGCTCGCCCCGGTCGCGAAGCATCTCTCGGCGCTGCTCGGGAGGGATGTCCCGCTCAAGCGCGATTGGCTGAACGGTGTCGTTGTCGAGCCCGGTCAGGCGGTGCTCTTGGAGAACTGCCGCTTCAACAAAGGCGAGAAGAAGGACGACGATGCGCTGGCAAGAAAAATGGCGGCGCTATGCGACGTCTACGTCAACGACGCCTTCGGCGCTGCGCACCGCGCCGAAGCGACCACCCACGGCATTGCGAAGTACGCGCCGATGGCCTGCGCCGGGCCGTTGATGGCCGCCGAGATCGAGGCCCTCTCGAAGGCGCTCTGGCACCCGGCGCGGCCGCTCGTTGCCATCGTCGCCGGCGCCAAAGTCTCGACCAAACTTGCCGTTCTCGGTGCACTCGCGGAAAAGGTCGACCGCCTGATCCCGGGCGGAGGCATCGCCAATACTTTCATGCTCGCGGCGGGAATGAAAATCGGCAAGTCTCTGGCCGAGCCCGATCTCGTCGATGAGGCGAGAAGAATCATGGCGATCCTGCGCGCAAAAGGCAGCGAAGTCCCGCTGCCGGTGGACGTCGTCTGCGCGAAAGAGCTCTCGGCGACGGCGAAGGCGCAGATCAAGTCCTCCGCGGAGGTGGCTGAAGACGATTTGATCCTCGATATCGGCCCGCGCAGCGCGGCGGCGCTCGCGAAGACGATCTCCGAGGCGGGCACCATCGTCTGGAACGGCCCGGTCGGCGTGTACGAATTCGATCAGTTCGGGCAGGGCACGAGGGCGATCGCGGAAGCCATTGCCGGCGCGCGCGCGTTTTCCCTCGCCGGCGGCGGCGAGACGCTCGCGGCGATCGCCAAGTACGGCGTCAGCGACAGGATTTCCTACATCTCGACCGGGGGCGGCGCATTCCTGGAATTCCTTGAAGGAAAAAAGCTGCCTGCGATCGAAATCCTCGAGCAGCGCGCCGCCGGTTAGAAAATCGGCATTGGGCAGCGGGGTTTTCTACTTTCCCGAACGCGTTTCTATGCCGGCGGTGCGCGCGAGCTCCTTGTGCACGCGGCTCACGCGCTCGATCTCGCCCTTTGCGGCGAAACGTTCGTAGAAACCCTCCGACTTGAAGGTTTTCACCTGCTCGCGCCAGGGCGCGAGCCGCTCTTCCCAGCGTTTGACGCGGCCCTCGGCGGGGTCGCCGTCCTCGCGGGCGAGATCGGCGCACACGCGCAGCATGGCCTTGAGCGTCACCGGCTTGGTGACCATATGGTTGGCGTGACCCCAGGCCTCGCCCCACACGTGTTCGGCCGCCTTGAAAAAGTCGCGCACCATGCCGTAGTAGTTCGGTACCTGGGTACGGCTGCCCCCGGCGAGCTGGATCTTGCGCCAGTCGCGGTTCACCCATCGGTGCAGTTCGTTGAACAGTTCCGCCTGCAGGATCCACTTGTCCTGAGCGCTGCGCCCGCCGAGGCGGTTGATGCGGTAGCGCAGCGGACTGTCGCCCTCGCTGTACAGGCTGCCGACCAGGCGCGAGGCGAACTTGCGGTGGGGTTCGGCCCAGGATACGCGCTCGTACAGGTCGATCAGGTGGCTCTTGTTGATGCGCGTGGGTGTGGAGTTGATGATCACGAACATCTCGGTGGCGAAGTCCTCGCTCCGGCCGTCGAAGATGACGCACGGCACGCTGATGGTCTTCGCGTCGTCAGGGTGTTCGTCCAGGTAGAAGCTCAGCGCCGCGAGCCGGTGCTGGCCGTCGATGATGAGGAATTTCGCCTGCGGCTCGGAGAGGTGACCCACACCTTCAACCCCGGCGACCGGCTGGAAGCGCAGCCGCTCGGCAGTAAACAGGAGCACGGTCCCCGGGATGGGCGGCTGGGTGATCGCGGTCTCGTAGAAGTTCTTGAGCTGGCGCACCTTGGCGCGCGACAGCGTGCGCTGGAAAGCGCGGTCGGTGCGCTCGATCTTGGCGATGAACTGCGCGATCTCGTCGTCCTGGGCGATGCGCGCCGGGGCGATTTCCTCACCCTCGCCGTAGAAGCGGCTGATGAAGCGGACCTTGGCGAGCAGCTCGGGCGCGCGGACGCTGCCGAAGTAGAAGATGCCGTCCTTCTGGCGAATCTGCGTGGCAAGCACGGGTGTCCTCCCTTTTGATATTGGCACAGCCGCTGGCGCAGAATGGAAATATAGCCGAATCCGGGCCCGAGCTGCCAAAAACCGCGTCCCGACGCCTTTTCCGGCCTGGCGCGCCGCAGCGCCTTTTTTTTACAGCGGCAGCGCACCGAGCGGCTCCGTGCGCTTCAACGTTTCTTGAGCGTAACGCCGATCCCTGCTTCGTGCATATTCAGGAATACCGTCTCGTAGGCGGCATGGGTGGTCACGGCCGCGACATAGCGTGGATCGGGAGGCGGCGAGGCCATGTTGTGCGCGGCGATAAGCCCGCCCGGGCGCACGAGCGGCCCGAGCATTTGCAGGTAGTCGAGATAGCCTTCCTTGTCGGCGTCGATGAAAAGCAGGTCGATCGGCTCCGTCAGCTTGCTTGCCTCCGCATGGGCATCGCCCAGAACGAGTCTCGCCTGCTTGAGCACGCCTGCCTTGTCGAAATTGACGCGGGCCGTCTCATGGCGGCCGCGGTCGATCTCGTAGGTGGTGAGCCGCCCGCCTGTCTTTGACAGCGCAAGCAGCAGCCACAGCCCCGAATAGCCGGTCGAGGTGCCGAGTTCCACCACGTGCTTCGCTCCGATCGACTCGGCAAGGATGCGCAAGAGGCGCCCATCCTCCTGCGGGACGCTGAGGTAGCGGTGGCTGCGGTAGACCTCCTCGAGCACGGCGAGGATACGCCGTTCCTCGGCGGAACCGGCGAGCGGCGGGCGTTCCGCGGCGCCGCGCCCGCCCTGTGCCATCGCCTGAGGGGCCAGTAGTGTTGCCGCAGCGGCGAGCGGCGCGCCGAACACCGCGCGCCGGCTTGGACTACTGAGCGTTTCCATGAATAGTCCTTTCCTTCCTGTCTGGGCATGCCATAGTCATCTGGTAAAGTAGGGCAAACCTTGCGGAGGGTCAATGCTCAGAAGCACCAAGATCGTCGCCACGCTCGGCCCGGCATCAAGTGATTCCGGGACCCTGGAGCGCATGTTCCTCGCTGGCGTCGACGTGGTGCGCATGAATTTCTCTCACGGCAGCGCCGAGGACCACATCCGTCGCGCGGATCTCGTGCGCGAGACCTGCCGCAAGACCGGCCGCACCGTCGGCATCATGGCCGACCTGCAAGGGCCGAAGATCCGCGTCGGCAAGTTCAAGGAGGGCAAAGTCAGCCTCATGCCGGGAGACGCGTTCGTCCTCGACGCCGAGCGCGAGCTCGGTGACGAGAAAGGCGTCGGCCTCGACTACAAGGAGCTGCCCCGCGACGTGCGCGCGGGCGATGTGCTGCTGCTCGACGACGGCCGCATCGTGTTCGACGTGGAGAAGGTCGTGGGCGCCGAAGTGCACTGCCGCGTGCGCCACGGCGGCGTGCTCTCCAACAACAAGGGCATCAACCGGCTCGGCGGCGGGCTGACCGCGCCGGCGCTTACTCCCAAGGACATGGAGGACGTCCGCACCGCGGCGCAGCTCAAGGCCGACTATCTCGCGGTGTCGTTCCCGAAGTCGAGCGCCGACATGTACATGGCGCGGCAGCTGATGCTTGCGGCGGGGGGCAACGCCTTCCTCATTGCCAAGATCGAGCGCGCCGAAGCCGTCGAGCCGAAGGCGCTGATGGACATCATGTCGGCCTGCGAAGGCATCATGGTGGCGCGCGGCGACCTTGCCGTCGAAGTCGGCGACGCCTCCGTCCCTGCGCTGCAGAAGCGCATGATCAGGCTCGCGCGCGAGCAGAACAAGATCACTATCACCGCGACGCAGATGATGGAATCGATGATCTCGAGCCCCGTCCCGACCCGCGCCGAGGTGTCCGACGTCGCCAATGCCGTGCTCGACGGCACCGACGCGGTGATGCTCTCGGCGGAGACCGCCAGCGGCAAGTACCCGGTCGAAACCATCGCGGCGATGAGCCGCATCTGCGAGGTGGCGGAGGACTCCGCCGAAGTCACGCTCGACGAGCATTTCCTGCACCGCGTCTTCACCCGCGTCGACCAGTCGATCGCCATGGCCGCGCTGTTCACCGCCTATCACCTCAAGGTCAAGGCGATCGCGGCGCTGACCGAATCGGGCTCGACCGCGCTGTGGATGTCGCGGCTGAACTGCGGCGTGCCGATCTACGCGCTCACTTCCCAGACCGCAACGCGCTACCGCTGTTCGCTGTTTCGTGACACCTATCCGCTGATGGTCAAGTACATCGGCCACGACCGCGAGGAACTGCTCGAGGAAGCCGAAAACGTCCTGGTGAAGAACGGCGTGGTGCAAAAGGGCGACCTCATTGTCCTCACGATCGGCGAGCCGATCGGCAAGGCGGGGGGGACCAACACCATGAAAATAGTCAAGGTCGGCGAACACCGCCGAGCTTGACTATTTTAGTGGACGCTAACGGTTCGCGAAGCGGATATTAAGCGCCGCGGCGTGGCCGGAGCCAAAATAGCGAAGGTTGGGAATCATCGTCGACGCCGAGAAATGACATGGCTGATAGAAGACTCGGCATCATCATGCACGGAGTTACGGGCAGAATGGGCGCCCACCAGCATCTTGCGCGCTCGATCATGGCGATCCGCAAGCAGGGCGGGGTGCGGCTCTCCGATGGCACGCGCGTCATGCCCGATCCCATCCTCGTCGGCCGCAACGCCGGGAAACTCGGAAAGCTTGCGGCGGAGCAGGGCGTCGGTCGCTGGACTACGGACCTGGATGCGGCGCTCGAGAACCGCGACGACAGCGTTTTTTTCGATAGCGCTTCCACTCAGCTGCGGCCGATGATCCTGAAAAAAGCGATCGCGGCGAAAAAGCATGTCTATTGCGAAAAGCCGGTGGCGACCTCGCTTGCCGAAGCGCTCGGGCTGTACCGCGCCGCCCGGAGGGCGAAGGTCAAGCACGGCGTGGTGCAGGACAAGCTGTGGCTGCCCGGCTTGCAGAAAATCAGGATGCTGCGCGACAAAGGTTTTTTTGGCCGCATTCTTTCGGTTCGCGGCGAATTCGGCTATTGGGTGTTCGAGGGCGACCGGCAGCCGGCGCAGCGCCCCTCGTGGAACTACCGCAAGAAGGACGGCGGCGGCATCATCCTGGACATGCTGTGCCACTGGCGCTATGTGCTCGATAATCTGTTCGGCAAGGTGAAGAGCGTCTCCTGCCTCGGCGCAACGCATATACCGGGGCGCTGGGACGAAAGCGGCAGGAAGTACAAGGTGACCGCCGACGATGCCGCGTACGCGAGCTTCCGGCTGGAAGGCGGCGTCATCGCGCACATGAACAGCTCCTGGTGCGTGCGCGTGCGCCGCGACGATCTGGTGACTTTCCAGGTGGACGGCACGCACGGCTCGGCCGTGGCGGGCCTGACGCGCTGTTTCACCCAGGAGCGCGCTGCGACGCCCCGGCCCGTATGGAACCCGGATGTCAGGCAGACCCACGATTTTACTGCCGACTGGCAGGAAGTCCCCGACGAAACCGCCTGCGACAACGCCTTCAAAGCGCAGTGGGAGTTGTTCATTCGCCACGTCTGCGAGGGCGGACCGTTCCAGTGGGACCTGCTCGAAGGCGCCAAAGGCCTGCAACTAGTGGAGTGCGCGCTGAAGAGCTGGAAACTGCGGCGCTGGATCGACGTGCCGAAGCTGAAAACCTAAGGGCGAAAGCCACGAATTTACGCAGATGAACGCTCCGGACAAACTTTTGCTCCGAATCAAGCTGCCAACGGCGGCGGGCAAGCTCGAGGAGTTCCGCCTGAGCGCGCCGCGCGGGTTCGGTGCGGGCGGCAGGAAAACCTTCAATCGCGTCGCGCTCGCGGCGGCGCACGTGGTCGCCGATCCGCTTGCCGCGGGCAATCCCTGGCTCGAGGCGGCGCTCGACTGGGAGCGCACCCTCGAATACCGGCGCTATCTCTGGTCGCTGGGCTTGGGAGTGGCTGAAGCGATGGACACCGCGCAGCGCGGCATGGGTCTTGACTGGGGAAACTCGCTCGAACTGATCCGCCGGTCGATCGAGGCAGCGAAATGCGTCGAAGGCGCGGTCCTCTTCAGCGGCGCCGGTACCGACCAGCTCCTACCCTCGGGCACGGTGACGGTGGATGAGGTCATCGCCGCCTACGAGGAGCAGTGCGCCGCCATCGAGGGGCTCGGCGGGCGCATCATCCTCATGGCGAGCCGCGCGCTCGCCGCCTGCGCGGGATCGCCCGACGATTACCACCGGGTGTATACGCGCATCCTTTCGCAGGTCAGGGAGCCGGTGATCATTCATTGGCTGGGCGATATGTTCGACCCGGAACTCGCCGGCTACTGGGGCCACGGGGACCTCGGCAAGGCGATGGATGTCGCGCTCTCAGTCATCGCCGCAAACGCTTCCAAGGTGGACGGCATCAAGATTTCCCTGCTCGACAAGCAGAAGGAAATCGAGATACGCCGCCGGCTGCCCAAAGGAGGAGCCGGGGACGCCTCCGTTTCGACCGGGCGGGTACGCATGTACACCGGCGACGATTTCAACTATCCCGAGCTGATCGAGGGCGACCAGTGGGTTTACTCGGACGCGCTCCTCGGGATCTTCGACGCGATCGCGCCGGCCGCGTCCGCCGCGCTCTCCGCCTTGGCTGCGAACGACCGCGAGACCTATCACCGGATTCTCGCGCCGACGGTACCGCTCGCGCGCCACATCTTCGGCGCGCCGACGCGCTTCTACAAGACCGGCCTCGTGTTCCTCGCCTGGTTGAACGGCCACCAGGAGCATTTCGCCATGGTTGGCGGGCAGCAGTCTGCGCGCTCAATCCTGCACCTCGCCGAGACTTTCCGGCTCGCCGACGCGGCGGGACTGCTGCGGGACCCCGAGCTTGCATCTTCCCGCATGCGCCGACTGCTGGCGGTTCACGGCATCCATTGACCGCCAACGGCGCAAAGGACGCTTAGGTTGATTCAAAAAGAGGGTTTCCCTGGCGTCCTTTGCGATTAACAAACATCGATGAGTTACTCCTCGCCTGACCCGAATCTGCTCTCGCTCAACACCGCGACGGTGCGGGAAAAGTGGAACCTGCGCCAGATGATCGACGGCTGCGCGCGCCACGGCATCCGCGGCATCTCGCCCTGGCGCGACAAGCTCGCCGAGCTGGGCGCAAAAGAAGCGGCGAAGCGGATCCGCGGCCACGGGCTCACGGTGACCGGCTTGTGCCGCGGCGGAATGTTTCCGGCTGCGGACCGCAAAGGACGCAGGGCCGCGATCGATGACAATCTCAGGGCCATCGACGATGCCGCGATGCTCGAGGCGAAATGCCTGGTGCTGGTGGTCGGGGGGTTGCCGGAGGGCTCGAAGGATCTCGAGGGCGCGCGCGCGATGGTGCGCGACGGGATCGGCGAAGTGCTCGATCACGCACGCTCCGCCGGCGTCCCGCTCGCCATCGAGCCGCTGCACCCGATGTATTGCGCCGACCGCGCCTGCGTCAACACCGTGGCGCACGCGCTCGACTTGTGCGACGAGCTTGGGGCGGGCCTGGGCGTCGCCGTGGACGCGTACCACGTCTGGTGGGACCCGGGCCTGAAAAATCAGATCGAGCGCGCCGGTGACAAGCGCCTGCTTGCATTCCATATCTGCGACTGGCTGGTTCCCACCACCGACCTGCTGACCGACCGCGGCATGATGGGCGACGGCGTGATCGACCTGCCGCTCATCCGCTCGTGGATGGAGCAAGCGGGATACCGCGGCTTCCACGAAGTCGAGATCATGTCGGCGCGCAACTGGTGGAAGCGCGACGCGGACGAAGTGCTCGCCACCTGCCGCGTACGGCACCAGACGGCCTGCTGAGGGCGGCACGCCAAAATATGGCGTCGGCTGCGGGCGGCGGGTAAAATCACGGCTTCGCGCACCCCGGTTTACGGAAATTTCGGAGGAATCATTCCCATGGACAAGAATTTGCTCTCCAGAACCGCCGCGGCCATGGTGGCCGGAGGAAAAGGCCTGCTCGCCGCGGACGAATCCAGCGGCACCTGCGAGAAGCGCTTCAAGTCGGTCGGCGCCGAGTGCACCGAAGCCAACCGCCGCGCTTACCGCGACTTGTTGTTTACGACGGGGGGCATCGAGGATTTCGTGAGCGGGGTGATCCTGTTCGACGAGACCTTGAGGCAGCGCACGGTTCCGGGTAACGAGCCGTTCCCGAAATACCTGGAGAAGAAGGACATTGTGCCCGGCATCAAGGTGGACAAGGGCACGCACGATCTCGCGCTCTGTCCCGGCGAGAAAGTGACCGAGGGACTGGACGGTCTGCGCGCAAGGCTTGCGGAGTATTTCAAGCTCGGCGCGCGCTTCGCCAAGTGGCGCGCGGTGATCACCATCGGTCAGGGCATTCCCAGCCACACCTGCCTCTACGCCAATGCGCATGCGCTGGCGCGCTATGCGGCGCTGTGCCAGGAAGCCTCCATCGTGCCCATCGTCGAGCCGGAAGTGCTGCTCGACGGCGACCACACCATCGAGCGCTGTTACGAGGCGAGCGAGGCGACGCTTTCGGCGCTGTTCGCGGCGCTGCGCGCCCACAATGTTTCATTCGAGCACACGATCCTCAAGGCGTCGATGGTGGTTTCGGGCAAGGATTGCGCGAAGCAGGCCGGTGTGGAACAGGTGGCCGAGGAGACGGTGCGCTGTCTCAAGCGCACCGTGCCGGCAGCGCTGCCGGGCGTGGTGTTCCTCTCGGGCGGCCAGAGCGATGAGGCCGCGACCGCGCACCTGAATGAAATGGCGAGAATGCCGGGCCTGCCGTGGCCGCTCACATTCTCCTACAGCCGCGCGCTGCAGAACGCGGCGCTCAAAGCTTGGCGCGGCTCACCAGGAAACGTCGCCGCGGCGCAGCGCGCCTTCTACCACCGTGCCCGCATGAACAGCCTCGCGGCACAAGGCAAATATCACCCGGATCTGGAAAAACAGGCCGCGTAAGAAATGGCGCCACCGCTCTACGAATCGAATCTCAAAAGCCTGCCCTTGCTCGGACGGGGCAAGGTTCGCGACATGTACGCCGTGGGCGGGGACCGCCTGCTCATAGTCACCACCGACCGGCTGTCGGCGTTCGATGTGATTCTTCCCGATCCGATCCCGGAGAAGGGCCGGGTGCTGAACGACATGTCCAACTTCTGGTTCGGGAAACTTGCGCATATCGTCCCGAATCACCTGAACGGCGGCGCACCGGAGACCGTGGTCAAGGGTGCGGAGGACATCGCACAGGTGAAGGGCCGCGCGGTGGTCGTGAAAAAGCTGAAACCCCTGCCGATCGAGGCGGTGGTACGCGGCTACCTCATCGGTTCGGGCTGGAAGGACTATCAGAAAACCGGCGCAGTGTGTGGCATACCGCTCCCCGCGGGCCTGAAGCAGGCCGACAAGCTTCTGGACGTGATTTTCACGCCTGCGACCAAGGCCGAAGCCGGCACGCACGACGAGAACATTGCGTTCGAACAGGTGGAGAAGCTGATCGGCAAGGCGCTTGCCGCCAAGGTGCGCGATGTAAGTATCCGCCTGTACCGCGAGGCAGCCGACTACGCGCGCGAGCGCGGCATCATCATCGCCGACACCAAATTCGAATTCGGCACCGATGACAAGGGAAATCTCGTTCTCATCGACGAGGCGCTGACCGCGGACTCTTCGCGCTTCTGGCCTGCGGACCAGTACCGGCCCGGCACCAGCCCGCCTTCCTTCGACAAGCAGTACGTGCGCGATTACCTCGAGACCCTCGACTGGAACAAGACGCCGCCTGCGCCGCGGCTGCCGGCGGAAGTGATCGCCAAAACTTCAAAAAAATACCGGGAAGCGCTGTACCGTCTGACCGGGCAGAAACTGTGAGGATGAAAATGGCCCGTCGCACGCCGCTCGTCGGTATCGTCATGGGAAGCGCAAGCGACTGGGAGGTCATGCGCGAGGCGGCAAAGCAGCTCGCCGATTTCGCGGTGCCGTTCGAATCCAAGGTGCTTTCTGCGCATCGCTCGCCCGATGCGCTCATTGAATGGGTCGGGCGTTTGGGCGCCAAGGGTGTCAAATGCTTCATAGCCGGCGCCGGCGGCGCCGCGCACCTCGCCGGCGTGATCGCGGCGAAGACGACGGTTCCGGTGCTTGGGGTTCCGATTCCCTCGAAATATCTGAAAGGGCTGGATTCGCTTCTTTCGATTGTGCAGATGCCCAAGGGCGTTCCGGTCGCGACCTTCGCCATCGGCGAAGCCGGCGCGGCCAATGCGGGCCTGTTTGCGGTCGCCATGCTCGCCCAGTGCGACGCGAAGCTGGCCAGGCGCCTTGCGCAGTTCCGCCGCGGCCAGGCCGAGGCGGCCAAGAAAATCAAGCTACCGCGTTGACCGAGGCGGTTGGCGCCCCGGCGCCTTCCACCGGGCCTGCCGCGAGCGCTGCCAACGAGTGATGCCGTGAACAGCGCCATCGAAGAAGCCGCGCATGTCTTGAAGCGCGGCGGGCTGGTCGCGTTTCCCACCGAAACCGTGTACGGACTGGGTGCCGATGCGTCAAATCCGGCAGCGGTCGCACGCCTCTACGCGGTAAAGGGCCGCCCGTCGAGTCACCCGGTCATCGTGCATATCAGCTCGGCCGATCAGTTGGCGCACTGGGCGCGCGAGATTCCGGAGGCGGCGAACACGCTCGCGGCGCGTTTCTGGCCCGGGCCGCTGACCTTGGTGCTGAAGCGCGCATCGAACGTGGGTGATTACCTGACAGGCGGTCAGGACAGCATCGGCTTGCGCGTTCCCGGACATCCCGTCGCCTTGGCGCTGTTGCGCCGATTCGGCGGTAACGGGGGCGCAAGCCGTCCGGTCGGCGTGGCTGCGCCTTCAGCCAACAAATTCGGCCGCATCAGTCCCACGACCGCGGAGCACGTGCGCGATGATCTCGGCAAGGAGGTCGATCTGGTTCTCGACGGCGGCCCCTGCGAGGTCGGCATCGAGTCCACCATCATCGAGCTCTCCCGCGGCCGGCCGGTGCTGCTGCGCCCGGGCCGCATCAGTGCCGAAGATATCGCCGCGACGCTCGGCATGGAGCCCGAATTCAGCGACGCCGCCGCGCCGCGCTCGCCGGGCGCGCTCGAGTCGCACTACGCGCCTCGGCACCCGCTGCTGCTCGTTGCTTCCGGACAATGGAAACGCGCGCTTCAAGGGGATTCGCGCGGGCGCGGGGTCCTGTCCTTTGGCGCGCGGCCGGCCGGTGATGCGAGCACTGCATGGATCGAAGCGTCGTCGGACCCGTCTCGCTACGCGCACGAGCTGTACGCGAATCTGCGCGCGCTGGACTCTTCCGGGTGCGAGGAAATTCTCGTCGAGGAACCGCCCGCGACTGCGGAATGGGCCGGGATCCGGGACAGGCTCTTGCGCGCGCATTCGGAATGAAACAGGACCCCATGGCGTTGTTCTGTCGGGGGTTTGAGGTTAAAATTTGCATCCCCATGGGGTTGTAGCTCAGCTGGGAGAGCGTCGCGTTCGCAATGCGAAGGTCGGGAGTTCGATCCTCCTCAACTCCACCATGATTTCCAGCCAGGCCCGGCAGTTCGCCGGGTCTTTGCGCCCGGTTAGACATTCAGCTTCATGGGCAGGATCACCATCTGCATTCCCCGCAGGTGGAAGCGGCGCTGCAGTGCCATCGCCGCCTGGTTGTGAAGCAGGCGCGTGAACAAGTTATCCGTTTTGAAGATGAGCTTGCTCGTGAAGAAGATGCTGTTCGGAAAATCCGCCTGAACGCGCTCGGCAAGGCGCGTGAATTCGTCGATGGAATCGGTGCCGAAGGCGAGATACGATTTCGCAGCCCAGCCCTTGCTGTTGCAGAAGTTGACAAAATAGCCGAGCGCCGCATTGGCCTCGACCTTCATCGCCTCCTGGTCCTCGCGCCCGCCAAAGCTCTGCGAATCCACGGTGCGCGCGTTGACGAAAATGAAGTTCCTGAAATGCTCGGGGAACATGCGCTGCACCCAGAGCAGCGCATGCAGGCCGCCGCCGCGGGAAGATCCCACGAGAAACGCGGCGGTAGGTTTTTCCGGATCGGGCCTGGGCGGATTGACGTGGCTCCCGAACGGGACGCCGGAAAAGGTCTGGTCGATTTTACTCAGCTGATCCTTCGTCCAGTTGTAGTGGCTGCGGATCACGACGCACACCGCGATGATCGCCCCGATGATGAGCGCCGCGATCCAGCCGCCCTCAGTGAATTTCTTCGCGAGCAGCATCAGGAGGATGCCGCCGCAGACCAGAAAGCCTGTCGCCGAGAGTGCGAGCCGGCCCAACCAGCGGGACTCCGAGCGGTGCCCGCTCCAGTAAACGCACAGCCCGAACAGGGAAATGGCGAACGTCAGGAATACGCTCACGCTGTAGAGCACCACCAGCACGGTGACGCGCCCGTCGGTCCAGACGAGAATGCCGAGGGCTGCGAGCCCCATCACAAGGATGCCGTTTTCCGTCACGAGGCGAGTCGATAGATACCGGAACTTGTGTGGCACCCAGGAATCCGCCGCCATGTTGGAAAGCACCGCCGGGCCGCCGAGAAATCCGGTGTTCGCCGCGACGAACAGCAATCCTCCTTCGAGCGCCAGCACCACCAGGATCGCGGTCTGGTTGGCGAATTCGCTGTCCCAGCCGAAGCTCTGGACGATGGCGCCGAAAACGACCGCGTTCAGGGTCTGCCCTTCCACGGGCCGCGCGTCCCAAAGCAAATACAACAGGATGATCCCGCCTGCGGTAAAAGCCAGCGACAGGGCCATGTAGAGCATCGTCACCTTGCCGGTATGCACGCGCGGCTCGGCCAGCACATTGACGTTGTTCGACACGGCTTCGAGTCCGGTATAGGTGCCGCCGCCCTGCGAATAGGCGAGCAGCAACATCGCCGCGACTCCCGTCCAGCCGAGTTGACTCGAAAGCTGTGAAGTTTCCTGCAGCGTCGCGGGTACGAGCGTCGGCAGCACCGAGACGTGCATAAGGACGCCGTAGACGATGAGGAATGCGTGGGTGATGATGAATCCGAGGAAGATCGGCAGGAGCACGGTTATGACGTCCTTCATTCCGCGCAGATTGAGCAGGGTGAGCGCGACGATCAGCGTGCCCTCGGTCACAAGCTTGTAAGGTTGAAAGGAAATCGGCAGAAGGGAGTACAGCGCGTCCACCCCGCTCGCGATGGAGATGGCGATGGTGAGCACGTAGTCGAGAACAAGCGCCGCGCCGGAGACCAGGCCGGAGTAGGGGCCGAGCAGCCGCGTCGCGACGCGGTAGCCTCCGCCGCCGGTCGGGAACAGCTCGATCACCTGGTTGTAGGCGAGCGCGATGATGAAAACCGTGACCGCCGTCGCGACCGCGAGATACAGGCCGAGCTGGGTGTGCTCGCCGAGCGCCCGGAAGGCCTCCTCCGGCCCGTAGCACGACGAAGAGATGCCGTCCGCGCCCAGGCCCACCCAGGCAAAAAACGCGACGAGCGCGATGTGGCGCCGGGTCTTTGAATCCAGGGGATCGAGCGGAGCGCCGAACAGCTTTCCCCGCAGGAAACCGGGCATGCTCAAGGCTCGCCTCCCGTTTCAGCGGGCCGCAATTTTTTCTCCAGGCGCCGCGCAAAGACGGCCATTTCCCTGGCGGCCTGTTTATCGCCCTTGCCATCGGCGACAAGGACGCCCTGGCGATACGATTCCAGCGCCTCTGCGGGCCGATGCGCTCCTTCCAGCGCCTTGCCGAGCAGCTTCCACGCCGCCGAGTAGCCGGGGTCTTTTACTAGCGCGGCGCGAAGATGCGCGGCGGCGGCGGCGAAATCGGAGACTTTGAGATATTCGCTGCCGAGGGAAAAGCGCAGCAGCGCGCCGTCCCTGGGCGTGCCCACGAGCTTCAGGAGATTGGCGATAGGCGGGGAAGTCATCAGAGATGCTGGCGCAGCCCGGGCGAGCGCGGATATTATAGTTGAGTGCGCCACGCATCGACCCGACGTCCGCCATGACCAGATCGATTGTATCGACCCCTCACGCGCCCGCCGCGATCGGAACCTATTCCCAGGCGGTACGCGCCGGCAACACGGTATACCTATCCGGCCAGATCGGCCTCGACCCGGCGTCGGGACTGCTCGTGGAAGGCGTCGAGAACCAGATCCACCGCGTCTTCGCCAACCTGAAGGCGCTCGCGGAAGCCTCGGGCGGGTCGCTCGCCGACGTGGTCAAGCTCACCGTCTATCTCGCCGACCTCGCGCATTTTGCCCGCGTCAACGAGATCATGGCCGGATACTTCGAGAAACCGTATCCGGCGCGTGCCGCCGTGGGCGTCGCGGGCCTGCCGCGCGGCGCGCTCATCGAGGCCGACGCCATCCTCGTTCTGCCCTAAGCGGACACTGTGACGCGGAAAGATCAGGCTTGAGCATTGCGAGCCGCAGCGGCCGGCGCCGCCGATCTGCTGCCGGCGACGGTGCGGCTGCAGCTTCGCCCGATTCCGGGCTGGTGGCGCTCAGCCCCCCGCTGCGCGCCCGGCTCGAGCGACTCGGCATCCGTCGCGATTTCGATTTAGTGCTGCACCTGCCGCTGCGCTACGAGGACGAGACGCGCATTACGCCCATCACCGGCGCCCCGCCGGGCGCGCCGGTGCAGGTGGAAGGCACGGTCCGCTCGACCAAGATTGCATACCGTCCCCGGCGCCAGCTCGTGTGCCGGATCGAGGATGCGACCGGCGAGGCGGTGCTGCGCTTCTTCAATTTCTACGGGAGCCAGGCAAAAGCGCTTGCCCCTGGTGCGACGGTGCGCGCTTTCGGCGAGATGCGCCCCGGCTTTTTCGGCGGTGAGATGATTCACCCGCGCTTTCGCGTCCTGCGCGGGCCCTCGCCGCTGGCGGACGCGCTCACGCCGATTTATCCGACCACGGCCGGGCTCGGGCAAAGCTTGCTGCGGCGCCGGATCGAGGCCTCGCTCGGTCGCGCCACGCTCGATGACACCTTGCCTGAGTTCGCATGGAAACCGCTCGGGCTGTGCGGATTTTCCGAAGCGGTTTGCATGCTGCACCATCCTTCTCCCGGAGCCGACCAGACGGGCCTGAGCGGACGCACGCTGCCTGCGTGGCGCCGCATGAAATTCGACGAGCTGCTTGCGCAGCAGCTTTCGATGCGCAAGCTCTACCGCGAGCGAAAGGCGCGCATTGCGCCGGCTCTTGCGCAGCCGTTCGACATTGAGCGCCGCCACACTACGGCGCTGGTCGGACGGTTGCCTTTCCGGCTTACCGCCGCGCAGCAGCGGGTGTGGAAGGAGATCGAGCGCGATCTCGCGCAGCCGCATCCCATGCACCGGCTGCTCCAGGGCGACGTCGGCAGCGGCAAGACCGTGATCGCGGTGCTCGCGGCTTTGCGTGCCGTCGAGAACGGCCTGCAGGCAGTGGTCATGGCGCCGACCGAAATTCTTGCCGAGCAGCACTTCCGCAAATTCGGCGAATGGCTTGCTCCGTTCGGATTCGAAGTCGCGTGGCTCACCGGAAGCCAGACGAAGAAAGAGCGTGATTCCGCGCTCGCTGCGATCGCTTCGGGCAAAGCGCCGATAGCGATCGGCACCCATGCGCTGTTTCAGAAGCATGTGCAGTTCCACAGGCTCGGCTTGGCCATCGTCGACGAGCAGCACCGCTTCGGCGTGGCGCAGCGTCTTGCACTGCGCATGAAAGGGGCCGATTCACGCCGCCGGCCTGGCGCGGAGCCGCACCAGCTCATGATGAGCGCTACGCCAATTCCTCGCACGCTATCGATGAGTTACTACGCCGACCTCGACGTATCGGTCATCGATGAGCTGCCGCCGGGGAGGAAACCCGTTGTCACCAAGCTCATCGCCAATTCACGCCGCTCCGAGGTCGTGCGCCGCGTGCGCGAGGCCTGCGGCGCCGGGCGCCAGGCCTATTGGGTCTGCCCGCTCATTGAGGAGTCGGAGCAGCTGCAGTTGAAGGCCGCGCTTGAGACTCACGCGGCGCTGGGCCGGGAATTCCCGGAACTCAAACTGGGATTGATTCACGGGCGCTTGAAGCCTGCGGAAAAGGCGCAGACGATGGCCGCCTTCCTCGCCGGCGGCATTCAGCTGCTGGTGGCAACGACGGTGATCGAAGTGGGCATGGACGTCCCCAACGCCTCGCTCATGGTGATCGAGCATGCGGAGCGCTTCGGTCTGGCGCAGCTGCATCAGTTGCGCGGACGCGTGGGCCGCGGGGCGCAAGAGTCGGTGTGCATACTGCTCTATCAGAATCCTCCGGGCGAAGCGGCCCGCCGGCGGCTGCGCGTGATTTTCGAAAATGCGGACGGCTTCGTCATCGCGCGGGAGGACCTCCTGCTGCGCGGTCCCGGCGAATATCTGGGTGCCCGCCAGAGCGGCGCGCCGCTGCTGCGCTTTGCCGACCTCAACCAGGATGCGGACCTGCTCGAACAGGCGCGCGAGGCGGCGGAGCTGCTCCTGCGCGAGCATCCTGAGGTCGCGCAGCGACACCTCGAACGCTGGCTCGGCGGCCGCGCCGATTTTCTCAAAGCCTAGCTGCGGGCCAGGCGGCGGATTCAGGCGGACTCTGCGCGCTCGGCGCCCTCGGGCGGGAAGTCCGCCGATCTGTCCCCGTGAAGCTAGAATGTCGTGCCCATGAACCTCGCCGCATTCACCACCAGGCTCACGCTCTACGAGCGCCTGATGCGGCTCGACAAGCCGATCGGCACGCTGCTTTTGCTTTGGCCGACATTGTGGGCTCTGTGGCTCGCGGGCAACGGCGGGCCGGACTGGCGCATCGTCTGGATCTTCGCGCTGGGCACGCTCGTGATGCGCTCCGCGGGTTGCGTCATAAACGACCTTGCGGACTGGCGCATCGACGCGAAAGTGAAACGTACCCGTGAACGGCCTCTGGCGACCGGCGCGATAGGCCGGCGCGAGGCACTCATCCTCGCCTGCTGTCTCGTACTGCTCGCCTTTGCGCTGGTGCTGGTGCTGAATCGACTCACAATACTGCTGTCATTTTTGGCGCTGGCGCTGGCAGCGACTTATCCTTTTACCAAGCGTTTTTTCGCGATCCCGCAAGCCTACCTCGGCATCGCCTTTGGCTTCGGCATCCCGATGAGCTACGCGGCGCTCCTCGGCTACGTCCCGGCGCAGGCCGGGTGGCTGCTTCTCGCCAACATCTTCTGGGCGATCGCCTACGATACGGAATACGCCATGGTGGATCGCGACGACGACCTGCGCATAGGCATCAAGACCGCCGCCATCAGCTTCGGCCGCCACGACGTTCTGGCCGTGATGCTCTGCTATGGCGCAATGCTCGTCGTGCTCGCAGGCATCGGTGTGCACACCCGCTTGGGCGCGGCTTACTATCTGGGTCTGGCCGGGGCGGCCGGGCTCATGCTCCATCACTGGCGCCTCATCCGCGGCCGGGAACGCGACGCGTGTTTCAAGGCGTTCAACCACAACAACTGGGTCGGCGCCATGGTGTTCGCCGGCCTCCTCGCCGATTTTGCAATAAGGCAGGGAATTCCATGGATTTGAATCTTCCGGGGAGAGTGGTGCTGATCACGGGCGGCAGCAAAGGCATCGGGCTTGCGTGCGCCGAAGCCTTCGCTGCTGAAGGCGCGCGTGTGGCGATTGCGTCGCGCAGCCGGGACAACCTTGCCGCGGCCGAGCGCGCGCTGAAGGGCAAGGGCCACGAGGTCCTGACGGTCGTGGTCGATCTCGTTGACCCGAAGGCTGCGCCGGAATTGGTGGCAGCGGTCGAAGGGCACCTGGGACCTATCGACGTGCTGGTCAACAGCGCCGGCGCGGCGCGAAGATACGCACCGGACCAGCTTGACATGCAGTCATGGCACAGTGCCATGGACTCCAAATATTTCACGTACGTGCATGCAATCCAGGCGGTGCTGCCGGGAATGGCCGCCAGAAAGCGGGGCGTCATCGTCAACATCGTCGGCCAGGGCGGAAAGGTGGCAAGCCCGAGCCATCTCCCGGGTGGCTCGGCCAACGCCGCGCTGATGCTGGTCTCCGCGGGACTCGCAAGCGCCTATGGGCGCAGCGGCATCCGGGTGAACGCCATCAACCCGGGGTTCACGCTGACCGATCGCCAGAAGGGCGGCCTGGAAGCCGAGGCAAGACGGCTTGGGATCTCCGAGGAGGAAGCGCGCCGGCAGGGCGAGCAGAAGATCCCGCTTGGCCGCTACGCGCGGCCCGAGGAGATTGCGGCGGTTGCCGTGTTCCTCGCCTCCGAGCGCGCCAGCTACGTTACCGGCGCCATCATCCCCATGGATGGCGGCGCGTCGGCAACGGTCGTCTAGGGAAAGCGTG
>JBGPYQ010000128.1:0-9153 GCA_041493345.1 Gammaproteobacteria bacterium | reverse complement strand
CGGTTCTGCCGCGGCGGCGCCTGCCGTTCCGGGGCGCCCGGTTCATGATCATGGCCTCCACCCTGTCGCGCAAGGGCTGGTACGGCTTCAAGGTCTATGGCGTGGGCCACGGACATGAAATGGTCCTGTACAAGGCGGGCGTTGGCATGGTGGCTGTCCTCGCCGCCAAGCGCATCGGGCAGGTGCGCACCGGCGCCGCCTCGGGACTGGCGACGAAATACATGGCGCGGGCCGATGCCTGCCGCCTGGGTTGCTTCGGCACCGGCCGGCAGGCCGAGACCCAGATCCTCGCCGTCGCGAAGGTCCGGAAGCTCGAATCGATTCACGTCTATGGACGCGATGCGCAAAAGCGCAGGGCCTTCGCCGACAAGATGAGCGCGCTGCTCGAGCGGGAGGTGCGCCCGGTCGAGTCGAGCGCCGATGCGGTGAAGGGCCGCGACATCATCGTCACCATGACCAGCGCCTCGCAGCCGGTCTTCGACGGCAAGCTGCTCGAGCCCGGCACGCATATCAACGCGGCGGGCAGCAACACGCGGCTCAACCGCGAACTCGATGAGATCGCCGTGACGCGCTCGGGATTGATCGCGACCGATGATCTCGAAGGCGCGAGGATCGAGTGCGGCGACCTCGTCTGGCCGATCGAGCGCGGCCTGATGGCCTGGGAGAAAGTCTATGAACTCGCGCCCATCGTCGCGGGCCGGATGGCCGGGCGCCGTTCGGATGACGAGATCACGCTCTTCGAGTCCCAGGGCATCGCCCTGGAGGACGTGGCCGCCGCCAGCCTGATCTACGAGCGCGCGATGGAGCGGGGGATGGGGATCAAGCTGCCGTTCTGAGGACCCGGAAACAAACGGGAAACCTCTAACCCGACCCGACATTCCCCAGGGCTCCCCCGCATCGGGGCCGCCCTGGGCTACACCATCTGCGCAGGCTATAGCGGCTTGATTTGCACCTTGCTGAACTTCACGACGCCCGCGGCATATTGAAGCGCGATCGCCCCACGGGGATGCTGGCTGTCCAGAACATCGACGGTCCGTCTTCCGTTGAGCGTGACGGTCAGTTGCTGGCCTTTCGCCGTGATCTCGTAGACGTTCCATCGGCCGCCGGCTTTGGGCATGGGCGATATCTTGGCCACGTTGACGATGGCCCCCGTGCCGTAGGACGGGTCGGGGCGCTTGTCGAAGATATTCACTTCATACGCATTGGTGGCGGTGACTTTCTGGACATCGGTGCAGCGTATGAAGACGCCGCTGTTGGCGTCGTCATCGACCCAGAACTCGGCCCGGATCTGGAAGTCGGTGTAGGAGTTCTTCGAGACCAGAAAGCCGTTGCCCTTGTCGGCCACGACGGAACCATCCGCCAGCCTCCAATTGGCGTCGCCGATGCGGTTCCAGTTGTCCAGGCTGGAGCCGTCGAAAAGGGTAAACCATCCCGCGTCGGCTTGATCAGCCGGCTGGCTCGAGCAGCCGAATACAGTAAACCCGATAACAAGCAGCCCCATGGTGATTACAGACAAGCGTTTCATAGCGATCTCCTCTCACGTTGATGACGGTTCCCCCTTTGCCGTGCAAAGGATGCGGCACCCGGCACCTGTCCGTCAAGATGCGACATTCAGCG
The DNA here is from genome assembly GCA_041493345.1 of Gammaproteobacteria bacterium. Taxonomy (GTDB): domain Bacteria; phylum Pseudomonadota; class Gammaproteobacteria; order Burkholderiales; family SG8-39; genus VBDM01. The sequence goes on along the minus strand of JBGPYQ010000128.1, from coordinate 7,536 downwards.
GAGAACCGCCGCGCCGTAGCTGAAGTCGTCGAACAGCGTCACGCTGTCGGCCTTGGTCCACACGCCGACCGCGCCCGCGCCGCCGATGTGGTCGTCGTCGAACTCAATGGCGGTCCTGCCGTCCAGGATGACGCGGATTTTCTTGCCCGAGAACTCGACCCGGAGCGTGTGCCAGGCGTTTCCGGACACGGGCGCATCGACGTACTTCAGCGTGTTCCGCCTCCCGTTCGCCGTGTAATAGAGCGATACGTTGTTCTCGAGCGCGTTCGCGCGCACGACGTAGTAGTTGTCGCCGTCCTTCCAGCGCCACACGAGGCCTCCGGCCTGGTCTTCCCGCCCCGAGAGCGGCTTGAATTTGACTTCAACGTAGCCGTCCGCGAGCGATGCGTCCGGCTTCACGCACCAGGGAAACGTCCCGCTGCCCGATTGCTTGAGGACGTTGGGTTTCGTCGGCGCGGAAGCGTCGGGCTCGACCGACCATTTGGGCGAACCGCGGCCGGTGACGCCGGCGCGCCAGCCCGCCGGCAGCGCTCCCGGCGTATCGCGGTCGAAGGAAATAGTTTCAGCGTGAGCAATGGTCATGGCTGTCACCGATGCAAAAGTCGAGAAGATAAATGCGGGGATTCTGCTCATGGCGTAGTTTCCTGATCAGCGGTATGCGGCCGGATGCCTGGGGCATCAAGCGTGCATCCTTGTCGGGCCTCCAATCGGCTGCATGTCAAAGTCTCCAAGAACAAGGTTAAGAGGCGTCGGCGCCGGCGGAATTTCCCGGTGAGCAACGGCACTGAGCTGACAACGGTTTCTGAACAGTGCCCGCGCCTGGCGCGCAACGCTTACAGGATTTGGACGGGGCACCGTCTTGGAAGGATTGATCCCGGGGGTCCTGTTTACCCCCGACGAAAGCGTACACCGGCGGCCGGCCATGCGCAAATGTCAGCGCCACCCGTTTTGGGCGGGCACTCCTTGCGGGACGAGCTGCCCCGCTTTTCCGGGGGGTGCGAAAAAAATGGGGCCTCGTCTGTTCCTGATACGATGCCGGATACCACTTCGTAATATGGAACTTGTTCGACTACACGCCGGAAGGGCGGGGCACCGATTGGCACCCGAAGCTCGTGTATGGGTCGTAGAGGCGGGGCCGTAAAGGCGCCCGTTATGCTGAAGCGATTGCGGACGTGCAATAATTCCACCATGACACGAATCGTCGGCCGGCAGAATCGCTCCGAGTTCATCCTCGACCCCGTCGAGGCGTGGCACCGCGGCAGACGCCTCGACCAGATGCTCGCGCAGACACAAGCCGCGCGCCCGCGCGGCGTTTCGCGCGGCACCCATGCCGCGTTCGAGCGGCTCGACGAGGCGCGCAGGATCGAGGCCGCGCGCCGCCTGAACCGGGTCTGATACGCGCACCCGAGCGCTTGGACGCAACCGCCGACCTGCTGCTGAAACTGCTTGAACGCTTTCAGCATGAAGGCGTGGATTACATCCTCGTGGGCGGTCACGCGGTACGTCTCAACGGTTTTCTGCGCAGCACCGAAGACATCGACATCCTGCTGCCCGCTTCCATCGAAAACGGCAGGCGCGTCATCAAGGCGCTGAATTTCCTGCCGAGCGCGGCCGAGCTTCGGCCCGAGTGGTTTGCACGCAGTACCGATGAGCCCGAGAATATTCGCGTTGCCGACGATCTGCTGATCGATCTGCTGTTTGCGGCGAACGGCGAAACCTACGAATCGCTCCAGGCGCACGTGCGCACGCTGACCGTGGACGGCGTGGACATCAACACGCTCGATATCGAGGGCTTGCTCAAAACCAAGACCGATTACCGCGACAAAGACCTGATCGACCGCAAAGCCTTGTTGCAGATCCTTGCGCAACTGAAGGCTCGCTGACCAGACCGGCGTAACGCAATTTCATTACCACCATGTAGTTGCGGATGAACGCCGTGATATAAGCTAAACCCTCAGGCCTGCGCGGAGCCTATTTTGCGCGCTTCCACGTCGAATCGACCTTCGCCCCAAACGACGAAGACGGGTTGACGTATTTGAGCTCGTCCGCCGTGATGGAAGTGACAATGCGCTTCTGTTCGGTACCGTTGAACGCCGCGAACGAACTCCCCTGGACGCGGTGACTGATCGTCTTGTCCGCCTCGTTGACCGTATACGTGCCGTGGTAGGCGATCAGCCCCTGCACCGCTGCCTTGTGTTGCTCCGGAGTTGCCTTTTCCCGTTCGAACTTGGGAATGTCGGAGCGCATGATCATGAATGAGAAGCGGCCATTGGGATAGTAGATGAGGCTGCCTGTCGCGTTGGGATCCCAAGAATTGAATTTGCTGCCATCGGGCCGAGTGTTGATCGCCGAGCCGAACGTCCAGCTTCCGATGATTTGGCCCTTGAGTGATTTCTGCTGCGCAGCCGCATCGCCCGCGGGAAGGACAAGTCCCGAGCACAACAGCGCGATCGCGGCCAAAGCAAGTGCGGTACGTCGATTCATGATGTTCCCCCCTTTATAATGAACGTGACGGACAATCATGCGCTCGCCGGGCGAGCCCGGTCAAGCGCGGGGCGGGACTGATTTTCATATCGCTTCGCTCTGTTCGGGTCCCGTCGGCTCGCCGGCAGCCTGAGAACAGGCCGGGAGTGAGAACGAGGAGGCCTCTTGAAGAAAATCATTCCGATCGCCGCATTCTTCGCAGTGGCGATCGCGGCCGCAGAATTCGCGGCGGCGCAAACTGAAATCTACCCGGCCAGGCCGGTGCAGCTGATCGTGGCTTTTCCTCCGGGCGGCAGCGTGGACGTGGTCGCACGCCTCGTGGCTCCCCGCTTGTCGGAGAGCCTGGGGCAGGCGGTGATCATCGACAACCGCAGCGGGGCCTCGGGGAATATCGGAACCGAATTCGCGGCGCGCGCGAGGCCCGACGGATACACGCTGCTGATCCACACCATCCCGTTCGTCGCCAACGTGCATCTGTATAGCCCGCTGCCTTACGACGCGCTGAACGATTTCGTGCCGATCGCGTTGCTGTCGTCATCGCCCTCGGTTCTCGTCGTGCACCCTTCGGTGCCCGCCCGCTCGGTGGGCGAGCTGCTGCAGCTCGCGAAATCCAAGCCGGGGGCGCTGAATTACTCGGCGGCGGGCGCCGGCACCAATCCCCATATCGCCGGCGAGCTGTTCAACATGCTCGGGAACGTGGACATCGTGGCCATCCAGTACAAGGGTGGCGGTCCGGCGCTGGTCGCGGCACTGGGCGGGGAGATAGTAATCACTTTTCCGAATATCTCCGAGGCCGTCCCCCACGTGAACGCCGGCCGGCTGCGCGCGCTCGGGGTGACCGGCGCAAGACGTTCCGCGGCATTGCCGGAGGTTCCGACCATCGCGGAGTCCGGCGTGCCGGGTTACGAATTCGTCACCTGGCACGGCGTGCTGGCGCCCCGGGGAACGCCGAGGGAAATTGTCGTGTTGTTGAACGAGAAACTCAGGGCAGTTCTGCGTTCGCCGGAGCTTTCAGCGAGATTCGCGCAAATGGGCCTGGATGTCATCGCGAGCTCTCCCGAAGAATTTTCGGCCCACCTGAAAAACGAGCTCGAGAAATGGGGCAAGCTCATCAGGGAAAGACGCATGCGCGTCGAGTGACAAGCCTCTCAGGGCTTCAACGCCCTGTAGAGGAATGGCAGGCTCTTATCCTTGACAACCCTCTCCGACGCGCCTAGCCTGATCGTCCCCTGTTGCGGCCCTCCAGGAAGGGATCGATGCCTTCGCATCGGTCGAGCGCCCGGCACTTCTGACCGCGTGTTTATCGAAACGGAGGATGCAATGATGCGGAACTGGTTTCATTTCATATCCCTCGCAGCGGTTATGTTCTTCGGCCTGGAGACCGTAGCAGCTGCCGATACGTTCAGGATTCACCTGACAGGCGCCCGGTGTGCCGATGATCCCGCATGCCACAACCGCTTCCACCCCGCAATCAAGCCGGTGATCACCGTCAAACCGGGTGACACCGTCATCATGGAGACGCGCGACGCATTCGACGGACAGATCACGCGCACGTCTACCGCGGCCGACGTGATCCCGACCTTTTCCGGCGGCCCGCTGAACCTCAACCTGGTCCACCCGCTGACCGGACCGGTCGCGATCCAGGGGGCCGAGCCGGGCGATCTTCTCGTGGTGCACATCGTCGACATCATCTCGGACGACTTCGCCTACACGATCAACGTGCCGGGCTTTGGCTTCCTCAGGAGCGAAGTTCCGGGGCCGGCGATTCTGCACTGGGACATCAAGGGAGACGTGGCCACTTCGCGCGACCTGCCCGGGGTGCGCATCCACGCGGAGCCCTCGATGGGGACGACGGGAATCGCCTTGTCGGTCGCCAAGACCGAAGAGGTCTATCAGCGTGAGCACGAGCTTGCCGGGCGTGGCGGATTCGTGCTGGAGCCGCTCGAAAACGAGGCGGTGCCGGCAAACGTATGCGGGCATGGCGGGACATTCGCCAGCCGATGCTTGCGCACCATCCCCACGCGCGAGAACGCGGGGAACATCGACGTCAAGCAGCTGACCAAAGGCGGCAGGCTTCTTATTCCTGTATTCGTGCCCGGGGCGTTGTTTTCGGCGGGCGACGCTCACTTCGCGCAGGGTGACGGCGAGATCGCCGGCACCACGATGGAGATGAATGTCACCCTGGTCGTCAAGTTCACCCTTCGCAAAGGCGAGGCGAAGCGGCTGGGCATCACCACTTTCCAGTTCGAGCGGGACAATTTCTTCGCCCCGCCCGAGCGGGCGGTGCCGAAGCGCTTCTTTGCCACCACGGGCATTTCCGTGAATCGCCTCACTGGAAAAAACGAGAGCGAGGATCTGACGCTCTCGGCCAGGAATGCGGCGCTCAACATGATCGATCATCTGGTTCACACCCGGGGGCTGACGCGCCAGCAGGCCTACATGCTCTCCAGCACCGCGGTTGACCTCCACATCAACCAGTTGGTGGATGTGCCGAACTTCCTGGTGTCGGCGTTTCTTCATCTCGATGTTTTCGGGGACGGCGACAGGGACGGCGACAGGGACGAAGACTAGAAATAGAACCGGCACCTGGCTGAGGTTGAAGATGAACCGGCGCGAGTTTCTTGCAACAGCGTCCGGCGTTGCCGCGGCAGGGTTCCTTCCGCGCGTCTCCCTGGCCCACTTAGGCGCTCACGAGGGACGTTTCGCCACCGGGGGCCTGACTCTCGTCAGCGGCTACTGCGCTGAAGGCCATCACCTGGTGGGCCAGGCCGTAGTCGAACTCATTTCGCAGCATGTCTCCACGGCCAAGAGATCGCAGCTCACGGTCATAGCCAGTTCCGCAGACACTCTCCGGTTACTGCGAGCCGGCCATTCGGACACTCCCTATGGCCGGTTCACCGTGGATCTCGCCCTGGTGGAGGGTGACGAGGCTTACGCGGCATTGAAAGGGACCCATGCTTTGGCCTCGCAGGACGCCGGTGGGCTCCGGCTGCTGACATTGCTCCCGGCTCAGTATCTGCATATTGTGACGCTTAGCGGAAGTCCGATCCGGAGCATAGGAGAGCTCAAGGGAAAGACGGTCTCCGTTGGCCCGGCTCGAAGCCGATCCGAAAAGCTGACGCTCCGGCTTCTGGAGGCGCTTGACCCGTCCGTCGGAATCTCTTTGCAGCGGGCAGCGCTCGGGTTGTCGGAGTCGATGTGGGCGTTGGCGGAGAAAAAAATCGACGCCCTTGCGTGGCACGGACCTGTTTCCCCGGCCCTGTTTCAACATCTCGCGGGACTCCTGGGAATCCGGACTACGCTCCTGTCTTACGAGGAGGGGATCCCAAAGCTGCGAGAAAAGTACGGAGCCGCCTACTGTCCCGCGCTGATCCGGCAGGGGGCCTATCCGTGGCTCGACAAAGATATCCGTGTCGTCGGCACGCAGAACCTCCTCATCAGTCGGTTGGATCTCCCCGTTCAGATGGCTTATGACATCGTAAAAACGCTCGACTCTCATCGAGATGCTTTCACAGGCGGGGATCGCCGACTGAGCGACATCAGCGCTGGACCGGAGACCTACATGCCCTTTCCTGTGCACCCCGGTGCCCTGAAATTCAGTAAGGAGTAGGCGGGCCTGAAATGAAAACGGCGCCCCGCGGGGCGCCGTTCTTGTTTCTTCGAGCCGTGTTTTTACAGACCGGCCCCTTTCAGGCCGGCCGCCGCCGCCGCCGCGTCCTGGTCCGAGTTCGCGCCGCTGACGCCGATACCGCCGATGACCTTGCCGCCGACCAGGATCGGCAGTCCGCCCTCGACCGGGGAGGCAGCGATGGACATGAGAACCACGCGACCCTTGACAATCGCGTCCTCGAGAGCTTTGGTCGGACGGCGCAGCATCGCTGCCGTCTTGGCCTTGTCGAGCGCAATCTGCACGCTCGCGGTCTGCGTGTCGTCCATGCGCTCGTAATAGACGAGGAAGCCGTGGTTGTCGACGATCGCGATCGCCATGCGCCAGCCGTTTTTCTTCGACTCCGCGGCCGCGCCGGCTGCGATCTTCTTGGCCTGCTCGACGCCAATCTCCTGGCCGTAGGGCGGTCGATCCTGCGCCATGGCGCCGGCGGCGAACAACATGAATCCCAAACCCAGCATGAATCTGCTTATAGACATTTTTCCTCTCCTCGTGATTAGTGGTGCTGACGGATGATGCAGACAGAAAATTCAAACCTGCCGGCGGATTATGTTTGGCATCGGTGCCCCGGTCAAGCGCGCCGGCAGGCGCATCGGATCCCCGGTTCGCGTTGAAAAACAGCTAGGGGGATTTCGGGGCGCCCGCGCCGGCCTTCTTCGCGTTTTGTTTCCCCAGCTTCTTCGCCCGCTTGGCTATCCCCGCGAGGTCCTTCCTGGCTCTTTGCTTCCTGCGCCTGGTCTGCACCAACTGTGAATGATTAGTCAATGGGCCTCCGGTCGATACGCTGTTGAATGCGCGGTAGTATAGGCGAAATGGCCGCCAAGACACTCGATCCGATCCCGCCGGGGGAGATCCTCTACGAGGAATTCATGAAGCCGCTTGGCGTGAGCATCAACGCGCTCGCGCACGCGGACTGAAAACGATCGGGGAGGCGAAAAAGCCAAGGTACCCCCGGGTTCTTTCTCTCCTTGCGCGAGGAGGGATGCCCGCGCAGCGGGCGGTCATTTTCCTCTCCCTCCGCGAGAGGGCCGGGGCGAGGAGCTTGTCAGGTTATCCCGACTGTCCCAGGCGGGAACACGAGAGTAGGATGCGCCTTGCATAAGCGCGGGGGGCCTCGGCGAGAAAACCGCGCAGCGGGACGCGATCGAAATGCCGGCGTTCCAGGTGAGAGGAGACCTGAAGATGGCCGAAACCAAGCAGCAAGCCGCGCCGCCCGACCTCGGCAACTACGAGCTCACGGCCGTCGTCGAGCGCGAGCGCGAGCTCCTCGCCAGGACCAACGCGCCGGCCGGGGCGCCCGTCGGCCTCGCGTTTTCGGGCGGCGGCATCCGCAGCGCGACGTTCAACCTCGGCATCATCCAGGCGCTCGCCGATTGCAGCCTGCT
>JBGPYQ010000230.1:0-5283 GCA_041493345.1 Gammaproteobacteria bacterium | reverse complement strand
GCCACACTTCCGTCGTGCCGCGGCCTTCCACCACATAGAAGATTTCCTCGTAGAGATGTTTTTCCGCATTGAGCGCGCCCGCGCCGGGCACCTCGATCACATAGCAGCCCCATTTTCCTTCGGTGCCGTAGAGCTGGATGTAGTGGCCGCGCCCGCCGGTGCGCTTCCACGGCGCGAGCGGCAGGTTCTGCACCTAGCTGATGCCGATGTCGCGGAACACCGGAATGCCCTCGGACTCCATGAAGGCGTCGTACGGGGTCGGCTGCTTCCAGAACTGGCCGAAGCCGGCCTTCTTGTTGCCGGCGGGCTCGTGCCAGTGGATTTGGTCTTTTTCATGGGGCATCGTCATCCTCCTTGAGAGGCCGGTACATTCGGCGCCCCGGGTTTCTGTCCCGCCGACGCCCCGCGCCGCCTTCCAGTTTCTCCTATATGGAACACAGTTCCATAAATTGCAGGGTGCCACGATTCCACCATGCAATGCCCGCACCGTCAATCGAGGCCCGGCCTCGCGCCGGACAGGCAGACGCCCGGGCCGGGTATTTTCCGGGGAAACCTTTCGGGTGGTAATTCCAGTCCAACCCTTTATATACTTGCCGCACACTGCGCACTGCGGGCAATATTTGACCTGACACTTGGAGAACTGATGTCAGATCCGGGTAACTGGGCCTTTCCGCCCGAGCTGCAGCCGAGGCCGGAGGAGGCGCGCTTCGACCTCGACGCGGCATTCGACTCGCTCGTCCAGCTTCGGGCCGAGGTTCCCGAGGATGCGTTCACGGCGGGGATTCTCGGCACCGAGCGAATCGGCAATGGCGTCGTCATCCGCGACGACGGACTGGTGCTTACCATCGGCTACCTGATTACCGAGGCAAGCGCCATCTGGCTGAACACGAATCGCGGAACGGCGATGGCCGGCTATGCGCTTGCCTACGATCAGCCGACCGGCTTCGGGCTGGTCCAGCCCCTGGGCCGGCTCGGCGCTCCGGCGCTCCCGCGCGGCCAGGCGGCGTCGTGCCGCGTCGGCGACGAAGTGGTCGTCGCGGCCCATGGCGGCCGCGCGCACGCGCTCAAGGCGAGGGTCATCGACAAGCGCGAGTTCGCCGGCTACTGGGAGTATGTGCTCGACGAAGCGCTGTTCACCGCGCCGGCGCACCCGCACTGGAGCGGAGCGGCACTGATCGGCAGCGACGGAGGGCTTCTCGGCATCGGCTCGCTGCTGGTCCAGGAACAGGTGGGCGGCCGCATGGTGCAGGGCAATATGATGGTGCCGATCGACCTGCTCGAGCCCATCTTCGAGGATTTGCTCGCGCTCGGCCGCGCGAAGGGACCGGCGCGGCCCTGGCTCGGCCTGTACGCCACCGAAGTCAGGGGACACGTCCTGGTCTCGGGCCTCGCGGGGGGCGGACCGGCGGCCCGCGCCGGGGTGCAGGCGGGCGACCTGGTGATCGAGGTCGCGGGCGAGCGTGTCGCCGGACTCGCCGACCTGTTCCGCAGGATATGGCGGCTCGGCCCGGCGGGAACCGCGGTGCCGCTCACCCTTGCGCGCGAAGGATCGGTCTCGCGCGTGAGCGTGCATTCGGCCGACCGCCAGGATCTTCTCAAGAAGCCGCTTCTGCATTAAGGCCCTTCCCGCTTCAAGCGAAGGCGTTTGCCTTACGGTACTTTTTTCGTTAGCCTCGCTTTTGCGTTCGCGTCCGCGAACGGGTCCGTCTGCTGCTGCAATGGAATACCCGTTTCTCTCGGAAGGAGAGTCCATGAAACGCATCGTTCCGGTCGTCCAAGTCCTGCTTGCCGCCAGCCTCGCCCTGCCGATAGCGGCGCACGCCGCCGAGTACATGGAGAAAACTCCTTTCCAGCTGTCCCGGGCCTTTTCCCCCGGCGTCATCACCGAAGGAGGGAAAATTGTCTGGGTCGCCGGCCAGACCGCCACGCGCGATAACGACGGCCGCGACATCGCCAACAACTTCGAGGCGCAGGCGAAGCAGGTGTTCTCGCAGATCGACCAGATCATGAAACGCGCCGGCGGCAACCTTGCCAACATCGTGCAAGTGACCGTGTTCATCAAGGAGTCGCGCTACGGCGACCGGTTCGTCGAAATGCGGAAGGACTATTTTCAGAACGGCAACTACCCGGGGAGCGCGCTCATCACGGTGACCAACTTCGCCCGGCCTGGAATTGAAATTGAAATTCAGGCCGTGGGCGTTATCGGTGACCGCTGTTCGAGCGACAACCCTTGCTCGGCCGAGGGCCAGGCAAAAAAGAAATAGCCGCGCGCCGCCGCCAGACGCTGCGTACCGGCGCAACCGCGAATTACAGGTACCATTGGCGCCGGAGGAGGGCACGTCATGAAGCGATGGCTTCTTGCCCTGGCGACGGCGGGGCTCGCCATCGCGGGTGCATTTGCGCAGGAGTTTCCCAGCCGTCCGGTGCGGATCGTCGTCCCCTGGCCACCGAGTGGAAACGTCGACATTACTGCGCGCACCGTGGCGCCCGCGTTCGCGGATGCGCTCGGTCAGCAGGTTATCGTAGAAAACCGCGCCGGAGCCGCGGGCACGATCGGCAGCGCCACCGTGGTCAAGTCGCCCGCCGACGGCTATACGCTCCTGCTCGGTTCGAGCGGCACGATCACCTCGGGGCCCGCGGTCTTCAAGAATCTCTCTTACGATCCCCTGAAAGATCTGACGCCGATCGGCCCGATCCAGTCGGTTCCGATCGTGCTCACGGCGGCGCCGAAGACCCCGGTGTCGAACTACCAGGAGTTCGTCGCTCTGGCAAATTCAAAGCCCGGGCAACTCAGCATCGCCTCGGCCGGCAGCGGGTCCTCGAACCATCTCGCGATCGAACTCCTGATGCAACAGGCGAAGCTGAAGCTGCTGCACATTCCCTACAAGGGCAGCGGCCCGGCCATCACGGATCTCCTCGGAAGCCAGGTCGAAACCATGATGGATCAGCTCACCGCCTCGATCGAGCACATTCGCAACGGCCGCCTGAAGGCGCTCGCGATCTCGTCGAAAACCCGCTCGCCTCTGCTGCCGAACGTGCCCACGCTCGACGAGCTCGGCGTCACCGGCTACGAGGCGAGCACCTTCACGGGAATTTTCGCGCCGGCCGGAATTCCGGCAGCGGCGGCCGACAAGCTCCAGGGTGCCTTGCGCCGTGCGCTCGCAAACGATGCCGTGCGCGAACGCTACCGCTCGATGGGCGTCGAGGTGATGGATATGAGCCCGGTCGCGTTCGCCGCCTATGTGCGCGCCGATTACGAGAAGTGGCGCCAGATCGCGCGCGAAGGCAACATCGTCATCGAGTGAGTGTTCGCCTGTTATTCCGGGCACGCCGCGGGCGTGAAGGTCAACTGAACAAACTTATTTTTTCACCCGAGCTCGGAGCGAGTCAGGGATAAAATCCGGACTGAAGAGCGCTCGCGGCGCTTGCGCGCCCTTTTGATTTAACTCCTGGAGGCAGCCAGTGCCCAGCACCGCAGGAATGACACCCGGCACCGAGCTTGCCGGCAAGGTTGCCCTCGTCACCGGGGGCGCGCGCAACATCGGCCGCGCGATCTCGCGCGCGCTCGCGGCGGGCGGTGCCGCGGTGATGGTCAACGCCAATACGTCGCGCGCGGAGGCGGAACAGACCTCGGCGATGATCAGTTCAGCCGGCGGCAAGGCGGCGCTGCACATCGCCGACGTGACCGATGCAAAAGCGGTCGCCGCGCTGGTGGAGGCGACGGTGAAAAAGTTCGGGCGGCTGGATTTCCTGGTCAACAACGCCGCGGTGCGCGCCGAGACGCCTTTCGCGGAGATCAGGTTCGAGGAATGGCGGCGCGTGCTCTCCACCGTGCTGGACGGCGCGTTTCTCTGCACGCAGGCCTGCCTGCCGCATCTGATCCGCGCGGGCGGCGGAACGGTCGTCAACATCGGCGGCTTGACCGCCCACAAGGGCGCCTCCGGCCGCGCCCACGTGATCGCCGCCAAGTCCGGCCTTGCAGGAATGACCCGTGGGCTCGCGTTCGATCTCGCGCCGCACCACATCACGGTCAACTGCGTCGTGCCGGGAACGATCGAGACCGTGCGCGGCCTGCCCGGCGCGCCGGAGCGCCCCGACCATCGGCGCTCCCTGCCGCCGGTCGGACGCCGCGGCGAACCCGAGGAGATCGCGGCGGTGGTGCGCATGCTGTGCGGCCCGGGATCGCGCTACATCACAGGCCAGGCGATTCACGTCAACGGTGGCGGCTTCATGACTTGAGCGACCGGCACCGCCGGGGGCGGGCGCGAAGAAATCGGTCCGCGATCTGGTACGCGGGACTCGAACTTCAGGAAATCCCCGGCTATTCGACTCCGGTGGCGGCAAATGCCGCTTTTGAGGCGGGAGTGCCGAGGTAGCGGATGAAATCCATCGCCTCATCGGCGGATTTCGCGCCGGTCGTCACGCCGGCCGTATAAAGGGTGCGGTGCTGGACCTGCTCGGGTAGCGGCCCGACGAATCTCAATCCCTTCTGCTCGAACAGCTTGATTTCCGTGATCGCGCCAAAGCCGATTTCGTTGCCCTTTCCCAGGATCACATGCTCGATCACCTGCGCGCCGTTGACGTAGCGCGTCGTCTTCGCCTTCAGCTGCTTGCCGATTCCGATCAAATCGAACAGTTTCTCGAGATACAGTCCCGTCGCAGCCTGGTTGTACACCACCGAATCGGCGCCGAGAAGCGAGCGCTTGAACCCCTCGAGCGTGGCGATATCGGGATCCGGCGCATCCGCGCGCACCATCACGCCGACCCCGACGCGGCCGATGATGACGCGGCTGTCGCCTTCGACCTTGCCGTTCTTGACCTGGTCATTCACGACGCCTGGAGGAGCGATCAGGATGTCGGCGGAATCGCCCCCGGCAAGACGTCGGGCGAGTTCCGGAGCCGTACCGAAACGGATTCTCACCACGTTGCGCGTGTCGCGCCGGAACTGCTCGGCGAGCCTGACCAGGCCCGACTCGACCGCGCCTGCGCTCAGAATCCTGATATCGGCCGCGCTCGCCGCGCTGCTCGCCATAAGCAACGCCAGTGCTGCAAACAGAATCGGCATCATGTGCTGTCTCCCGCGAGACTCGTACTGGCGGTCATGATACTCATATCGGCGGGGCGCGGAAAACCGGGGCGCCTCGCACGCGGTTCCTACTCGCCGTACATCTCGGTGATCAGGCGACGCAGCAGCATCGCGGTCGCGGGCTCCAGCTCGTCCAGCCGCCGCACTAGCCTCTCCTTGGCGATCGTGCGGATCTGATCCACCGCGATCTCGGCCTT
>JBGPYQ010000134.1:0-8877 GCA_041493345.1 Gammaproteobacteria bacterium | reverse complement strand
CTGTCGCTGCACGGACGCACGCGCGCCTGCGGCTTTTCCGGCCGCGCCGAATACGACACGATCCGCGAAGTCAAGCGCTCCACGCGCCTTCCGGTGGTCGCAAACGGGGACATCGCCACGCCGGAGGAAGCGAAGCGGGTGCTCGAATATACCGGCGCAGACGGGATCATGATCGGCCGTGCCGCCCAGGGCCGGCCGTGGATTTTCCGGGAGATCGGGCACTACCTCGCAACGGGGGAAAAGCTGCCGTCGCCGCTGGTTTCCGAGATTCATTCGGTGCTGGTCGCGCACCTGCACGATCTCCATGCCTTCTACGGTCGCGAGACCGGGGTGAAAATCGCACGCAAGCACATTTCCTGGTACACCAGGGGACTCGCGGATTCCGCGAGTTTCCGGCACCATATGAATCAACTCGAAACCTGCGAAGAACAGCTGGACGCGGTCAACGGCTTCTTCGACAAACTGGCGCAGGAGCACCGCCGCCTGCGCTACGAGGAAGAGGAAGCGGCATGAGTCGCGGAGCGGGGGCCCCGCTTCAGCGGGGATGCGACCGAACGAATGCCGCGGCCGCCAATAGAGTGAAGCGCAAACTCAAGACACGGTTTAGGAAGGCGGCGGCATGAAGCAGACAAGCGAGATCGCGGATTGCGTCCGCCGGTCCCTGGAGCGGTATTTCAAGGACCTCGACGGGGCAAAACCGCGCACAATCTACGATATGGTGATCAAGAACGTCGAACGTCCCATGCTCGAGGTCGTACTCGACCACGCGGAAGGCAACCAGACCATCGCCGCGGGTATGCTGGGGATCAACCGCAACACCTTGCGCAAGAAAATCCAGTCGCTCAAGATAAAAGCGTGAACGGCGAATTATAAATGTTGAAGGGGCGGGGCGCCTCGGAATCCTTTTCACCATTCCCGATTCACCGCTCACCGTTCACCTCCATGATCCCCATCCGGACGGCGCTGATCAGCGTTTCCGACAAGACCGGGCTGGTCGAGTTTGCGCGCGGCCTTGCTCAATTCAGGATCAGGATCCTGTCAACGGGAGGCACGGCGAAACGGCTTGCCGAAAGCGGCATTCCGGTGACCGAAGCGGCGGATTACACCGGTTTCCCGGAGATGCTCGACGGCCGGGTGAAAACGCTGCATCCGCGGCTGCACGGCGGCATCCTCGCCCGGCGCGACCTGCCCGAGCATATGGCGGCGATCAAGGCGGCGGGCATCGAGCCGATTGATCTCATCGTCGTAAACCTCTACCCGTTCGCGCAGACTGTCGCCAAACCGGGCTGCACGCTGGCGCAGGCGATCGAGAATATCGACATCGGGGGCCCGAGCCTGCTGCGGGCGGGGGCCAAGAACTACGCCGGGGTCGCGGTCGTGGCCGATCCGGCCGACTATCCGAAGGTGCTCGCTGAAATGCGCGAGCACGGCGGTGCGCTGAGCGAAGCCACGCGCTTTGCGCTCGCCAGGAAAGCCTTCGCCTGCACCGCCGTTTATGACGCCGCCGTCGGGAACTATCTCACCGCCGCGGGCACCGAGGGCAAGCCCGCCGCGTTTCCCGACCGACTGACGCTGGAATTCGAGAAGGTGCAGGACATGCGGTACGGCGAAAATCCGCACCAGGCGGCGGCGTTCTACCGCGACAGCACCCCCGTCCCGGGCGGCATCGCCGGCTACGCGCAGTTGCAGGGCAAGGAGCTGTCATACAACAATCTCGCCGACGCCGACGCCGCCTGGGAGTGCGTGAAGACCTTCGACGAACCGGCCTGCGTCATCGTCAAGCACGCAAACCCCTGCGGCGCGGCGGTGGGCAGATCGCTGCGCGAGGCATATGGCAACGCCTTCGCTACCGACCCCACGTCGGCGTTTGGCGGCATCATCGCCTTCAACCGTCGCCTCGACCACGCCACGGCCGAGAGGGTCTCAAAGCAGTTCGCCGAAGTGGTGATCGCGCCCGATTATGACGCCGAAGCGATATCGGCTTTTGCATCCCGGGCGAACGTGCGGCTGCTGTCGGCGCCACTCTCACGCGCGGCACAGGCGCAGGACTTCAAACGCGTCGGTGGCGGCCTGCTTGTGCAAACGCCGGATAGCCGCAATGTCGAGGCCTCCGAATTTCGCACTGTCACGAAACTGAAACCCGTCGGGACGCAAGTTGCCGATTTGCTCTTCGCCTGGCGCGTGGCAAAATTCGTCAAATCGAACGCAATCGTGTTCTGCGGCGCCGGACGCACTCTGGGCGTGGGCGCGGGCCAAATGAGCCGCGTGGACAGCGCGCGAATCGCCGTGATCAAGGCGCAGAACGCCGGGTTCTCGCTGGCCGCCTCGGTGGTCGCTTCGGATGCGTACTTTCCGTTTCGCGACGGCGTAGACGCCGTCGCCCAAGCGGGAGCAAAGGCCATCATTCAGCCCGGGGGCAGCATGCGCGACGAAGAGGTCATTGCTGCCGCCGATGAACTCGGGCTCGCGATGGTGTTCACCGGCGTGCGGCACTTCAGGCATTGAAAAGCATTGACACAGAGATCACAGAGAGCACGGAGTGCTCGGAAAAGGCTTTTTCAATGAGAAATAACTGTGTTCTCTGTGTCCTCTGTGTTTGCGCTTTTGAATTAGGCCAATGAAGCTCCTGGTCATCGGCTCCGGCGGAAGGGAACACGCGATCGCCTGGCGCCTGGCGCAGAGTCCGCGCGTGCAGAAAGTCTTTGTCGCCCCCGGCAACGGCGGCACCGCGCGCGAACCCGGCCTGGAGAATATCGCAATCACGGCCATCGAACCTCTTGCGCAGTTCGCCGCGGCGGAAAACGTCTATCTCACCGTGGTCGGGCCCGAGGCGCCGCTTGCCGACGGAATCGTCGACCTGTTTCGCTCCAGGGGCCTGCGCATCTTCGGTCCGACGCAGGCCTGCGCCCGCCTGGAAAGCTCAAAGGAGTTCGCCAAGGAATTCATGGCGCGGCACGGGATCCCCACCGCGGCATTCGCTGGCTTCAGCGAAGCCGGCGCCGCGCACGATTATGTGGAATCGCGCCGTGCCCCCATCGTGGTGAAGGCGGACGGCCTTGCGGCGGGCAAGGGCGTTGTCGTCGCCATGAACGCGGCCGAAGCCCACCAGGCAATCGACAGCATGCTGGTGGCGCACACGATGGGCGCGGCGGGAAATCGCCTGGTGGTCGAGGAGTTTCTCGAGGGCGAGGAAGCGAGCTTCATCGTGCTTGCCGACGGCAAGCACGTGCTGCCGCTCGCGACCAGCCAGGACCACAAGCGCCTGAAAGACGGCGACCGCGGGCCCAACACCGGCGGGATGGGGGCGTATTCGCCCGCGCCGGTGGTGACACCCGAGCTGCACGCAAAGGTCGTGCGCGAAATCATTCAACCGGTGATCGCCGGCATGGCCAGGGAAGGCCATCCCTACGGCGGGTTCTTGTATGCCGGCCTGATGATCGACGGGTCGGGAAATCCGAAAGTGCTGGAATTCAACTGCCGCCTCGGAGACCCGGAGACCCAGCCGATCCTGTTGCGACTCAAGAGCGACCTGTTCGAGCTGATCGAGCATGCGGTGAACGGCGCTCTGGATCGCGTCGAAGCCGACTGGGACCGCCGCGCCGCGCTCGGCGTGGTGCTTGCGGCCGAGGGGTATCCCGACGACCCGAAGAAAGGCGACGTTATCACCGGCCTTCCCGCCGCGGCGGATGATTTCCGCGTGTTCCATGCCGGCACGGCTCTCAAGGACGGGAAGATCGTCACCAGCGGGGGACGGGTGCTGTGCGCCACCGCGCTGGGAGACTCGATCAAGATGGCGCAGCGGCGTGCGTACCGGGGTCTGGAATCCATCCGATTCGACGGCATGCAGTACCGCCGCGACATCGGGCACCGCGCCGTTGAAGCGCACGGCAGCCACCGCGACGCCGCCGCGAAAATATCCTGACCGCGGATCGTGGCGCGCTCGCCTGCCGGATGACCCTGAAATGGCCGCGCGAACCGCGGGTGTGCCGATGAATCCGGTGGCCGTGCGCGACTACCTGGTCGATTTGCAGGACCGCATCGTCGCGGAGCTGGAGCGGCTTGACGGCAAATCGTTCCGCCGGGACCGTTGGGAGCGCGCCGAAGGCGGCGGAGGCGAGAGCCGTATTCTCGAGGACGGCGGCGTGTTCGAACGCGGCGGCGTCAATTTCTCGCATGTATGCGGCGGCGAGCTGCCGGCTTCGGCGAGCGCGTCGCGCCCCGATATCGCCGGCCGCAGCTACGAAGCCATGGGAGTATCGCTGGTGCTGCACCCGCGCAATCCCCACGTTCCGACCGTGCACATGAACGTGCGTTTCCTCGTCGCGACCAGGACGGCAAGCGATCCCGTTTGGTGGTTCGGCGGAGGCATGGACCTCACCCCCTTCTACGGATTCGAGGAAGACGCGCGGCACTTTCACGCGGCGTGCAAACAAGCCCTGGATCCCTTCGGCGCCGAATACTACGCCCGCTTCAAGCGCGGGTGCGACGAGTATTTCTTCGTGCGCCACCGCGGCGAACCGCGCGGCATCGGCGGAATTTTCTTCGACGACCTGAACGAGCGCGGATTCGATCATTGCTTCGCGCTCCTGCGCAGCGTCGGCGATCGGTTTCTGCCCGCTTATGAGCCTATCGTCAATCGCCGCCGCGACACGAAGTACGGCGAGCGCGAGCGCGATTTCCAGGCCTACCGCCGGGGACGCTATGTCGAATTCAATCTTGTCTACGACCGCGGCACGCTGTTCGGCCTGCAGTCGGGCGGCCGCGTCGAGTCGATCCTGATGTCGCTGCCTCCCGTGGTGAAATGGCGCTACGACTGGAAGCCCGAGCCGGGGAGCGCCGAGGACAGGCTTTATCGAGAGTTCCTGAAACCACGGGATTGGCTCGATTCATCCGCTACCCGGGACCCGCGGCGGCGCTCCTGAACGGACATCTCATTTCAACCACCCCCTGAACGCAAAACTCGCCACGGAGAGCACAAAAATGAAGACGCGCAAGCTTGGAAAGCACGGACCGACGGTGCCGGCGCTCGGCCTGGGCTGCATGGGCATGACGATCGCCTACGGCGAGCCGAATGATGCGGAGTCGATCGCCACCATTCACCGGGCCATCGATCTGGGCGTCAACCTGATCGTCACATCGGACGCCTACGGCAGCGGCGTCAACGAAGAGCTCGTGGGGCGCGCCGTCAGTGGCAAGCGCAACGGGGTCATTATTGCCACCAAATTCGGCAACCTCGGACTGGGCGGCAAGGTGCCGGAGGGCCTTTCCGGCGGCCATCCCCGATATGTGCCTCTGGCTTGCGAAGCCTCGCTCAAGCGCCTCGGCGTGGAGATGATCGATATTTACGGACTGCACCGCGTCGATCCCAAGGTTCCGATCGAAGACACGGTGGGCGCGATGAAGAAGCTGGTCGAACAAGGCAAGGCGCGCTATCTCGCGCTCTCCGAGGCCGGGGCGCAGACGATCCGCTGCGCGCACAAGGTGCATCCGATCGCGGCGCTCGAGACCGAATACTCGCTGTGGTCGCGCGACGTCGAGCGAGAAATACTTCCGGCTTGCCGCGAGCTCGGAATCGGCTACATGGCGTATTCGCCTCTAGGGCGCGGCTTTCTTGCCGCCACAATCAAGACCCTCGATGCGCTGCTGCCGAAGGATCGCCGGCGCGACCATCCGCGCTTCGATCCCGGCAACCTGAAGCGCAATGTCGAACTGTTGCAGCCGCTTGAGAAAATCGCCGCCGCCCATGGATGCACGCCCGCGCAGGCGGCGCTGGCGTGGGTGCTGGCCCAGGGCGAAGACGTTGTTCCGATCCCGGGCACGAAGCGGCGCGGCTATCTCGAGCAAAATGCCGCGGCAGCGGACATCCGGCTCACCACCGCGGAGATTTCCCAGCTTTCGCAGACCTTTGCGCCGGGCGCCGCTTCAGGGGCGCGTTATCCCGAAAAGCAGCTGGGCGGGCTCGGCATTTGAGCCCGTTCCCGCACTTCACACCGGTGAAGCGGGGACCTTACTTTGGCAGGCCGGCGCGCTTCTCGAGCAGCCCGGCGATCCGGATCACCTCGTCCCGGTTGCCCAGGCCCTGCTCGGCGCGCAAGAGCAGCGTGAGCGTGGCGATATGCGTCGGCCCGCTCGCGTGCAGCTCGCGCAGCACGGCGCGCGCGGCTTCGAAATTTCGCTCGTCCAGAAGCAGCTCCGCGTTCGTCATCAGCCGCGCCAGACGCCACTCGTTGCCGCCGTCTGCGGCGCGCTCCAGCCACTGGTCACGCCGAGCGAATTCGCGCAGACGCTGCGCCGCGCGCGCGGCAACCAGGCTCGCAAGGGCGGGCGCGGCGCCCAGGTCGCGCGCCTCGGAGGCGAGCTTCTCGGCTCGGGCGAAACGGCCCTCGAACAACGCCTGAATCGCCCCGTGCACCGCGGCGTTTCCTTTTTTCTCGCGCCGGCGATCGCGAACGGAGAGGACCAGCGAGGGAAACCGCAGCGTGTGCCATGTCACCCTGATCAAAAAATACCCGGCTGCGAATGCCGCAACCAGAATGACCGAAAGCGCAATGAGCGAAACTTCGACGCGCCAGGGATGGAGCACGAACAGCGCGTAGCCCTCGGAACCGCGCACGGCGAGCGACAGCGCCACCGCGAGGGCGAACGCGGCGAGCAGCCACAGCAGCCCTCTCATCGCGCCGCCTGGTCCCGCGAGGCCTTGTAATTGCGCACCGCCGCCAGGCTCTCGCTGACAGTCGGGAGCGCCATGCTGATATTGCTCGATGCAAGCTGCTTCAGGTGCGCCGCCGCGGCCGCGGCGGCGCCGGAGCGGGTGTCGAAATAGCGGTCGAGCCAGCTCACCGCCGCTTTCAGGTCGCCGCGGTAAGTGAGGTCATCGCGCGAGAGCAGCGCAAGCCGTGCGCTCAGCAAGCGCAGCTTCAGGTTTTCGCGCAGGAAAAACGTCTGCGACGGGGTGAGCAATGCCGGATCCGTGCGCTCGAGCCTCTCCACCCGGACCAGGTGCTTCAGCTCCCCGAGCAGCTCGGCCGCCAGGCGCGTCCAGAACCCCTGCTGCGCGGGTGCCGCGGCGCCTTCGGCCCCCGGCTGCGGGCGGGCGTCCTGCGCGAGCGGGAATGAATCCACGTCTGCAATCACCTGATCCAGCGTCCCCGCCAGTCCCGGAACGTCGATTCCGGGCGTGGTCTTGAGCCGGTCGATGTCCCGCGCCAGAGCCTTGCGAAGGGAGATGAACTGCGGGCGGCCCGAGCGCGCGAGCCGCGCGTCGGCCGTCTGCAAGGCGACCAAAGCGGCCTGGACATTTCCGGCCAGATGCAGCTGCTGCGCAGCGAAGGCGAGACCCTGCTCGACCTCGACGAGCACCCATTCGTCGCGGGTTCGCGACAGTTCCTGATAGAGCACCTCCAGGGCAAGCTGCCGGTTCTGCGAATCGGCGAGCTTCAGCTCGAGCTGAAAGAGCCTTGCCTGCGCCTCGCGCAGCGATTCCTGCGTCTGCTTCGCCAGCAGGCGGGCGTCGCGGCTTTCGCTATCGGTTTCGCGCAGGCGCCGGGCGAACTCCTCGCGCAGCGCATCCATCTGGCCGCGGCCTTCGTACCACTGCCACAGGACCACGAGCGCCGCAACGGCGAGCGCGACCGGCAGCGTCCACCACGCGATGCGCCGGGTCAGCAAAGCATGAGAGGCCGGCTCGGGAGTGGGATTTTCCATGCGGCGAGCGTCCGATGTGCGGTCATACTCTAGCAAAAAACGCCTGCATGCCCGAGACCGTCCGCTCGTCGCCGCGCCCCGTGACGATGACGTTGCGAATGCCCAGCTCGCCGGCGGTGGTTGCAATACGCGGATGCGGAACAAATACCGGCGAGGCGCGCAGGTACTCGCTGCCGACAGGACCGAGCATGTCAAAGAAATTCGCCAGGCCCTCGGCGCTGGTGATCGACGCGGCCTCGATCCCGCCGCGCCGCCAGAGCTCCATGAGCGGCTCGACTTCGGCACTCGGCCGCGCGCGGCGATAGCATTCAGCGTACTCCACGCGCGCTCCGCGTGCTTGGAGGGTCGCGCGCAGCCACTCGCGGCCGCCCTGCCCGCGAAAAATGACAACCGAACGACCGCGCAGATCCTGCAACTCGGGCAACGCCGCGAGTGCCTCGCTGTCTGCCTGCCCCGCGGGGGCGATCATGGAATTGAAACCCAGCTGCTCAAGCGCCTCGGCAGTACCGGCGCCGACGGCGGCGATGCGCAGGTCCTTGGGCCAGCCCCCGCCAGCGCTTACCAGCTGATGTCCCTTCATTGCGGCCACCGGACTGATGAAAATCGCGAGCTGGAAGCGATCGAGTCCGGCGACGATTCCCGCGAGCTCACCGCGATTTTCCGGCGGCAGAATCTCGATCGTGGGAAAAAGGACCGGCGTCCCGCCGGCGGCGCGGATCCGCTCCGCGAGCCCCGCCGCATGCTCGCGGGGCCGCGTGATCACGATGCCGCGGCCGGACAGAGGGGAGGCCGTCACGTCAGCGCCGCGAGGATGGCGTCCGCGCCGCGGCTGCGCAGCTCCCGGGCAAGCGCTTCGCCCAGGCTCTCGGGCGCGGCCACGGGTCCGCGCAGCTCCGAGCGCACGACTCTGCGGCCGTCCGGCATCGCCACGAGGCCGCGCAGACGGATCTCAGTCCCCATCGCCACCGCATAGGCAGCGAGCGGCAGCTGGCAACTGCCGGAAAGTTCGCGGCTCAGAGTCCGCTCGGCGCGCACGCAGGCGGAAGTCACGGTATCGTCGAGCGGGGCGAGCCATTGGCGCAGGTCGCTTCGCTCCTCGCGGCATTCGATCGCGAGCGCGCCCTGCCCCGGCGCCGGCAGGCTTTGCTCCGGATCGAGCATGAACCGGATGCG
>JBGPYQ010000169.1:0-7461 GCA_041493345.1 Gammaproteobacteria bacterium | reverse complement strand
GTCGTGCACGGCATCAAGCGGCGGACTTCCCTGTTCAACACCGACCGCATCGATCATCTGTACCAGGATCCGCACATCTCGAACCGCCGGTTCATCCTGCACCACGGCGACATGACGGATTCGAGCAGCCTCGTTCACATCACGCAACAGGTGCAGCCGGACGAGATCTACAACCTCGCGGCGCAAAGCCACGTGGCGGTCTCCTTCGAGGAACCGGAATACACGGCGAACGCGGACGCCCTGGGCGCGCTTCGCCTGCTCGAGGCCATCCGCATCCTCGGCCTCAAGGACAAGACCCGCTTCTACCAGGCATCGACCTCGGAGTTGTACGGGCTCGCCGGCGAATCGCCGCAAACGGAGAAAACGGCGTTTTATCCGCGCTCGCCCTACGGGGTCGCGAAGCTGTACTCCTACTGGATCACCGTCAACTATCGCGAGGCGTATGGTCTGTTCGCCTGCAACGGCATCCTTTTCAATCACGAGTCCCCGACCCGCGGCGAGACCTTCGTAACCCGCAAGATCACGCGCGCGCTCTCGCGCATCAGCCTCGGCCTGCAGGATTGTCTCTACCTCGGGAACCTCGAGGCGCGACGGGACTGGGGCCATGCCCGCGATTACGTCGAAGCGCAATGGCTGATGCTTCAGCAGGATCGGCCGGAGGACTTCGTGATCGCATCGGGAGAGCAGCACAGCGTCCGGGATTTCGTAAACGCGGTAGCGGGGGAGCTCCGGATCAAGCTCAGCTGGAAAGGCAGGGGCCCCGATGAGCGCGGGTACGACGACAAGGGCCGTTGCGTGGTCTCGGTGGATCCGCGCTATTTCCGGCCGACCGAAGTCGACAGCCTGCTGGGCGACGCAAGCAAGGCACGGAAAAAACTCGGATGGACGCCCAAGGTGCGCTTTCCCGAGCTCGTCGCCGAAATGGTCCGCGAGGACCTGAAGGAAGCGCAGCGCGACCAGCTGGCGAAGCAGCACGGCTTCGATGCCTACAATCGCCACGAATAACATCGACCGAAAGGGCATCGGCAGCGAATGGATTTGAATGCAAGAATCTACGTCGCCGGTCATCGTGGTCTTGCCGGGTCGGCGATATCGCGCCGCCTCGCGGCGGGAGGTTACCGGAACCTCGTCACCCGGACCCATGCTGAGCTGGAATTGACCGATGCGCTTGCCGTAAGGGCGTTCTTCGAGGCCGAAAAACCCGAGTACGTTTTTCTCGCCGCCGCGAAAGTCGGCGGCATCCTTGCGAACCGCGACCATCCCGCGGAATTCATCCATTCAAATCTTGCGGTCCAGACCAACGTGATCCACGAAGCGTGGCGCAGCGGCGCTGAGCGTTTGCTTTTCCTCGGATCTTCGTGCATCTATCCCCGCGACTGCCCGCAGCCGATCAAGGAGGAATATCTCCTCACCGGCCCTCTGGAGAGCAGCAACCGCGCCTATGCCATCGCGAAGATATCGGGCGTCGAGATGTGCCGCAGCTACAACCATCAGTACGGCACGCGCTACCTGGCGGCGATGCCGACCAATCTGTACGGCCCGGGGGACAGTTACGATCTCGAGAGCTCCCACGTGCTTCCGGCGCTCATCCGAAAAATGCACGAGGCCAGGACACGCGGCCTCAAGTCCGTCACGGTCTGGGGCAACGGGTCGCCGCGGCGGGAATTTCTGTACAGCGACGACATGGCGGATGCCTGCGTGACGATCATGTCGCTTCCGGACAATGCATTTGGCGAGCTTTTGAGGGGACCCGATGGACTGCCGCTGATCAATATCGGAAGCGGGGAGGACCGGACCATTGCGGATCTTGCGCGCACGGTGGCGTCGGTCATCGGATTTCGCGGTGCCATGGAATTCGACCGGACCAAGCCGGACGGAACGCCGCGCAAGCTGCTCGATGCAAGTCGGCTTCGAAAGCTTGGCTGGTCGCCGTGCGTCGACCTTGAATCCGGCATTGCGGCGGCGTACAAGGATTTCCTGGCGAGAGAGGCTTCTCCGCCCTCGTGATAAACGGCTAAACGAAAGACGACGCCCGGATTCAGCTCCGCTTATAGTCGTCGTCGAAGCGCTCGATATCGTCCTCGCCAAGATAGTCACCCGACTGCACTTCGATCACCAGGAGCGGCTCGGTGCCGATATTCTCAAGGCGGTGCTTGAAGCCGACTGGGATGTAGGTCGATTCGTTGGGCTGCAGAACCAGCTGTTCCTCGCCGCGCGTCACCCGCGCCTTGCCTGACACCACCACCCAGTGCTCGGCCCGGCGCCGGTGCAGCTGCAGCGAGATCCTGGCGCCGGGTTTCAGCATCAGGCGCTTCACCTGAAACCGCTCTCCGGTATCCAGCGATTCGTAATATCCCCAGGGCCGATAGACGCGGCGATGCGCGAAATGCTCGCCGCGCCCGCTTTCCTTCAGCCACCCTACTGTCTGCTTGATCGCCTCGGCCCGATTCTTGTCGGCGACCAGAACGGCGTCGGCAGTCTCGACGACCACGAGGTCCCTGATGCCTATGGCAGCGACCATGCGGCTTTCGGCGCGTACGTAGCTTCCCGCGGAATCATCCAGATAGACGTCGCCTCGCACGACGTTTCCGGCGGCGTCCTTTTGCCCGACTCTCCACAGCGCGGCCCAGGAGCCGATATCGCTCCATGGAAAATCCGCTTCCACCACGCATGCGTCGCGGGTCTTCTCCATGACCGCGTAGTCGACCGAATCCGGCGGGCATGCGAGAAACGCCTTCTCCTCGGGCCGGAAAAAATCGAGGTCCTTCGCGCCGCCGTCGAAAGCCCGTCGGCACGCTTGTGCGATGTCCGGCCGGTGCTGCTCGAGCTCCTCCAGGTAGCGGCGCACCTGGAACAAAAACATGCCGCTGTTCCAGTAATAGTCACTGCTTTCGATAAAACCACGGGCGCGTTCGATGTCGGGCTTTTCAACGAACTGCGCGACTTCGTAGGCGCGCTCGCCCAGCCTGGCGCCGCGGCGGATGTAGCCGTACCCGGTTGCCGGTTGATCCGGCCTGACGCCAAAGGTCGCAAGTCGGCCGTGGCGGGCCTGTTCCGCGGCCATACGTATTGCTGCATGGAACTGCTCGTTGTCCCCGATCATATGATCTGCGGGCAGCACCAGCATCAGAGCTTCAGGATCTGTCTTGAGCAAGGCAAGCGCGGCGAGCGCGACAGCAGGTGCGGTGTTGCGACCCTCGGGTTCGAGCAGATGCATCCGGGGCGCAACACCGATCTCGCGCAACTGCTCGGCGACAAGAAAGCGCTGCTCGCTGTTGCTGATCGCGAGCGGCGCGCTGGCGCCGTCCAGCCCGCGCAAGCGCAGGACCGTTTCCTGCAGCATGGTGCGGTCTGAAACGAGCGCAAGGAACTGCTTGGGCAGCAGCGCACGGGAAAGCGGCCACAGGCGGCTCCCGGAGCCCCCGCATAGAACGACGGGGACGATTCCGGTCAAGTCGGCCCCTGGAGCCGCGGGGAAGGCATCGGATCGATCATGGAAACAGGTTCCTGGCGACAGGGAATGATTATAACGGCACCGTCGTGATGCCATATCTTTGCCCGGTCGCCCGCCTCGGGGTTCCGGCAAAAGCCGCGGGAAAATGGATCGTTTACAATTGCGCCCTCACCTCCCAGGATTGAAACACCATGCATTCCAGGACTTTTTTTGAAGAAGTCGTCAAGGTTGCGCAAGCGATCGATCTGGCGGGCATCGAGAATCTGGCCAGGGAGCTGGCCGCTCTGCGTCAGCGCGGCGGACGGCTTTTTCTCCTCGGCGTCGGCGGCAGCGCGGCAAATTGCAGCCACGCCGTGAATGATTTTCGCAAGCTCTGCGGCATCGAGGCCTATACGCCGGTTGACAACGTCTCCGAGCTCACCGCGCGCACCAACGACGAGGGCTGGGACACGGTGTTCGCGGCATGGCTCAGGACCAGCAGGGCGGGCAAGAACGACGCCGTTCTGGTTTTCTCCGTCGGCGGCGGAAATGAGGAGAAGAACGTCAGCGTCAACATCGTTGCCGGCCTCAAGGAAGCAAAACAGCGCGGATTGAAGGTGTTCGGCGTGGTGGGACGCGACGGCGGCTATACGAAGCAGGTCGGCGACTGCGTTGTGGTCGTGCCCACAGTCGAAACCTCGCGGGTGACCCCGCATACCGAAGCATTTCAGGCGGTAGTGTGGCATTGCCTGGTGTCGCACCCGGACCTGCAGCAAATATCCACGAAGTGGTGACGCAGCGGTCCAGTGAGACGCGCCGTTTTCCTCGACCGCGATGGCGTCATCAACCGGTCGATCGTCCGCGACGGCAAGCCCTATCCGCCGGAGTCGGTCGCGGAACTGGAAATCCTGGCGGGCGTCAACGATGCGCTCGCGTCATTGCGCAACGCGGGGTTTCTGAATATCGTCGTGACAAATCAGCCAGACGTGGCGACCGGCAGGCAGAAAATCGAGATCATCGAGGCCATGCACCGGCGCCTGCGGTTCGACTTGGCGCTGGATGACATCAAAGTCTGCCTTCACGCCGATGCCGACGGCTGCGATTGCCGCAAACCGAAGCCGGGAATGCTCCTGCAGGCCGCCCGTGAATTCGGCATCGACCTCAGCCAAAGCTTCATGGTAGGCGACCGGTGGCGGGACGTGGCGGCCGGCCAGGCTTCAGGGTGCGTCAATTTTTTCATCGACTACGGCTACGTCGAAAAACGCCCCGAGCCGCCCTATATCGAAGTAAAATCGCTGGCTGAGGCCAGCCGCCGAATTCTGGCCGAATCCATTATGAGAAACAAGGACTAAGCAAATGAGCCCGACAACCAATCTGAAGGTGAAGCTGTTTGCCGACGGCGCCGATCTTGCCGGAATCAAGGAGATGGCAGCCAATCCGGCAATCAAGGGATTCACTACCAATCCGACGCTGATGCGCAAGGCCGGCATCGCCGACTACAAGGCCTTTGCCCTGCAAGCGCTCCAGGTCGTGGGCGGCCGGCCGATTTCGTTCGAGGTGTTCGCCGACGATTTCGGCGAGATGGAAAAGCAGGCCTTTGAAATCGCCTCCTGGGGCAAGAACATCTACGTGAAGGTCCCGGTCACGAACACGAAGGGCGAGTTCAGCGGAGCGCTCATCGAGCGGCTGTCCCGGGCGGGTGTCCAGTTGAACGTGACCGCCATGATGACCACCGGCCAGGTCAAGCGCGTCACCGACCGGCTCGCCGCCGAAATCCCGGCGATCATCTCGGTATTCGCCGGGCGCGTCGCCGATACCGGCCGCGATCCAATGCCGATCATGGCCGAGGCCGTGAAGATAATGAAGGCAAAGCCGAAGGCGGAACTCATCTGGGCCAGCCCGCGCGAACTGCTCAATATTTTCCAGGCCGAGGCGGTCGGCTGTCACATCATCACCGCGACCAACGACATCGTGAAGAAGCTGTCGCTGGCCGGAAAGGACCTCGATGCCTATTCGCTCGAGACCGTCGAGATGTTCTACAAGGATGCGAAGGCGGCGGGCTACAGCATTGCCACCCGGGCGGCCGCCTGAGCTCGCAACAGATTCAGTCAACCAACGGAAGCGTCATGTTCAAGAACATTCTCGTCACCGGGGGCGCGGGCTACGCCGGCAGCCTCCTGTCCCCCCAGCTGCTCGAATTGGGCTACAAGGTCACTGTCTACGACATCATGTACTTCGGCGACGAATTTCTGCCGAAGGGCAATCCGGACCTCAAGATCGTCCAGGGCGACATTCGCGACGTCAAAAAACTCTCTGCCGCGCTCAAGGGCATCGACGCCATGATCAATCTGGCGTGCATCTCCAATGACGCCAGCTTCGAGCTCGACGAAAAACTGTCGACCTCGATCAACCTCGACGCCTTCGAGCCGATGGTCATTGCGGCGAAGCAGGCAGGGGTGAAGCGTTTCATCTACGCCTCGTCCAGCTCGGTTTACGGCGTTTCCGAAGCCCCCGACGTTACCGAGGAGCACCCGCTGGTTCCTCTCACGCTCTACAACAAGTACAAGGGCATGTGCGAGCCGCGTCTTTTCAAGCACCAGTCGCCCGGCTTTGTCTGCGTGACGATCCGGCCCGCGACCTTGTGCGGCTACGCGCCGCGCCAGCGCCTGGACCTCTCGGTCAACATACTGACCAATCACGCCATCAACAACAGGAAAATCACGGTATTCGGCGGCTCGCAAAAGCGCCCGAATCTGCACGTTCAGGACATGGTCGACCTGTACAAGCTTCTGCTTACGGTGCCCGACGAAAAAATCGCCGGCCAGATCTTCAATGCCGGT
Source organism: Gammaproteobacteria bacterium (assembly GCA_041493345.1). Classification (GTDB taxonomy): domain Bacteria; phylum Pseudomonadota; class Gammaproteobacteria; order Burkholderiales; family SG8-39; genus VBDM01. The sequence goes on along the minus strand of JBGPYQ010000169.1, from coordinate 1,188 downwards.
TTCCAGAACATGTCGATCATGGAAATCGCGCAGATCGTCAAGCGCGTGGTGCAGGAAATGTTTCCTGAAAAGGGCGAGATTCCTATCGTCACGACCCCGACAGACGATATCCGCTCGTACCACGTGAACTCGGACAAGATTCAGCGCATGTTGGGCTTCAAGCCGAAGCACACCATTGAAGACGCCGTGAGGGATCTTTGCGCCGCCTTCAAGGCGGGGAAGCTCCCGAACAGCATGGACAATAATTTCTATTTCAACGTCCGCCGGCTCAAGGCGCTGAAAGCGGCATGATCGGCCGCCAGGTCGGCGTCGTCACCGGCGGGGCGGGGTTCATCGGAAGCCACATGGTGGATCTGCTTATCGAGCGCGGTTTCGCCGTCCGCGCGATCGACAATCTGGCCGGTGGCAGACGGGAAAACGTCGCGCAACACGCGTCGAATCCGGATTTCGTGCTCGAGGAACGCGACATCCGCAGCTACGAGCCCGATGATCCGCTCTTTCGCGGCGCGAATTACGTCTTCCACTTTGCCGGCATAAGCGATATCGTGCCCTCGATCGAGCGGCCGGCGGAGTACATGTCGTCGAACGTGCAGGGCACGGTGCGGATGCTCGAGTGCGCGCGCCGGGCGCAGGTCAGGAAGTTCGTGTACGCCGCTTCGTCATCGTGCTACGGGCTGGCGAAGGTGCCGACGCGCGAAGACCACCCGATCGCGCCGCAATATCCCTACGCGCTCTCGAAGTACCAGGGCGAGCAGGCGGCCTTCCACTGGCACCAGGTATACCGGTTGCCGGTAAACTCGGTCCGCATCTTCAATGCCTACGGGACCCGCTCGCGCACCTCGGGCGCCTACGGCGCGGTGTTCGGCGTTTTCCTGCGCCAGAAGCTCGCCGGAAAACCGCTTACCGTGGTCGGAGACGGCGCGCAAAAGCGGGATTTTCTGTACGTCACGGACATCGCGCGCGCCTTTCTCGCCGCCGCCGAGACGAAGCACGCCGGCAGGTTTTGGAACCTCGGCGCCGGCAACCCGCAATCGGTCAACCGGCTGGTCGAGTTGCTCGGCGGCGAGAAGATACACATTCCAAAGCGCCCCGGAGAGCCGGACTGCACCTGGGCGGACATCACGAACATAACCGCCGAGCTCGACTGGAAGCCCAAGATAAGCTTCGAGGAAGGCGTGGCGAAAATCG
>JBGPYQ010000126.1:0-9359 GCA_041493345.1 Gammaproteobacteria bacterium | reverse complement strand
GCTTCACGCTGATCAGCGGAAACCAGGGCAAGATGCGCCGCGGCGATGTGATGCTGCACGTCGTCAACCACACCAGCTATCACCGGGGCTTCGTCGCCGATATGTTCTGCCAGATCCCGGCACGCCCGCCGCTGACGGACCTGCCGGTGTTCCTGCGCGAGACCGCCGCGAAGTAGCGTCTTCTTTCGGCGGCCCGCTCAATCCGCGCTCGAGCGGACCTTTCCCCGCAGCTTCTTGACTTGTCCCCGCCGGATCTTGCTTTCGCGGCGCTTTTTCCGGGAGCTGCGGGTCGGACGGGTGGGTTTGCGCTTGCGCGGGGCGACGGCCGCGCGCGCGACCAGCTCGTGCAGCCGCTCGAGCGCGTCTTCCCTGTTCTGTTCCAGGCTGCGGTGCTGCTGGGCCTTGATGATCAGCACGCCCTCTCCGGTAATGCGCTGATCCCTCAGGCTCAGAAGACGTTCCTTCCAGGCAACGGGGAGCGACGATGCGCGGATGTCGAAGCGCAGGTGCACCGCCGAGGAGACCTTGTTGACGTTCTGGCCACCGGCGCCCTGCGCGCGGACCGCGCTGATCTCGACTTCGCTGCTGGGTATGGCAATCGTGGAGAAAACCTTTTGCATGGCTCTCATTCTGCCTTGCGCGGCCTTTCCTGGCCTTGGGCGCGGTCTGGTGTTACCTTTGTGTTACCCGCTATCCGAAGGCTTCAGCCATTTCGTTCCCTCCATAGTTGCTCCGGTTGCTTCCGGCTGGAGCGGTTGCCGGGTGGGCCTTGCACCCACTGAAAGCGCGCCCTTGTCACGGCGCACACCCCAGGCAGACAGATGAACTCCCTGCCGATGATCGTCCGTCCCGCCACAGAGCGGACGTCTCTCGACCGTGGCCTTGTAACAGGACTTTTAAAGGACTATATTCAGTCCTTGCTAACCATCCCGGAGAGGCCATGCGCTACTCATCTCAAGTCAAACCGATCAGCTATCTGAAGGCCAATGCTGCCGAGGTGCTTCATCAGTTGGCCGAAAAGCGCGAACCGCTGGTAATCACTCAAAACGGCGAGGCCAAGGCTGTCATCCAGGACGTTGCCTCCTACGAGGAGACGCAGGAAACCCTCGCACTGCTGAAAATATTGGCACTCGGCAACCGCGAGATCGAGGAAGGCAAGCTCAAACCTATTGCCGAGGTTGCGAGCCAACTTCGTGCCAGGAAAACTCGCGCCTGATGCGATACAAGGTACTACTCACTGCGGGCGCAGAAAGTGATCTCGACGATCTCCACGGCTATATTGCGGAGCATGATTCACCAAACCGCGCGGACTACGTGCTTGACAGGTTGATGGAGGTAGCTGAAAGTCTGGCTATTTTTCCAGAGCGCGGTTCACATCCGAAGGAATTATTGGCACTGGGCATCCGGGAGTATCGCCAATCATTCTTTAAACCCTACAGGGTCATCTACCGAGTGATCGGGAAGCAAGTGATCATTTACGTGATCACCGATGGCAGGCGGGACATGCAATCACTGCTGTCGCGTCGTCTGCTCGGCGCGTAGCCGCGCTGACTTTTCATGGAATGAACAAGTGATAGGAAACGAGCCTGAACTTCGCCCCCGCGAACTCCTTCAATAGGAGCGGGAAGTCGTGCGCGTTCGAGCCCGGCCCGGTGGTTCCGACGACCAGCTCCTTGTCGGATTTCTTGAGCTCAAGCGCTTGCTTGAATGTATGTTACAGTCGCCGCCCTATGCGAAGAACAGGCCCCCGGCGCCCCCATGACGCGCGCGCCCCCACCCACCGGTCGAGCAACGATCGGGCGGGCGGCGCACGCGACCAGCTGATCGCCCATGCGACGCCGATTTTCGCGGCCAAGGGATTTGCCGGGGCGTCGACGCGCGAGATCTGCGAAGCGGCCGAGGCCAATGTTGCCGCAATTCACTACTACTTCGGCGACAAGGAAGGGCTGTACCGCGCCGTGCTGCTCAAGCCGATCACCGAGATGACGGCGGCATTCGGGCGCTTCGACCACCCGGCGCTGCCTTTCGAGGCATCGATGCAGCGGATGCTCACTCCGTTCCTGATGCCCCCGGGCGCCGGCGACCGCGATCTGGACCAGCATGTGAAGCGGCTGCACCTGCGCGAGATGCTGGAGCCGAGCCCAGCGTTCCGGGAGATCACGGAGAAAACGATCCTGCCGGTGCACACGGCGCTCACGGGCGTTATCGCGCGCCATTGCGGGCTGAGAAAGCCCGATCCCGACATCCACCAACTCGCCTTCGCGATGATCGCGATGGCCAACGACTACTGCCTGTCACGGGAGATCATGAAGATGCTCGCGCCGAGCGTGCTGAACCGCCCGAAGGCGACGGAGCTCATTCTCAATCGCCTGGTGGGATATAGCCGCGCCCTCCTCGACCACGAGATCGCGCGCCGCAGGAAAAATCGGAAAACCTCCAGTCCGAAAAAGCAGCATGCATCCCGTACGCACCCTTCGCCCCTTTGACCGCCCGGCTGAGGCTGCGCAGCTTGCGCGCGCCACCGCGCTCATCGGCACCCTCGCCATCGCGCTCGGGGGCTGTGCGCTGACGCCGCCGGGCCCGGCTCAGGCGCCGGCGCTCCCCGAAGCCTGGAATGCGCCGCGTCCGGCGCTGCCGCACGGCGGCAGCGCCGCTTCGCTCGCGCAATGGTGGACCCAGTTCGACGACCCGCTCCTGTCCCGCCTTATCGACGCCACGCAGGCGAACAACGACGATCTCGCGCAGGCGGCCGCCCGTATCGCGCAGGCGCGGGCAAATGTGCGCATCAGCGGCGCGGCCTACGCCCCGTCGCTGGACGCAAGCGCAAGCGCCACGCGCTCACGCGCTGTCGTGCCGCTTCCGACGGGCGTCACCACGAGCACGGCGCTCGGCCTGGACACCCTGTGGGAGATCGATCTGTTCGGCTACACCCGCAACAACGTGCGCGCCGCGCGTGCGCGCGCCGACAGCGCCGAGGCCTCATGGCACGACCTGCGGGTGAGCCTCGCAGCCGAAGTGGCCGCTACCTATGTCGGCTACCGCGCCTGCGAGCAGCTCGCGAACGTGTACGCCGAGGACACGACCTCGCAGCGACGCACCGCGGAGCTCACCCGGGTCAAGGTGAACGCGGGCCTCGAGTCGACCGCCAACAGCGCGCTCGCCAGCGCGAGCGCAGCCGATGCCTCGAACCGCCTGGTGGCGCAACGCGCCGAGTGCGAGGTGCTGGTCAAGGCCATCGTCGCGCTCACCGCCATGCCCGAGGGCGAGTTGCGCGCGCAACTGGATGCCAGGGCATCACAGCTGCCGGAGCCGCGGGCGTTTGCGATCGAGAGCGTGCCGGCGCAATGGCTGATGCAGCGCCCCGACCTGGCTGCGCTCGAACGCGAGGTCCTGGCCGCATCCGGCGAGGTCGGCGCCGCGCAGGCGGATCGTTACCCTCGCCTTTCGCTCGCGGGCTCCATCTCGGCGGTCGCCGCGCGTTCCGGAAGCAGCCGCGTCGACGGCACCAACTGGTCGATCGGGCCGGCGCTTTCCTTGCCGCTGTTCGACGCCGGCCGGCGCGCCGCCACGGTCGACGCCGCGCAGGCCCGCTATGCCGAAGCGCGCGCGCGGTACGAGCAGCGCGTACGCACGGCGGTGCGCGAGGTCGAAGAGGCCCTGGTACGCCTGGACGCGGCCACCCGCCGGGAGGCCGACGCCCAGAGCGCCGCCCTCGGCTTTCGCCAGTTTTTCGACGCCGCGCAGGCGCGCTGGGGCGTCGGCGCCGGCTCCCTGTTCGATCTGGAACAGGCGCGGCGTAATGCACTCACGGCCGCGGCCGGTCTGGTGAACGTGCAGCGCGAGCGCGTGGCCACGTGGATTTCTCTCTACAAAGCAGTCGGCGGCGGCTGGAGCGCGCAGGATCCCGAGGCCCCCGCAACGACCAGAATGTCGGAAACAACGCAAAAGCCATGAACTTCTCTGCCGTCAAACTGAAGTCGCGACGGACCGCGCTCGTAGCGGCCGCCATCGCTATCTTTCTCGCGCTCGTTGGTGCATGGACGCTGTCCCCGCGCGCGCAGGAGGGGAAGGCGGCCGAGAAGAAAGCGGCGAGCGCCGGCAAGCCGGCGCTCAGCGTTACCCTTATTACGCCGCAAGTGGCCGAGTGGCCGCAGGTGATCGCAGCCAACGGCAACATCGCGGCTTGGCAGGAGGCGGTGATCGGCGCCGAGATCAGCGGCTACCGGCTCACGGACGTGCTGGTCAACGTCGGCGACATGGTGAAGAAGGGCCAGCTCCTCGCCCGCGTTTCCAGCGACACCATGGCCGCCGAGCTGGCGCAATCGAAGGCGGCCGCGGCGGAAGCCGAGGCGACGCTTGCAGAAGCGCGCGCCAATGCGGCGCGCGCACGCCAGATCGAACACACCGGCGCGTTCAGCGCGCAGCAGATCGCCCAGTACCTGACCGCGGAGGCGACCGCGGAGGCGCGCTTGAATGCCGCACGCGCCAAAGTCCAGGCCGATGAGCTGCGGCTCGCGCATACGCGCGTGATTGCGCCCGACGACGGCGTGATCTCCTCCCGCGCGGCGACCGCAGGCTCGCTCACGCAGCCGGGGCAGGAGCTGTTCCGCCTGATCCGCGGCGGCCGGCTCGAATGGCGCGCGGAGGTCACCGCCTCGGAGCTCGGACGGATCAAGCCCGGCATGGCCGCCTCGCTCGCGCCGCCCGGCGCGACAGCGACGGCGGAGACCCGCATCAGGGGCAAGGTACGGATGGTGGCGCCGACGGTCGATGCGCAGAGCCGCAACGCCGTCGTCTACGTCGACCTGCCGACCACGAGCGGCGTGCGCGCGGGCATGTTCGCGCGCGGCGAGTTCGAGCTGGGCAAGGGCAACGCGCTCACGCTGCCCCAATCCGCGGTGCTGCTGCGCGACGGCTTCAGCTATGTCTATCGCCTCGACGGGGACAGCAAGGTCGCGCAGGTCAAGGTCACGGTCGGCCGCCGCGTCGGCGAGCGCATCGAGATCACGGGCGGCCTGGAGCCGAATACGCGCGTGGTCGCGAGCGGCGCCGGTTTCCTTGCCGATGGCGACGTCGTGCGCGTCGTCGACGAGCCGGTGCCGGCGGTCAAAGCCGCATCCAAGTAAGCGAGCGGGCGGCGAAGAGCACATCATGAACGTCTCGGCCTGGTCGATCCGCAATCCGATCCCCGCGGTCCTGCTCTTCATCCTGCTGACGCTGGCCGGCGTGGCGTCCTTCCGCGCGATGAAGATCCAGAATTTCCCGGACATCGACCTGCCCACCGTCACCGTCACCGCCTTGCTGCCGGGCGCGGCCCCGTCGCAGATGGAGACCGAGGTTGCGCGCAAGATCGAGAACGCCGTCGCCACCTTGCAGCGCGTCAAGCATATCTACACGAAAGCACAGGACGGCATCGTTAGCGTCACGGTCGAATTCCGGCTCGAGAAGCCGACGCAGGAAGCGGTCGATGACGTGCGCGACGCGGTGTCGCGCATCCGCTCGACGCTGCCCGCCGACCTGCGCGATCCGGTGATCTCGAAGTTCAACCTGTCGGGCATGCCGATCCTGACCTACACGGTGGCCTCCAGCCGCCTCGACGACGAGGCGCTCTCGTGGTTCGTCGACAACACGGTGGCCAAGAGCCTGCTCACCGTGCGCGGCGTGGGCGCCGTGGCGCGCGTCGGCGGGGTCGACCGCGAGGTGCGGGTCGAGATCGATCCGGCGCGGCTGCTGGCGCTCAACGCCACCGTCGCCGACATCTCCCGCCAGCTGCGCCAGATCCAGCAGGAAGCCTCGGGCGGGCGCGCCGACATCGGCGGGATCGAGCAGTCGGTGCGCACCATCGCCACGGTGCAGTCCGCCGAGGAGATCGCCCGCATGGACATTTTGCTGTCCGACGGGCGCCGCGTCCGCCTCGATCAGGTGGCAAGCGTCGCCGACACGGTGGCCGAGCAGCGCTCGGCGGCGCTCCTCAACGGCAAGCCGGTGGTGGGCTTCGAGATCACGCGCAGCCGCGGCGCGGGCGAGGTCGAAGTCGCCGACGGCGTGCGCGCGCAGCTCGAGCGGCTGAAGGCCGAGCACCCGCACGTGCAGGTCACCGAGGCATTCAACTTCGTCGATCCGGTGGTGGAGAACTTCGAGGGCTCGATGGCGCTGCTCATCGAAGGCGCCCTCCTCGCCGTGATCGTGGTGTGGCTCTTCCTGCGCGACTGGCGGGCGACGCTCGTCTCGGCCGCCGCGCTGCCGCTGTCCATCATCCCGGCGTTCGCCGCGATGTACCTCCTCGGATTCACCATCAACGTGGTGACGCTGCTCAGCCTGTCGCTGGTGGTCGGCATCCTGGTGGACGACGCGATCGTAGAGATCGAGAACATCATGCGCCATCTGCGCATGGGCAAGGCGCCCTACCAGGCGGCGATGGAGGCGGCCGACGAGATCGGGCTCGCGGTGATCGCCACCACCTTCACGCTGATCGCGGTGTTCCTGCCCACCGCGTTCATGGACGGCGTGCCGGGCAAATTCTTCGTGCAGTTCGGCTGGACCGCGGCGATCGCCGTGCTCTTCTCGCTCGTGGTGGCGCGGATGCTCACGCCCATGATGGCCGCGTACCTGCTGCGCCCGCCGACGAAGGCGCATTCCGAGGCCGCCTGGATGAAGCTCTACATGCGCTGGGCGGCGTGGTGCCTCGGGCATCGCATCGCGACCACGCTCTCCGCGATCGTCTTCTTCGCCGGCTCGTTTTCGCTGGTACCGTTTCTCCCGACCGGCTTCATCCCGCCCGACGATCTGTCGCAGACGCAGGTCTACATCACGCTGCCGCCGGGCAGCACGTTCAAGCAGACGCTCGCCGCGGCCGAGCAGGCCCGGGCGATGGTCGAGAAGAACCCGCATGTGAAGATGGTGTATACCGCGGTGGGCGGCGGCGCGGCCGGCGCCGATCCCTTCGCGCCGCGCGGCGCGGCCGAAGCGCGCAAGGCCACGCTCACCATCAACATGACCCCGCGCGGCGACCGGCGGGGCACAAGCAAGCAGGCGATCGAGCGCGATCTGCGGGAGACGCTGGCGGCGCTGCCCGGCGCGCGGGTCAGCGTCGGATTAGGGGGCTCCGCCGAGAAGTACATCCTCGTGCTGGCAAGCGAGAACGGCGAGCTGCTCGCCGGGCACGCCCGGCAAGTCGAGCGCGAGCTGCGCACGATCCCCGGCATCGGCAGCGTGACCACGACGGCGAGCCTGGTGCGGCCCGAGCTGGTGGTGCGGCCCGATTTCGCCCGCGCCGCGGATCTGGGCGTGACGTCCGCCGCGATTGCCGACACCCTGCGAATCGCGACGGCCGGCGACTACGACCAGGGCCTCGCCAAGCTGAACCTGTCGCAGCGGCAGATCCCGATCGTGGTCAAGCTGCCGCCGCAGGCGCGCCAGGATCTCGCGCTTCTCGAGCGGCTCCCGGTTCCGGGCAAGCATGGGCCGGTGATGCTCGGCAACGTCGCCCGGCTCGCGATCGACAGCGGTCCGGCCGAGATCGATCGCTACGACCGGCTGCGCAACGTCAATTTCGAGATCGAGCTCAACCAGCAGCCGCTCGGCGCGGTGGAGGCGCAGGCGCTCGCGCTTCCCAGCCTGCAGAACCTGCCGCCCGGCGTCATCCAGACCACGGTCGGCGACGCCGAGGCGATGAACGAGCTGTTCGCGAGCTTCGGCCTCGCGATGCTCACCGGGGTGCTGTGCATCTACATCGTGCTGGTGCTGCTGTTCAAGGACTTCGTGCAGCCGGTGACGATCCTCGCGGCCCTGGTGCTGTCCATCCCCGGCGCGTTTCTCGCGCTGCTTCTGAGCCACACGGCGCTCTCCATGCCGTCGATGATCGGCCTCATCATGCTCATGGGGATCGCGACCAAGAACTCGATCCTGCTGATCGACTACGTGTTCCTCGCCCGCCGCGGCATAGACGGCCGGCCAGGGGTCAACCGGTGGGATGCCTTGCTCGACGCCTGCCACAAGCGCGCGCGGCCGATCGTCATGACCACCGTGGCGATGGGCGCCGGCATGCTGCCGATCGCGATCGGCTTCGGCACCGACCCGAGTTTCCGCGCTCCGATGGCGATCGTGGTGATCGGCGGGCTGATCACTTCGACGTTCCTGTCGCTCCTCGTGATTCCGGTCGTCTTCACCTACGTCGACGACGCCATCAGCGGCGCCAAGCGCCTGCTGCGCCGCCGCCCGCCGGACGCGGGCCGGGTTAGTCCGGCTTCCGGCAACACCAAAACTGATAGATCCCCTTGAATGCCTGAGGGCAAGCCTCTTCGAAACGATGCCAGGCCTCGAGGTCGGTGCGGGCACTGATCTCGGGGAACATTTCCCGGAAACGATCCTGCGTCTGCGCCTCGCACTCAATACCGAGGAATCGCAGGCCCAACCGATCCAGGCATTCTGCAATACGGGGCAGCGTGAAATCATGTTCCTGGACATGCATGAGGAGATCGCGGCATCCGTTCAGCGTGAAGAAGTCGCGGAAAATCGGGCTACCTCGCGCTGTACCGCTACGACGAGCAGCGCGACCGCGTGCGGGTGCTCGCCGTTAGCCGCCAACAGGAAGCGGGCTACCTCGAATCATCGGCATCCATCGCTCAGAACGAGCGTCCGACGCGCAGGTAGCCGACCGTCTTGCCGGGCCCATCGAGCCCTCTTGCCACGCCCGCCCGCGCCTGCAGCCCCAGCAGGTATCCGAGGCGCAGTTCCGACAGCAGCTCGACTCCGACGCCGCGAAAATAGTGTTGCGGCGCCCCGATCTCCCAGGCGGAGCCGGTGTCGGCGAACACGCTCATCGAAACCCGGTTCAGTCCCACCGGCGGGACCATGAAATGCCGGTCGACGTCGGAGATCGGAATTCGCCATTCGAGCGTGCCCAGGCGCGCGCGATGCCCGGTGAGGACCGCTTCGCCGCTGGTGTAGCCGCGAAGGGGAAACTCGCGCTGATTGAGTACCGGCAGGGCAAACGCCTCCTCGGAAGAATTGCCGCCCAGCTTGATCGCCTCGGCGCCGGGCTGCGCATAGACTTCGTTCCAGCGCAGCGAAAGCACCGTCTTGCCCAGGGGAAAGTGGGCGCGCCAGTCCGAGCGATAGACATTGCCCGTGAAATCTCCGCGCAGGCCGTTCGAGGTTTCGGCGAACAGGCGCAGCTGCTGCCCCTGGCTCGGGCCTTCGGAGAGCCACTGCCAGCGGCGCGTGTCAACCCCGGCGACGAGCGCCACCACGCGCTCGTTGCGTAGCGAAGAAGTACCGGTGCCGACCTGATGAAAACTTACCCGGTCCAGCGCCCCGCCCAGTCCCCAGTAGTAGCGGGCGTTCAGGGAAAGGTGGCG
>JBGPYQ010000092.1:0-12034 GCA_041493345.1 Gammaproteobacteria bacterium | reverse complement strand
TCGATACCGGGAGCGCCTGCGTGCCCTGCAGCCGGTTGTCCGCAAGCGCCAGGGTCAGGTCGATGTCGGTCCGGTCGTCCTGCCATCCTGTCTTGGCAAACAGCTGCCGGATCGCGCTCGGCGAATGGTCGCGCCAGCCGTGCTCGTCCAGCGAGTTGCCGGCGATGAACCAGTCGGCATTTTTCCCATGGCCTCCGCCTTCGAACTCCAGGCCGGCGCGCCCGAAGGCGCCGCCGACCAGCCGGGCCGACTGGCCGGGAAAGCTGAATCCCGACTTGGTGTTGATCGATAGCGCCGCTCCCAGGGTGTTCAGCCCGTACACCGGGTTGGATCCCGAGATCAGATGGGTGGTGGCGATTGCGTTGGCCGGGATCAGGTCCCAGTTGACGTTGTCGCCGAAGGCCTCGTTGGCGCGTATCCCGTCAAGAAAAACCGAGATTCCCTGCGGAGCGCCCAGCAGTGGCGAGGCGCTGAAGCCGCGGAATACCACCTCGGCCTGGTGCGCATTGCCCTGGCCGTTGGAAACGCTCACGCCCGAAAAGCCCTGCTCCAGGAGCGAAGGCAGGTCCGGCTGCGGCTGGCGCGCGATTTCCCGCGCCGAGAGGCTCTGCACCTGGCTGGGCACCTCTTCGATCGGCGTGCCCAGGCCGGGTATCGGGGTGGTGCCGATCACATGCACTGCGGGCGATTCGACCGCAGTGGCGGGATTTTGCGCCGGCGCAGTACCGGGTACAAGAAGCGCCGCCGCAGCGAATACAATTGTGAGGTCTGTTCTTACGAAGAACATCGGGACGAGCTTTCGGTTCAGGAGGAGTCCTTTACCGACCGCGCGGCCCAGGGCCACATGCGCTGGAACACGCCGTCGCGAACGACGAAGAGATGCTTCAGCGCGGCGGCGATATGGATCGCGATCAACATCATGAATCCGATGACCGTGGCGAAGTGTATCTGGCTGCATAGCTCCTTGAGGGCGGGCGCATCCCAGCCCCAGTGCGGAAGCCGCATGCCGAAATACAGGATTGGGTACTTCGTGAACGATGAGCCCAGATAGCCAGTGAGCGGCATGGTCAGCATGCAGAGGTATAGCAGAAAATGGCTTGCCTTCGCCGTGATGCGCTGCCAGTCAGGCATCGTCAACGGCAGCGGAGGGGCGCGGTGAGCAAGACGCCAGAGCACGCGCGCGAGTATGAGCACACCCAGCGTAATGCCGACCGACTTGTGCACGTTGAACCAATAAGCGCGCATCCCGGGCGGGCTTTTGGGGATGGCAATCATCCACAATCCCAGCGTAATCTGGCCGAACGCGCACACTGCAATCAGCCAGTGCAAAACGATTGCCGTTCTGGTGTAGGTTTCCGTTTGCATGGTAAAAAGGGGATACGGGTGCTGGCAGTTTTATTCTTTTTTTGGCCGCCTAAGCCCGTGGACACTATGGGATCGGGCCGCCCGCGCAAGCCCGGTTCCGCCTGATCAGCCGCCCGCAGTCGCGCTCTTCGTCGCCCTGGGCGACTCGATCAGCCGCACGGTGTCGTCTTGCTTCAACTCGCGTGCGATGTCGGCGGCGGTCTTGCCGCGATTGTCCTTGAGGTCCGTCCGCGCGCCGGCGTCGAGCAGCACCTTCACCGCCCCGGTTTTCCCTCCTCCCGCGGCCCACATCAGCGCTGTCAGGTCGTTCTGGTAGACGGCGTTCGGGTCCACGCCCTTGGCGAGCAGCAGCCTGACGATTTCGGCGTGGCCTTCCCCGGCGGCGTAGGTCATCGCGTTTTTATTCAGCCGGTCCAGCGCGTACACTTCGGCGCCCTTCGCGAGGAGCTCCTTCACGAACTCGGTCTGTCCGGCGTACGCGGCGGCCATCAGCGGCGTCACGCCGTTTACGGCCGCAAGGTTGACGTCGGTGCCCGCGTCGAGCATTGCCCTTGCTATTCTGAAATCGTTTTTTTTCAGCGCGATGACCAGCGCCGTTTCGCCGAGCCGGTTGCGCGAGTTCGCCGACGCGCCTTCCTTGAGCGTGCGTTCGACGCCGGACGCGTCCCCGTCCCGCGCAGAGACCAGCAGCCGGGCGTTGACCGAGAGGTTTTCCTCGCCGTCGGCAAGCGTCGGCGGAGCACCCGCGGCGAGCGCGAGCACGAAAGCGAGAACGGCAACCGCGGGGCGGGCAGGAGACGGCATCGGAATCCTCCTTGAGCGGCAGCGCATCTTGCGTCGCACCAATGTGGCCTACATTGCAACGGCGGGAGCTTGGGAGTATAAGCCGTTTTATGTCGAAGCGACCTGACCTCCTGGCTCTTGGCCGATCGCGGAGGCATTGCGGCGCAGGAATCGGGAACTCAAAACATCTTGGAGGATATATGCGATACCGAAATTCGATGCTAGGCATGGCTGCCCTTTTCACCTTGTGGGTGGCGTGCGCACCCGCCGCGCTTGCGCAGGAAATCAGCGGTGGCACGACGACGACCGCCAAGCCGATGGCGAAGGCCCCGTCGGCCGTTACCCAGGCGATGTTAAACGCCGCCGGCGGCAACGCGAAGAACTGGATCCACTCCAATGGCAGCTACGACCAGACCCGCTACTACCCCGGGGTGCAGATTAACGCGAGCAATGTCGGCAAGTTGAAGCCGGCCTTTGTGTTCCAGACTGCGGTGCTCGAATCCATGGAGACCGCGCCGATCGTCATCGACGGTGTGATGTTCCTGACGACCTCGTTCAACCACGTCTATGCGATCGACGCGAGGACGGGCGAGGAATACTGGCACTACAAGCACAAGCTCGGCGCGATCGTCACGGTCTGCTGCGGCAACAACAACCGTGGCGTCGCAATCGAGGGCGGCAAGCTGTTCATGGGCACGATCGACGCGATGTTGGTCGCCCTTGACGCCAAGACCGGCAAGCTGCTGTGGGCAACGCAGATCGCCGATCCCGAGAAGGGCTATTCGGAAACGATGGCGCCTGCGGTCGTCGACGGCAAGGTGCTGATCGGCACCAACGGCGGCGAGTACGGTGTGCGCGGCTTTGTCAAGGCGTTCGACGCCAGGGACGGCAAGCTGCTGTGGACGTTCTACACGATCCCGGAAAAGGGGCATGAAGGCGTCTGGGCGGTCAACGACGCGACGGCCCGCAACATGCATCGCGACATCGCCGCGGAGAAGAAGATGCTGGCCGAGAAGGGCGGTGACTTCTATCAGACGCTGGGCGGCGGCGTGTGGATGACGCCTGCGATCGACAGGAAGACACGCACCGTGTTCTTTGTCGCCGGCAATCCCTCCCCCGACCTGTACGGCGCGATCCGTCCCGGGGACAACCTGTACACCGACTCGATGGTCGCCGTCGACCTCGACAAGGGCACGTACAAGTGGCACTTCCAGTACATCGCCCACGACGTGTGGGACCTGGATGCCGTCAGCCCGCCGATCCTGACGCGGGCGAAGGACAAGAACGGCAAGACGGTTGACGTGGTGATCCACGGCGGCAAGACCGGCCACATCTACGTCCACGAGCGCAACACCGGCAAGTTGATCCGGTTCTCGGAAGCGATGATCCCGCAGGAGAACATGTGGGTGCTGCCGACGAAGGACGGCGCGCGGATGCTGCCGGGCGCCAACGGCGGCGTCGAATGGTCGCCGATGGCGGTCAACCCGAAGTTGCGGATGGCTTATGCGGCGAACCTGCACCAGCCGATGACCTATCACGTCGAGGCCACGCCGTATCCCGGCGGCAAGCTTTGGCTGGGCGGCGCGTTCAAGACGATCCCCTCCGAAGAGCAGTGGGGCCGGCTGGTCGCGGTAAACCTCGACACCGGCAAGGTGGCGTGGGGCGCGAAGACGCCGCAGCCGCTGATCGGCGGAGTGCTCGCCACGGCCGGCGGCCTGGTGTTCAACGGCGAAGCCAACGGCTGGTTCAAGGCGTTCGACGCCAAGAACGGCAAGGAACTGTGGAAGTACAACTGCGGCGCGGGCGTCAACGCGCCGGCCGTGTCGTACATGGTGGGCGGCAAGCAGTATGTCGCGGTCGCGGCGGGCGGCAACAACCAGATCGACGCCAAGCGCGGGAACAGTGTGTTCGTGTTCGCGTTGCCGTAGCCCGTCACGTCCAACCACGGCCACTCCGCGTTGCGCAGGGTGGTCGTTTTTTTTTGGTTTCTCGATGTCCATGCGTCGTCTTGTTCGTGCCGCGGCCGCGGCCGCGGCATTCAACGCAGCTGCGCCCGCATTCCCGCAGGCAGCCGGGATTCTCCCCGCCAAGGTGAAGGTCTGCGTTGCCTGCCATGGCCCGAACGGCAATTCGACTGATCCGCAATACCCGATCCTGGCTGGCCAGTCGTGGCGTTACATCTACATACAGCTCAAGGATTTCAAGGAGGGGCGGCGCAGGGATCCGGTGATGTCGGCCATGGTGGCCGATCTGACGCGTGACGAAATGATCGAGCTCGGCAACTGGTTTGCTGCGCAGAAGCAGGCGCCAAACGGCTTCAAGGCTGACGCGGACAAGGTTGCCGCCGGCTCGAAGAAAACCAACGAGGTGCTGTGCCCGATGTGCCACCAGGGCGGCTTCTCGGGGCAAAACGAAATCCCGCGCGTCGCCGGGCAGCATTATGCGTATATTGTCAAGCAGCTGAAGGATTTCAAGGCCAGGATCCGCACCAACGACGCGGGTAACATGACGAGCGTGGCCGGCACGCTGTCCGACCAAGACATCGACAATCTCGCGCATTACATCGCGGACCTGAACTGATCCGGGGAATATCGTTGCCGCTTCCGTCCAGAGAGAACTGGCCCCACTCGTTAAGACAGTCCGGAGGGGTTTCTTAAGTGGAATCTCCGCGGGTAGAGGGTTATCCACGGCGCCGCGCGCGGCACGGGCCCGGCGTGAAACGCGGTACTCAAGGCGCCGCTAACCGCCCGCTCTTCCCGCGGGATCCTGCCGATAGAACAGCGCCAGTTGCAAATAGAGCTCGGGGTAATCGCGGGCGAGCACGGCCGATTGGGTGAAGAAGGTCTCGCTCATCACGGCAAAGAACTCCGCGGGGTGCTCGGAGGCGTAGTCGTCAATCAACGTCGGCCGGCCGGCATCGACCTCGCCGCAGAAACGCTCGTAGGCAAGCTCCAGCGTCTCGCGCCATTTTTTGGCATTCATTTCGGCGCGCGCCGCGGGAAAATCCTCGTCGCCTCCTCCTTCCATGTGGATCTTGTGGGCGAACTCGTGGATCACCACGTTGTAGCCGGCCTCGGACATTCCGACATCCTGCCAGGAGAGCACCACCGGACCTCCCGGCCAGGCTTCCCCGGCCAGCTCTTCATCCACGGTGTGGACCACGCCGCTTTCGTCGGTTTCCTCCTTGCGCACGCGGAACTCGCCCGGATAAACAATCACGCCCACCCAGCCCTGATAGACGTCCAGGCCTAGATTGAGGATGGGCAGGCAGGCCTGCACCGCGATGGAAAAGCGGACCTCGCCGGTGAGCTCCAGCCCGTGCGCGCCGTGCATTTCCTTTTCCGCGAGGAAATGAATGACGAGCTGCTTCAGCCGCGCCAGTTCCTCGTGCGACAGGCCGCGCAGGAAGGGCAGCCTGGAGGCGACTTTCGTCCACAGCGCCTCGTCGAGGCGCGTGTTTTTCAGCACGCGCTTGCGGCGCCAGTCGCGCAGGAAGCCCATTCAGCGCTTCGAAGTGAGCACGACGCCGCCCAGCACCAGGGCGAACCCGGCGAGGTGGTAGAGGAGCAGCTGCTCGCCGAGGAACAGGACCGCGAACAGCGTGCCGAAAACCGGTATCAGCGGATTGAAGAATCCGGCGACGTTGGGGCCGACCAGGGGAACGGCGTGGTTCCAGCAGATGTAGGCGATCAGGGACGGAAAGATCGCGAGGTAAGCGATCGCGCCAGCGGTTTTCGCCGATACCGTCATCGCCCCGCCGGCATGGATTTCCCAGAGATAGAACGGCGCCGAGAACAGCGCGCCCGCCGCGACGGTAGCGAACAGGAAGGACAGCGGGCCAAGGGGCGGGCGCCATTTCAGCCCGACGGTGTACAGCGCCCAAAGCAGCGCTCCGCCGAGCAGCAGAATGTCGCCGGGATTGAGCGAGAGCCGCACCAGGGCGAGCGCGTCCCCGGCGCTGATGATGCAGGCCACGCCCGCAAGCGACAGCGCGAGCCCCGCTGCCTGCCTGCGGCTCACCGTGAGCCTGAGCAGCAGCCAGGATAGCGGCACCACGAACAGGGGGAGCGAGGCATTGAGCAGCGTAGCGTTGACCGCGGTCGTATAGCGCACCCCCCAGTAACCGAGCATGGTGAATCCGGCCGCGCCGATCACGCCGAACGCGGACAGCGCGGGGAGATGGCGCCGGATGAGCGGTGCGTCCCGGCGCAGTTGCGCGGCGGCGAAAGGAAGCAGCACCGCGGCCGCCAGCGCCCAGCGCCAGAACACCAGCGCGAAAGGCGGGACATCGAGATAGATCGCGCGCGCCGCGACCCAGTTGCCGCCCCAGGACGCGGCGCTGATGAAGAGCAGAAAGTAAGGCAGCAGACGGTGCCGCGCGAGGAAATTCAGCATGGAAGGGCCGGGAATTGACGCATTATCCGGGAGAGCACTCGCCGATGCCAACCCGTGCGATAAACTTCAACTATGGTTTCCTCTACCCGCCCGGATCCCGCTGAAATCAGCGAATCCGATGTCCTCAACGTGGGGCTCTCGGACGAGGAGCGCCGCACGCTCAAGCGGGCGCTTGAATTTGCCGCAAGCGTATACGGCAACAAGGCGCTGGGCACAGGCGAGCCCGCCTATGAGCACGCGCTGGGGCTTGCGCGGAACGCAGCGGAACTGCGGCTCGACGCGGATGCGCGCGCTGCCGGCGCGTTGTTTGCGATTCCTGCCTATATCCCGGACAGCGAAGAGAAGCTGAAGGAATCGTTCGGAGCAAACGTCGCGTCGCTCGTCGCCGGCATATCGCGGCTGAACCAGCTGCGCGTCATCACGAGAACGGCCACGCAGGGCAAGGGCTCGCCATCGCAGGCCGAAGCGCTGCGCAAGATGCTGCTCGCCATGGTCGAGGACATCCGCGTGGTGCTGTTGCGGCTGGCGAGTCGCACGCAGACCATGCGCTGGATCGCACGCGCGAGCGACGCGGAGCGCAGGACGACGGCGCGCGAAACGCTCGACATTTATGCGCCGCTTGCCAACCGGCTGGGCGTCTGGCAGCTCAAGTGGGAGCTGGAGGATTTGTCCTTCCGCTATCTCGAGCCGGAGCTCTACAAGCGCATCGCCGGGATGCTCGTCGAGCGCCGCGGCGAGCGCGAGGGATTCATCGAGCAAGCGATGGGGAAGCTCCGAAGCGAGCTTGCCCGCGCGGAAATCGACGCCGAAACCAGCGGCCGGCCGAAGCACCTCTACAGCATCTATACAAAAATGCGCGCGAAGTCGCTCGATTTCGAAGATATTCATGACGTGAGCGGCGTGCGCGTGCTGGTGGGCGAGGTGAAGGACTGCTACACGGTGCTCGGCGTCGTGCACAACCTCTGGGCGCCCATCCCCAGCGAATTCGACGACTACATCTCGCGGCCGAAGGCCAACGGCTACCGCTCGCTGCACACCGCCGTGATCGGGCCGCACGGGCGCGCGCTCGAAGTGCAGATCCGCACCCATGAGATGCACCGCGACGCGGAACTCGGCGTCGCCGCGCACTGGCGCTACAAGGAAGGAGCAAAGCGCGCGAGCGGAAAAAGCGATCCCTTCGACGAGAAAATCGCCTGGCTGCGGCGGGTGCTCGCATGGCGCGACGAAATCGTCGATGCCTCCGACTGGGTGGAGCAGTCCAAGCACGCGGCGCTCGGCGACACGGTCTACGTGCTCACCCCGCAGGGCCGGGTGGTCGATCTTCCGCACGGGGCGACGCCGGTGGACTTTGCCTACGCCTTGCACACCGACCTCGGCCACCGCTGCCGCGGCGCCAAGGTGAACGGCGCCATCGTCCCGCTCGACTACCGGCTGAAAAACGCGGAGCGGGTCGAGATCATCACGGCCAAGTCCGGCGCCCGGTCCGGTGGACCCAGCCGCGACTGGCTCAACCCGGCGCTCGGCTATATCCGCAGCTCGCGCGCGCGCAACAAGGTGCGCCAGTGGTTCAACAGCCAGGAGCTGGCGGGCGTCATCGCCGCCGGGCGCGCGAGCGTTGAGCGCGAGATGCGACGCGAGCTGCAGCGCGAGGACAAGCGGACGGCGAACCTGGAGGAGCTGGCGCGGCGCCTCGGTTTCGGTCGGCCCGAGGACATGTTCGTCGCGGTGGGACGCGAGGAAGTCGGCCCGCGGCAATTGCAGACCGCGCTGCGCGGGAAGGAGGAACCGGAACAGCCTGCCCCGCCGAAGGCGCACAAGGCGCGCGCGGCCAAGACATCCCAGGGCATTTTGATCGTCGGCGTGGATCGCCTGCTCACGCAGCTTGCGCGCTGCTGCAGGCCGGCGCCGCCGGACCGGATCTCCGGCTTCATCACCAAAGGCCGCGGAGTTTCGGTGCATCGCCGCGATTGCGCCAGCCTCGCGCGCCTGATCTCGCGTTATCCCGAGCGCACGATCAGCGCGCAATGGGGCGACCGGGGGGGCCAGGTGTACCCGGTCGACATCGTCGTGCGGGCGAACGACCGGCAGGGACTGCTGCGCGACGTCACGGAAGTGCTGTCGCGCGAGAAAATCAACGTGGTCGCGGTGAAGACCCAGAGCCGCAACGAGGGTGCGTCCATGAATTTTACCGTTGAGGTGGACGACGTCGACCATCTGCGCCGCACGCTCGCGGCGATCGAGAATGTGCGCGGCGTAGTGGCCGCCGCGCGGCGCTAGCGCGCGGAGAGCTCCGACATGAAGCCCGATTCGCGCATTAGGCGCAGACGCGGGCAGTATAATCGGCCCACATGCGCATTTTGCTCAGCAACGACGACGGGTATTTCGCGCCCGGCATCGAGATTCTCGCGGAAGCGCTCTCCAGCCTCGCCAGCGTCACCGTCGTTGCGCCGGAGCGCGACCGCAGCGGCGCCTCCAACTCGCTGACTCTCGACCGCCCGCTCTCGGTGCGCAAGTCGGCGAACGGTTTCCTTTTCGTGAACGGGACCCCGACCGACTGCGTCCACCTCGCGGTCACCGGTCTGCTCGAGGCGCTGCCGGACATGGTGATCTCGGGAATCAATCTCGGCGCCAACATGGGTGACGACACGATCTATTCCGGCACCGTGGCGGCGGCGACCGAGGGCTATCTCCTCGGGATCTCGTCCCTGGCGATCTCGCTGGCGAGCAAGGCCGGCAGGCACTACGACACCGCGGCGCGCGTCACGGCCGAGCTGGTTGCGCGCTTTCAGACGCGGCCGCCGTCCCAGGCGGTGCTGCTCAACGTCAACGTGCCCGACCTCGCGTACGAGGCCCTGAAGGGTTTCGAAGTGACCCGGCTCGGCAAGCGCCACAAGGCAGAGCCGGTTATCAAGACGCTCACCCCCCGCAACGAAAGCGTGTACTGGGTCGGCGCCGCGGGAAGCGCGCAGGACGCAGGCCCGGGAACGGATTTTCATGCCGTGGCGGCGGACCGGGTATCGCTCACGCCGTTGCAGATGGATTTGACTCACCAGCAGCAGATCCCGCTGGTGAAGGCGTGGATGGCCCAGTGATACTGTCGAAAACCCGCGGCATCGGGATGACCTCGCAGCGCACGCGCGATCGCATGGTTTCGCGGCTGCGGGACAAAGGCATCCGGGACGAAGCGGTCCTTGCGGCGATGGCCGCCGTGCCGCGGCACTTTTTTGTCGATGAAGCGCTCGCCAGCCGCGCCTACGAGGACACGGCATTGCCGATCGGGTTCGAACAGACCATCTCGCAGCCTTTCGTGATCGCGCGCATGCTGGAGGCGCTGCGAGGCGGAAAGCGGCCGGACTGCGTCCTGGAAGTCGGTACAGGCTGCGGCTATCAGGCCGCGCTTCTTGCGCAGCTTGCGCACGAGGTGTATTCAATTGAGCGCATCGCCGGGTTGGTGGACAAGGCCCGCTCCAACCTGCGCCCCTTGCGGATCGCGAACCTGCGGCTGGTCCACGGCGACGGCATGCAGGGGCTGCCCGAGGCCGCGCCGTTCGGGGGCATCATCGTCGCGGCCGCCGCGGTGAAGGTGCCGGGGGCGCTTTTGCAGCAGTTGGCCGCGGGTGGCAAAATGATCGCTCCATTGGGGGCGAGCGATCAGGTGCTTTGCCTGATCGAGCGCACGAGGGCCGGATTCACCGAACAATGGCTCGATGGCGTGCGCTTTGTCCCGTTGAGGAGCGGCAAACAATGAATCTGCGAAGTGCGGCAGCCTGGACACTGGCTGCGGCGATTTTCGGCGGGTGCGCGAGCCAGTATCGGGCGCCCGTCGTTGAGCGCCCGATTGCGCGGCAGCCGGCGGTAAAGCCCGCTCCTTCCGCCGCGCTCTCGCCCGAGTCGCGGCCGGAAACCTATATCGTCAACCGCGGCGATACGTTGTACAGCATCGCGCTCGACAACGGTATCGGTTACCGCGAGCTTTCCGACTGGAACGGAATCACCGATCCCCGCGCCATCTATGGCGGGCAGGTCCTGCGGCTTCGTCCGCCGGAAGCCGGGGTTCAGGTGCAGCCGGCGAGCGTGCCGGGCCCGATCGAGGTGCGCCCGCTCGGCGCCGACGTGCAGCGCAGCGAACCGCGCCCGCTCGGCGCCGATGTGCAACGCAGCGAACCGCGCCCGATCGCCGCGGAAGGGCCGCGTCCCTCCGGCGACATGCTCAAGACCGGACCCAGGGCCCTGAAGCTGCCGTATACCGCGGACAATGTGGCGCTGCTGACGCGCCCAGGGCTGCCGGAGATGAAACCGGATACGAAGGCCGAACCGCAGCCCGCGGTACCGCAGAAACCGGAGAGCGAGGCCGAGGGCGGCGACAGCGTGAACTGGGGATGGCCGGCGTCGGGAACAGTCCTCGCAGGTTTTTCGGAAGCCACCAACAAGGGCCTGGACATCAACGGAAAGATCGGCGATCCGGTCTTTGCTTCCGCATCGGGCAAAGTCGTCTACAGCGGGATCGGACTGCGCGGCTACGGCAAGCTCATCATCATCAAGCACAACCAGACTTTCTTGTCGGCCTACGCCCACAACAATACCCTTCTGGTGAAGGAAGGACAGAACGTCGTGAAAGGCCAGAAGATCGCGGAAGTGGGCAACACCGATTCGAGCCAGGCCAAGCTGCATTTCGAGATCCGGCGTCTCGGAAAACCGGTCGATCCGCTCAAGTTTCTCCCGGGCCGCCCGTCGTAAACCGGCGTCTCAGCGCGAACGAACAGGGCGCGGCCGCGGCAGATCGATACGGCCGAACTCGAGGTACTGGCGCGGGCTGTGTCTCGGGATGTCCTGTTCCAGGAAAAGCTCGGCTTGCCGCGCAAACGCGGAGAAGATCCTACTCGGGGTCGTCTTTCGCGCGGGCCGGAATCGTCTTCGGCGGGTTTCGCCTCAGCGCCGCGGTGCCTTCATCGTCGTTGATGGTCTTTGCGAACCGGATGTTCTTTCTGACTTCTTCAAGATACAGGTGCTGCCCGCCGAAGTGCTCCTGAGCGTATTTGTGCGTTCCGCCCAGATCGGCGTCGAGGCGCCGGGTGGCCCCGTCGTAGAAGCGCGGCGTCTTCCTCACGAGGTCCGCTCCCGATTCGTACACCACCTCTTCCTTTCCGTCCGGGAGCCGTCTGCGGGTGATTCCGCCGGCGAGAAATTCCGGATAAAGGCGGTCGCGGCATTTTTCGAGGTAGCAGCGGTCGGACATCTGCGCAATGATGTCGGCCGAACCAAGCAGGCTGCCGAGCAGTTTGTACGAAAGAGACGGTACCTTGATCTGCGCCACCGGGATTTCGTAACCGGAGAAATGGACAAGGGCCGCGGCGATGTCCGCCACCTCGCCCATGCCGATTCCGGGCAGGTACTCCCTGAGGAAGCGCGCGCTGTGAGACACGTGCGTCAGGGTCAATTCGCCGCCGTTCCTGTGCTCCTTGTCGTCGAGCGAGCGCACGTAGCCGCAATC